>CAYING010000001.1:0-25802 GCA_964364715.1 uncultured Planctomycetales bacterium
AGCCTAAAGTTAATTAACCCTTCTGCTTGAGGTCACTGTCGCTGAAAAAACGGGACACGAGTTCAATAAGGAAGTGCAACGCTAAGGGAGAAAGGATATCCTTAGTGTATGCACAAACCATACAAACAGATTACGCAAGACGAACGGGATTTAATCGCTCATTTACATGCAAAAGGCTTGGCTCGCAGTGAGATTGCCCGGCAAATAGGCCGGGACAAAAGTACGATCTCACGGGAAATCCGGCGTAATGGCAGTGGGATCTATGATGTTTATTTATCTCATAAGGCCCACACCAGAGCCAAAGATCGTAAACAAGAATCAGGCCAAAGACCAAGGCTGAAAAACAAGCAGATCAAGCGATATGTGATCCGCAAACTCAAGCAAGGATGGTCACCCGAACAAATATCCGGGAAGATTAATGAGCTCTATCCTGACTTAAGGGTCAGCCATGAAGCCATTTACCAATTCATCTATGACAAAAGAACATTGAAAACAATGAACCTAAAAATCTATTTGCCCAGGGCCAATCGTAAACGCCGTCCCAGAGGGCATTCGCGTAAACATAAAAAGTTACATATTCCACGACGTGTATCCATTGATCTAAGACCCAAGCATATTGATAAACGTAAACAAATCGGTCATTGGGAATCAGACACGGTCATCTCAAGAGCATCAAAGGCGTCACTGGTTGTTATTCTGGAACGTAAAACAAGATATACAAAGTTGGCCAAAGTAAAAGCCAAACATGCGCGTCCTGTCTCAAACGCCATCAATCGCCGATTAGGACGGCTTCCCCAATATGCAAGAAAAACGATTACTTATGACAACGGTTCAGAAAACGTTGAGCATGAACGAATCAATAAAATACTGGGCACGCGATCATATTTTTGTAATCCTTATCACAGTTGGGAAAAGGGCTCCGTTGAGAACACGATCGGTTTGATCAGACGCTTCTTGCCCAAAAAGACCGATATTGCTAAGATTACCAAAGAACAGGTTAAACAAATCGAAAACCGTCTAAATCATAGACCACGGAAGTGTCTCAACTTCAAAACACCTTATGAAGCTTTTACCTCAAACGTTGCACTTCCCGGTTGAATGTAGTCAAACAAATTACAAACTACAACATCCAATTAGTTTAAGATTTGTAATTTGTATTTTGTGATTTGCAATTTGTTTGTATCTTGGAATTTGGTTATTAAATTTATGTATCCCAAAACAACATTAACGAGCGGTTTACGGATCGTCACGTATCCGATGAAGGACAGGGACAGCGTCGCGATCGGCATTTTGATCGGCGTGGGCGGCCGATATGAGGTCGACCGTTTAAAAGGCGCGGCGCACTTTTTGGAGCACATTGTTTTCAAAGGCGGAAAAAAATATTCCTGCGAAGAGATCAAACAGAATATTGAAGGGATCGGCGGCGCGCTGAACGCGTTCACCTCCGAAGAGCAGACCTGTTATTACGCCAAGATCCCGGCAAAGCATCTGTCATCGACATTCGATGTTTTGTCGGACATGGTTTTTGCCCCGCAGATCGCGCAGAAAGATGTGGAAAAGGAAAGCGGAGTCATTACAGAAGAGATTAAAATGTATCATGACCTGCCGCAGTATATTGTCATGGAGATCTTAGACAAACTGATGTGGCCGAACCATCCGTTAGGCAAAAATCTGGCCGGGACGCCTGAGACGGTCGGTGCGATGACGCACAATGATTTGCGGCAGTTCCATGAGGATTATTATTCGCCCAGCAATGTGGTTATCTCGGCCGCCGGGCATTTGAACCATGACGCGCTCGTCAAAATGGTGGAAAAGCGCCTTAAAGGCATTTCCGCCAAAAGCGTGGAAGGTTTTGTGGAGGCGGACAATTCGCAGAGCAAACCAAGGGCGCAGTTTTTTAAAAAAGATATCGAGCAGATGCACCTGGCACTCGGCATGCTTGGTTTGGAAGAAGGCCACAAGGACCGGTATGTTCTAAGTGTAATGAACGTCATCCTCGGCGGGAATATGTCGAGCCGTTTGTTCAATGAGATCCGTGAAAAGAGAGGCCTCGCGTATTCGATCGGAAGCGGCGCCAAGGCGTATAAGGACACCGGGATTTTTTTGATCCGCGCCGGCGTGGATAATCATAAGATCGTTCAGGCGGCCGAGGTTATTATTTCTGAATTGCGGCGTATCAAGCGCAGCGCCGTGACCGCGGATGAATTGCGCCGCGCCAAGGATTATACGCTGGGCCAGCTGATGCTCGCGATGGAAGAGACCATGGAGCATATGCTCTGGATCGGGGAAGAGACGATCGCCTTTGACAAGATCCGCACGTTGAAAGATATTGTGGCGCAGATCAACACGGTGACGGCGGCGGACGTGAAGCGTTTGGCGAGTGAAGTTTTGAACGAAGACCGTTTCAACCTGGCGGTCGTTGGCCCGATCACGGATGAACAGCAAAAGAGTCTTGAAAAGATCATTGTTGATAAGTAATATTGGAAAACAGAAGTTGTCCTGATTTTCCTTAAATGAAATCATTAGCATTAAGAGGAAATCAGAGCTAATCCCAATTTCATCTTGATGATTATTGAGTAATATTTTAGGAATATTTTAGGAAAAGAGGGATTGTCCCAACTTTCCATGATCGGTTTTAGAGGAAGTTGGGACTAATCCTTGTTTCTCCTTATGGTAATTTATGTATGTTTAAGGAAAACAAGGATTGACAATCCTAAAATTATTGGCTAGACTGTCCGTAATTATTTAACCCTAATACTGCGTTACCTAAATATAATGTTTGGAGAACGCAGTATTGTACCGTGTTCTTCTTAATATAATTTAGGAAACACGGTACTAATCTTTCCAAAGGAGGAGAGACCTATGGCAGCAGCAGAATTAGAATTCTATGATGTGAAGACCAAGGGAAAATTCAAGACCGCCGATTATACCGTGAAGAACAAAAGCGGCAGATTTTTCGCGGTTGCAAAATCCAAAGCCGGCACCCATGAATGCTGGAGAATTTTAAGCAAAGATCAAGCCGCTAAATTAAAGAAGTAATTCCTGCCTGTCACCGCCTTCGGCGGGATCCCGCAAAGCGGCGACCGGCAGGCAGGAGTCGAAAGGTTGCAGTCGTATCGTTAAAAGAGTCGTTTCTACATCTTTGAATCTTGCAAAATCCATCGCAGGATTTGCTCTCGATAAGAAAGCTACCGAAGTGACGATCCTGGATATGCGCAAGGTCGCAAATTTTTGCGATTACTTCGTTATCTGTACCGGGAATTCTGATCGGCACGTGAAGGCCATTGCTGACGGTATTGAGGCAGAGTTGGAATCCGAGGGCGTCAACGTGCCCAAGATGCAGGGAGCGCGGGACGCCCGCTGGATCGTTATCGATCTCGGGCATATCATTGTCCACGTATTCGAGAAGCAGACGCGGGGTTTTTACGGACTTGAGTATCTTTGGCAGGATGCCAAAAAAGTCTTTGCAAAGGTTTAAAGAGAAACCGCCGTTCCCATGCTATCGCATTTCCAAGAGCAGTTAAAAGCCGTCCTCTCCGATTCCCTCAAAGAATGTTATAAAGATCTTCCCGAAACTCCGCAGGTCCTTCTGGACACACCGGCTGATAAAAAGTTCGGTGAATTTTCTTCCAATATCGCCATGCAGTTGACCAAACTGGTCAAGAAGCCGCCTTTTGAGGTGGCGTTTGTTTTGGTCGAATCCATCCGCAAAGGCATTGCCCAAGGCGCGCTTAAGGATTCGGTTGAGAAAATTGAAGTAGTTAAGCCCGGTTTTATTAATTTTTATCTTTCCAAGCAGGCATTCGGCGCCACCCTCGCGCATATTCTGAAAGAAGGGGAGCATTTTGGCAGATCGGACACCGGCAAGAAAGAAAAATTCCAGATCGAATTCGTCAGCGCGAATCCCACCGGGCCTTTGAGTGTCGCGCACGCCCGGCAGGGAGCGGTCGGCGATGCGTTGGGAAATGTCCTTAAGTTCATCGGATTTGATGTGACCAAAGAATTTTATGTGAACGATGAGGGGAACCAGATCAATATTTTAGGGAAATCCGTTGATCTGCGCGCCCGCGAGATCTTCGGAGAGAAAATTATTTTTCCCGAAGATTGTTACCAGGGCGATTATATCCGCGACATGGCGCAGATTTATATCGATAAGAATAAAGTTAAGAAGCCGCAGGAACTGGACAGCAAGGCCGATCACATCCGTCAATTCGCCGTCGATTATTTACTCGCTATCATTAAAAAAGAATTAGATGATTTTGGCGTTCATTTCGATGTCTGGTCGCATCAATCGAAGATCGCGACACCCGAGGCGATCCAGGCGGTGCTGGATTTTTTGGGAGAAAAAGGATTTCTGTATGAGAAAGAAGGCGCGTTGTGGTTCAAGTCCACGGATTTCGGCGACGATAAGGACCGCGTGGTCGAAAAAAGCGACGGGAATTACACCTATTTAACGCCGGACATTGTTTATCATCAGAATAAATTTAAACGCGGGTTCAAGAAAGTCGCCAACATCTGGGGACCGGACCATCACGGTTATATCCCGCGTATTAAAGCGGTCGTGGAGGCTCTGGGTTATGACCGCGACGATCTCGATGTTTTAATTGTTCAGCTGGCGACCATTTACCGTAACGGTCAGCCGATGTCGATGTCGACCCGCCGCGGGCAATACATCAGCCTGCGGGAGGTTATGGACGAGGTCGGCGTGGACGCGGCGCGTTATTTTTTTTTAATGCGGCGGATCAGCGCGCATTTGGATTTTGACCTGGAATTGGCTAAAAAGGAAACGCCGGAAAATCCGGTCTTTTATATTCAATACGCCCATGCCCGGATCTACAGCATCTGGGACAAGGCGCACGAATTGGGAATTCAAAAGAGCCATGCCCCGTTTTCCAAACTAAAAGAAGAGGAAGAGATCGACCTGATCAAAAAACTCGGCCTTTTCCCTGAAGCGCTTAGTATTTGTCACAAGCAACTGGATCCGTATCCCTTGGCGAATTATTTGCAGGAACTGGCGATCCTGTTTCACCGTTTTTATGACAAGCACCGTGTCGTGGACCAGGATGTTCAGTTGTCCGGTGAACGCCTTGCCCTGATCGAGGGAGCGCGGATCGTTTTGGCCAACGGGCTGAAACTTCTGGGCGTTTCGGCGCCGAAAAAGATGTAGGAGAAAGTCAAAAGTTAAAAGTCAAAGGTCAAAAATGTGGTGCCGCTAACGCGGCCTTGAACTTTTGACTTTTGTTTTGTACTTTTAACTTTTGACTTTATGACTATGCTTACTCTTGCAAAACGCTGGTTACTCCCCACCCCCAATCCTCAGCTGCAAGTTCGTTTGAGCAATGATCTTAATATCCACCCGATCATCGCCCAGCTTTTGATCAATCGCGGTATCGTGGATAGAGAAGAGGCCGCGCAATTTTTGGCGGGAGATCTGTCGAATCTGAGCGATCCGTTCTTGTTAAAAGATATGGATAAAGCTGTTGCCCGAATCCGGCAGGCTCAGGAACGTAAGGAAACAGTCGTGGTCTTTGGCGATTATGACGTGGATGGTGTGACGTCGTCCGCTCTGATGACACAGGTTTTGCGGAAGCAGGGGATGAAAATCATTAATTATATCCCGCACCGGATGACGGATGGCTATGGTTTGAATCATGAGATCGCCGATCTCGCGAAAGAGCAGGGCGCGACCCTTTTGATCGCGCTTGACTGCGGTATCACCGCGCATAGTGAGGTTAAGAATTTAAATAAGAGCGGGATTGATGTGGTGATCTTTGACCATCATGAACCGCCGGTTGAAGGGATCCCGGAAGCGGTCGCGGTTGTGAATCCGAAAAGAAAGGATTGCACGTATCCGTATAAGAATCTTGCCTCGGTGGGATTAGCGGCAAAATTTATTCATGCGTTTCTGGGGGAAATTCCCGCTGATGTTTTGGATCTTGTCGCGCTCGGAACGATCGCCGACGTTGTGCCGTTGCGGGGAGAGAACCGGATTTTTGTCAAAGAAGGTTTGCCCAGGATCCGCGACACACAGAATAAGGGGTTGGCCGCGCTTTTGGATGTCGCCAAGATCAAAGGAAAAGACATTACGCCGCATTATGTTGGATTTATTTTAGGCCCGCGCATCAACGCGACAGGGAGAATGGATTCCGCCCAAACATCGCTGCAGCTTTTTTTGTCGGATAATGACGAAGAAGCGTACGCGTTGGCGCGTTCTTTGGACGAACACAATTCCCAGCGGCAGAAAATGCAGCGCAGTATCGCGCAGGAAGCGCTTAGCATCGTTGAGAGGGAGGTGAACTTTAAAGACCATAAGGTGATTGTCGTCGGCAAAGAAGGCTGGCATAAAGGGGTTTTAGGAATTGTAGCCTCACGCATTACGGAGACATATTACCGTCCGTCGATTGTGATCTCGATCAAAGAAGGATTGGGGACAGCGTCCGCCCGTTCGATTGACGGATTCCATCTGCACGAAGCGTTGACCTATTGTTCAGAGATTTTGGAAGGATACGGCGGCCACAAATCCGCCGCCGGATTGACGATCCGCGAAGAGAACATTGATTCGTTCCGTGAAATGATCAATAAATTCGCCGAAGGGGTGCTGCAGGAACAGAATTTGATCCCGTCCGTCAAGATCGACTGCGAGCTGTCGCTTTCGGATTTGAATATGGACTTAATTAAAGTTATTAATACGCTGGAACCTTATGGGGAAGGCAACCCATCACCGGTTTTCTGCTCCCGCAACCTGACCGTGAAAAGCCCGCCGATGGTGTTAGGAAAAGATACTTTGAAATTTTGGGTGAGTAACGGCCAGGCAGCTATTTCAGCTGTCGGCTTTGGGATGGGAAAGTACCGAGACCTTGTCCGTCTGGGGGAGAAGATAGACCTAGCCTATACTCTTACCGTGGATGACTACAATAAAGCCCCTACCGCGCAAATTAAATTGAAAGATATCAGACAGGCGGGCTAAAGCGGGCTAATTAAGCAGCTTTGATGATCTTACCGCTTTTGATGCAGGTGGTGCAAACTAACTGGCGTCTGACCGTGCCTTTGAGATTGATCTTGACTTTCTGAAGGTTGGGAAGGAAACGGCGGAGTGTTTTCCCGACGATCTTGGAACCGGCGCCGCCTTTACGCTTGATCATACCGCGTCTTTTATATTTGTTGCCGGGGATAGCTCCCTTGCCGCAGACAATACACGTTTTCATAACTTCACCCTTTTGATTTTTGACTTTATAAATTTGCTATTTAATGAAGTATGAGTATAATGGAAAATGATATTTTGTCAAACGATTTTTCACCCCGGGAGTGAAAATTTCCCCACTCCCGGGGTGGGGGAAAAATTAATTATGACCCACGCAACCCAAGAATTGAATTTCGACCACCTGCCCCGCTTTCAGGAACGCAAGTTCGTGCCTGAAAGTATTCAGCTCACTCATAAAGAAGATGTTGTTAATATTTACCAGAAGCTTCTGAACCGGGAGATCCGCTCGAAAGAAGAGCTTAAAGCCTGGCTCTTGGACCGTTCTGAATTGGAAACAGCGATGGACCAGCAGGGCTCGGTTCTTTATATCCGGATGACCTGCCAGACTGATGACCCGGCCCGCGCGGAGAGTTATAAAAATTTTATCGAAACGATCGTGCCTGCCGTCAAATCCCTCGATGATCAACTGAACCGCAAGTATACAGAAGTACGCAGGAAATTCTCTCCGGATGCTGAGGAGTTCGCTATTTACGACAAAGAGATCGAAACAGACCTTGCCTTGTTCAGGGATGAGAATGTTCCTTTCCAGACCCAGGTCGCGCTTTTAGCCCAGGAGTATCAGACAGTGAGCGGAGCGATGACAGTCCAGTTTAAGGGGAAAGAACATACCCTCCCCCAGATGTCGAAATATTTGATGGAACCGGACCGGAGGCTCAGGGAAGAAGCCTGGCGCGCCGCAGCCCAGCGCCGCATGCAGGAGAAGGATAAATTTGAAAGCCTTTTTGATAAGATGTTAGGTTTGCGTGACACGGTCGCCCGCAATGCTGGATGTAAAAATTTTATCGAATATCAATTCCGCGCCTACCACCGTTTCGACTACGCACCCGCCGATTGTGAGCAGTATCACAGCAGCGTGGAAAAACATATGATCCCTTTATGGGCGAAGATCCTTAAACGCCGCGGCGAGCAAATGAAATTGGAAAAACTCCGTCCGTGGGATACCGGGGTCGATCCTTGGGGGCGAAAAGCCTTAAAACCGTTCGACGATGTGAAGATACTCATTCAGGGGGTTGAATCGGTTTTTCGGAAAATGGATAAAGACCTCGGCGCGCAATTTTCCGAAATGGCGAAGCTGGGGCTTTTAGATTTGGCCAGCCGCAAAGGGAAAGCGCCCGGCGGTTATCAATCGGTCTTGGCGGAAACGCGCAAGCCGTTCATCTTTATGAACGCGGTTGGTGTTGATGATGATGTGCGCACGCTTTTGCACGAAGCAGGCCACGCGTTTCACGCGGTCGCGAGCGGCCATCATCCGCTTTTTGCCTACCGCCACGCGCCTATGGAATTTTGCGAGGTCGCGTCGATGAGCATGGAACTTCTCGGCAACGATTATCTGACGGTGTTTTATAATAATGAAGACCTGACGCGTTCGACAACGTCGCATCTGGAAGATATTGTGTGCCTCTTGGGCTGGGTCGCGGCGATCGACGCCTTTCAGCAATGGATCTATAAAAATCCGAAACATTCGCCGCAGGAACGTACGCAGAAATGGGGCGAGATCCATAACCGTTTCGGCGCGCAATTTATCGACTGGAGCGGTTTGGAAGAGGAACAAAAATTTTTATGGCACCGCCAGCTGCATATTTTTGAAGTCCCGTTCTATTATATTGAATACGGCATCGCCCAGCTCGGCGCTTTGCAGTTATGGCTGCGCGCTAAGAAAGATCCGATCCGGGCGTTGCGTGATTATCGAAACGCGTTGGCCTTGGGGCGTTCACGGCCTTTGCCGGAACTTTTTAAAACCGCGGGATTGAGGTTTGATTTCTCTGAAAATACGATCGCGCCGCTCATGGAAGCGGTTGAGAAGGAACTGATGAAAGGTTAAAAGTCAAAAGTCAAAAGTAAAAAGTAAAAAGTCAAAAGTGTGGTGTCGCTAGCGCGACTCTAAACTTTTGCCTTTTGCCTTGTATTTTTGACTTTTCACTTTTGACTTTTAACAAGGAGACCCGACATGATAAAGAAGATCAGACTATTAGGAATCGCAGCAGTGTTTTTGATCACCGCGGTGAATTTAGCCGCGGCGCAGAGCGCCGAGGAGCTTTTAGGCGAGATCGACACCTTAAAGGGCCGCGTTCGGCAGCTCGAGGATTATATCGGCGGCCTCGAGTCCCGCTTGCAGGGGATGGAATCCTCGCTCGAAAATAATTTTAATAAATTCCAGGACGGTGTGAAAAGCGGGTTGGAAGTTTATTCTCGCGACTTGCAGATCAATGTTAATGACCAGATCCGCGCCTTCGATGATTCGACGGCGGTTTTGGATATCGTTTCCAAGTCTTATCAAAAGATCGATACGAACTCCGGATATTTTTTGATCGCGATCCGTAAGGTTCAGCCGGTCGTTGGCGGTTACCGGTTGACGGTCAATATCGGGAACCCCAACTTTGCCGACTACAGCGGGATTAAATTAAATATGCGCTGGGGAAAGAAGTATGAGCCCGGCCCCGCGATCAGCTACGACCAGTGGCGGCAGACCTTGGCGGGGGCGCAATATTCCTACAATGCTAAATTGAACCACGGTACTTGGGTGGAATTCACCATTGACGTCCCGGCGGAATCGACCGCCCATCTCGGTTATATCGAATGCGGGATGGATGTTCAGAATGTGGAATTAAACATAAGGAAACCGAATTAAATTTCCACCCCGGAGTGGATCCATTCCCGGGGTGGAAATTTAGGGGAGTTCAGGCTTGAAAAAATATTTCTATTTGTTGCTATTAGGCTTTAGTTTGACTGGATGCACTTCGATCCAGGAGAAAATGACGATTTTGCCCGCCATGCAGTTTGCGGACCTGCAGAAGACTAAGAACAGCATTGTTTTGGGAAAGGTCATCTTTGAAGCGGTTCCGGGGAATTTTAAAGAAGTCATCGTGATCTTTATCGAGGACGCCACCGAAAAAGCCTACCCGGTTAAGATGACGCAGGCCATTGAGCGGTTCGGCCAGGATCCGAAGAAAAGGCAGCTCAGTTATTACTATTTTATCCAGCTCCCGGAAGGAGCGTACCATCTCCAGCAGGTGATCGGCGTGCATGAAAAGTTCGAGGCGCTGGAAAATTATCTTTTGAACGCTAATTTGACAATCCCGAAGAATTCGATAAGATATATCGGCACGGTCCATTTGAAAGCGATCGGGCCGGTGATGACCATGATCGGGCCGATTTTAGAAAGTGAGATCATTGATGACCATCAGGATGTCATCAAGGTTTTCAAGGAGCAGTATCCGCAGTTCAAGGATCATAATATTGAATCGCAGGTGATCGACCGCTATGAATATTTTAAAAAGGGCGGCATCGGCGGAGAATTCTAAATTTTAATTATGTTTAACCGGTGACGAAAAAAGCCCCCGTTTACCCCGCCTATGGCGGGGCAGGTGGCGGGACTGGAAGGAGAAATGATGATCGACATAGCTAAAACACTGGGCGCTGAGGCCAAGAACCTCTTGGACCATACGTGCAAAACGATCCCCAAGGAGAGCCTGACGCTCCCCGGCGCGGATTATTTAGATAAAATTTTTATCAACACGAACCGCAATAATAATGTTTTAAAGCATTTGAGCTGGCTGTTCCATCACGGCCGCTTGGCGGGGAGCGGTTATCTTTCGCTTTTACCGGTCGATCAGGGGATCGAGCATTCGGCCGGCGCTTCTTTCGCGCCTAACCCGGATTATTTCGATCCGGAAAATATCGTGAAGCTCGCCATCGAAGGCGGCTGTAACGGTGTCGCGTCCACTTTAGGTGTATTGGCGCTTACATCACGTAAATACGCCCACAAGATCCCGTACATCGTTAAGATCAACCATAATGAATTCCTGACCTATCCGAATAAATTCGATCAGATCATGTTCTCGACCGTCGAGCAAGCCTATCAAATGGGCGCGGCTGGTGTGGGGGCAACAATCTATTTCGGGTCCGATGAATCTGCCCGTCAGATCCAGGAAGTCGCGAAGGCTTTTGCCCGCGCGCATGAATTAGGGTTGTTCACCATTCTCTGGTGTTATACCCGCAACGCCGCGTTCAAACAAGCGGACAAAGATTATCATACCGCCGCGGATTTGACCGGCCAGGCGAACCACTTGGGCGTCACGATTGAAGCCGATATTATCAAACAGAAACTTCCTAACTGTAACGGCGGCTATAATGTTTTGAAATTCGGCAAGACGCACAAATTGGTTTATGAAAAATTATCGTCCGACCATCCGATCGACCTGACCCGTTATCAGGTCGCTAACTGTTATATGGGCAAGATCGGTTTGATCAATTCCGGCGGGGCTTCTTCCGGGGCTGGCGATTTAGCAGAAGCTGTTGCTACTGCGGTCATCAATAAAAGAGCCGGAGGTACGGGGTTGATCTCCGGCCGCAAGGCGTTCCAGAGGCCGATGAAAGAAGGTGTTGAATTGTTGAACGCGATCCAGGATGTTTATATGTCGAAGGACGTCACGGTCGCTTAAAAGCGGCTGAAGAATTATCCCACCCCGGGGGTGTCAAAGACACCCCCGGGGTGTTCTTTTTTAGCGGGATTTTTCTTTGAGGTTGGCCCGCATCTGGTGCAGAAGTTTCCGCGAGGGAATATCGTCGATCGTCTTGAGCGACTCGCCCATGAGTTCCAGGGCCGCGCCTTTAAAGCCGAGGTTGAACAGATTGGTTGCGGTTTGTTCTTTGTCGATATACCAATAAGCTGGAAAGAAAAATTCCCTTATAGGCGTGAGAAAGTTTTTTTTGACCGGATACTCCGGGATCTGGGCGTTGATCTGGTCGATGCGGAGGTTCTTTTGTTCTAAATTTTCTTGAAAATTCTCCAGGTCAGCGGGCAGTTTGAACGCGCCTTTTTTTACGAATAACAAACAGTCGCCATCGACAAAGATCAGGGACCAATCAGGATGCTTTAAGAAATATTTTATGATCTTGGCGTTCCATGTCCTGTTTGTATCCAACAAGACGGTTTTGATCTGAAATTGTTGCTCTAATTGCGGCCATATCTGTTCAGGGCGAGATTTGGTCATGAGGTATGTTTCATAAGTGAATGTGTTGATCTGCCGGCTGTCCACAAAAGGCCGCATTCGCGGATATTCATTCCAAAGTATATATCCGCCGTACATCATATCGCTGAAGATCAACCCATCGATCCGGTTAGCTTTGAGCAGGTCAAGCGCTTTGGATGGGTTGTCGGCATTTTTCGTTAATGAAAAATGCTGGGTCCAGGCTTTATTATTCATCCAGATTTTTACATTGAGGCCGCGGAACGTTAGAAATGAAATGATGATAATCAATGAGATCATCAGGGTGGTCGCAGTTCGTTGAGTATGTCTCCAATTCAGTTTGGATGATCCGTCTGCGATCATCGCTCCAGCGACTAAAGCAAAAAAAGCCCCGGCGCGGACGCCGTACAGGAACATAAAAGCAGAGACAGCCAGAAGGATCGTATAGAGGAATCGGTTTTGTTTCTGGACCGCGATCACAAGAATAGACGCAGCTGCCAAGACATAAAACCAGAAGTAATAGGGTGTGAATAGGTAGATCGGCGGCTGCAGTTCACTGATGCTTTTTGAGATCAGGTCGAATCGAAGGTAATCTCTAATGAACAACGTTTTGAAAGGATGAAAAAATCCGTCTAGACCGTAAGGGGTCAGGGAAAAAATGAGCAGGTAAACAACTAAAACTAGCAGAAGTTGCCAGAATTTTTTTACGGCGTCAGATGTTTGCTGAATGTATTCGATCAGATAAGCAAATAAAAAGACACTGATTAGCAAAACGCCATACATAAAACTTCCGAGGTGGACATTCACCCACACAATGCCGCTTAAAGGGATCGCCCAAAGCGGTTTCCAGTCCTTGGAATCCCGGTGGGCGAACAGGGCGATGAGAAAGATCTGAATGAAGATAAAATTAAAGAAATCCGGCCGCAAAAAGGACCTTCCCTCGATCGGGAAGAAAATAACGAACGTCAGCAGAAGCGAGAAAACGAACGGGATCTTACGAGATGAATAGACGAGAAATATGGCGAACGTAACGAGCCCCAGGATGACGCGTGCGATCCGCAGGCCGTCCAGTCCCGTGAAATGGTAAACCGTATAGTAGAACAGGCTTCCGCCCCACTGGGTCAGGATCCAGGGCGTGATCTCGGTTGAGAAGGGGAATGGATCGAAATAGGGAACTTGATGATTTTGAGCGATATACTCGCCGGCCTTCAAATGCCACCAGATGTCCTCGGTCTCGATGGGGAGGAAGAAAAATATGCATATAAAAATGCCGAGTGAAAGAGTGGAAAATATCTTGAGGAATTTATTGATATTCATCGCTAACCGGCTTATTTGGTTTCTTGTTTTATATTTTTCCGCATTTGCTCCAGGACACCGCCGGGAAGAACGTCATCACCCATGTTGAGCGATTTTGTCATCCTCTCCAATGCCGCTCCTTTTAATCCCACATTGAACAGGCTGACCGCTGTCTGTTCCTCGTCATTATATAGGAGAGGAGGGAAGATGACCCTTTTGATTTTGGCCAAAAAGTTCTCGGGGATCGAATAGTCAGGGATCTGCGAGTTGATTTCATCCAGGAGAAGATTTTTTTTCTCCAGATTCTCCCGATAGTTTGCCAGTTCATCCGGCAATACGAATCTGCCCTTTTTGACGAACAACAGGCTGTCGCCTCCAGCAAAGATCAATATCCAATCCGGGTGGTTCATGAAATAGGGGACCACTTTCACCGCCAGGGGGCGGTTGCTTTGCAGAAGCACAATATCGGCGGGATAGATCTTTTCAAAGATAGGCCATGCCTTCTGAGGATTCTTTTGAACAGCCATATAGGCAAAAAATGCCGGCAAGTCGCTGAAGCGGCTGTCAGTAAAAGGTTTTAAATCCGGGTAGCTGTGCCAGAAAATATATCCGCCATACCCCATCGAGTTAAATACCCAACCCTTTATTTTATTTGCCGCTAAAACTTGGAGTGCCGCCGCGGGGCCGGTATGGCTTTTGGTCAAATTAAAGTGATACTTGTAGGTTTTTCCATTCAGATAAACTTTAGTGTTGATTCCCCTGATCGTCATAATAAGCAAAATTGCGATAATCGCGGGCAATAACCCCCGCTCGATTGCGCGGGAGAATTTGAGGGAATGCCATTTGTGCTTGAATCTTTCGCCACTGAGCAGTTCTGAAATGATATAACCGCACACCAGAGCAAAAAATGCCCCGGCCCGCACGCTATAGAGGAACATATACACGGCGAAGGCAAAAAGAAGGGCATACAGGAAGCGGTGAGTTTTGAATTTGATCAAACAGGCGAGAGCGGCCGCGCCCAGTACGTAAAACCAGAAAAAATACCAATTGAGTATGAAGATCGGCGGCATAAGTTCGCTGATGGTTCGGGAAACCGTATCGAATTCCAGATAATCTTTGATGAAAAGGACTTTAAAAGGATACAGAAATCCTTCAAGTCCGTACGGAGTTATAAAGAAAAAAAGCAAATATATAACGGTAATGGCCCCCAGTTGCTCGAGTTTTCTGAAAAGTTCAGTGGATTCTTGTGTTCGATTATCTTTCTTGGCTTGGATATACTGGATAAGATAGTGAAACAGAAAGATCCCCATGGCCAGAAGTCCATACATAAAACTTCCGAGGTGGATGTTCACCCAGAAAATACCGCTGAGAGGAATAGCCCAAAGCGGTTTCCAGTCTTTGGCATCCCGATGGGCGAACAGGGCGATGAGAAAGATCTGAATGAAAATAAAATTAAAAAAATCCGGCCGCAAAAAAGATCGTCCCTCGATTGGGAAGAAGATAACGAATACCAATATAAGAGAGAAGACGAATGGGATTTTACGTGATGAATAGGCGAGGAACAAGGCAAAAGTAATCAGCCCCAAAATAACGCGCGTGATCCGCAGGCCGTCCAGGTTAAAAAAATGGTAAACAGTATAGTGGAACAGGCTTCCGCCCCATTGGGTCAAAATCCAGGGCGTGATCTCGGTCGAGAAAGGGAAGGGATCGTAAAAAGGGACTTGATGATTTTGAGCGATATACTCGCCGGCCTTCAAATGCCACCAGATGTCCTCAGTCTCGAGGGGAAGGTGAAAATAGATCGCGGCAAAGATAAAGAAAAGGGCAGTCGCGGTGATTTTAAGAAATCGATTCATCGGAGCGTATAAAACTTTTTTATGTGATATGTGATAAGATAGGTTCCGTAAACAGGCCTCATTATAACATCAAATGAAAAAATATCAGACCATTGCCTGCATAATTTTCCTGCTCATTCAAACCTCCATTTTAATTTATTTTCATAACCGTTTCTGGTCTGCGGCAGATGAGGGACAGCTGGCTCAAGTGGCGCAGCGCGTGACGCACGGCGAGATTTTATTCCGTGACGTTCACGACTCCCACCCCGGATATATCCATTGGCTGAACGCGTTTTCGATGCGGATCTTCGGTGAGGATTTCGTGAGCCTGCGCTATCCGGCCGCGTTCATCGTTTTTGTGGAAGGGTGCCTTGTGTTCCTATTGTTTTCTTCGCCGAGCCCGTGGCTGGCTGTTGTCGCGGGATTGTGCCCGGCGGTTTTAAGTTTTGTTCATTATCCAGGCCCGAGCCATCATTGGTACGCGTTGTTTTTTACTGCCCTGATCGCGGTGGTATTGAGCCATACGGGCCTCGAAAAACGCCGGCAATCTTTCGGCGCCGGGATTCTTGCCGCAACCGTATTTCTGTTCCGCCAGTTGACCGGTGTCTTTGTCTTTATGGCGGTCATAAGTTTTTTTCTTTTGGAAGCGTCGGAAAAGAGAAAAACGAAGCTGAAAATTAAAGATGCCCTGTTGTTTTATATTCTGTCCGGAATGATTTTGGCCGGGATGGCTTTTTATTTGGCGCGGGCGGCGGATGTTTTTGGATTCTTAACTTTCGGCGTGTGGCCGATGCTGTTGGCCGGATGGATTCTGGCGGCCCGCTCGGCTTCGAATAAGGACGTGGGGGAGAGGATGAAATGTTTTCTCCCCGGAGTAGCGGCCGGGTTTTTGCCGTTGCTTGTCCAGCAAGGACTGCAGGGAACATTGGGCGCATGGTTTGAAGATTCGGTCATCGGTGCGTTTTATACCTACCAGAATAAAATTCCATGGAATTATGATTATGCCGTTCTTTGGCAGGCCGCCTGGCAGAATATTTTTGCGCCGCAAAGCCTAGTGCAGTTTATAAATAGTCTGTACTGGGTATTACTATTCAGTCTTTCGGTCATTAATGGCATCCTGCTGCTGGTGTACATTAAACGCAATGAAGCCAAAACCGTATCCACCATAGCTTTGCCGTTGATCGCGTCTTTTTACTCGGTCGTTGCGGTCCATTTTCAGGTCCCGGTGTATCTGTATTTTACGACAGGTTTATCGGCCGTAGCGGTGTTGTGGTGGATGGTCGTATTAAAGCCGCGCGCCTGGATCCAGGGCCTGGCAGCCGGATCTGTGATATTTTTGCTGGCTGTGTCATTGTGCTGTCACGCTGCCCAGCCGCTGACGCGGAGTATTGATGACCTTTTATCCGGCGCCAAGTCTCCTCTTGTCCGGGCAGGAGAAGAGCTTAAAGGAAAGCATCTTTGGATCGACCCGGACGATCTTGCTGAATACACCCGGATCATGCGGATGAAGGATTAAAATCCATCCCAGGCAGGAGCGGGTAGTTTTCCACAGGTTTTCCACTCCCGGGGTGGGGAGAAAGATTTGCCACAAAAATTTGCCTTTTCACAAAGAATGTTTTATACTTTCAGCACGTTTCCATTTTTGTGCAAGCGTTATATTGTCGAGTATAATCAAAAAATAATAAAAGCGAGGACAACGAACCATGATGCATTTTACCCGTCGGAAGAAGTCAAAATCGGTCGTCAGAGTCATTTCCTTTTTTATCCTTGTTGCCTTCACATTCAATCTTGTTATCCCATCCCAATCTTTTGCCCAAGTGCTGAACTTGCCTGCCCCCGGCACCATGGTGGGTTTGAGCCCGGCGTTCACCCCGGCCCTTTTACGCGGGATCACGATCCACCCGGAGAACCCTCTCCAGTTCGATTTTATCGTGGATATGGGTGATATCAATTACAAGGACGAAGCCTTAAAGACCGAATCCGAAAAATTGATCCGTTATTTCCTCGCCGCTTTGACCTTGCCCGAAGATGACCTGTGGGTGAACCTTTCTCCTCACGAAAAAAACCGCATCGCCCCTGAAAAATTAGGTGTCACCGAACTCGGCCGCGACCTTTTGACCCAAGACTACATTTTGAAACAGCTCACCGCTTCCTTAATATATCCGGAAAGCGAACTCGGGAAGAAATTCTGGGACAAGATCTACAAGAAAGCCAAAGAGCAGTACGGCACCACCGAGATCCCGGTCAATACCTTCAACAAAGTCTGGGTCGTTCCGGAAAAGGCGGTCGTCTACGAGCACAACGGCACCGCATTCAACGTGGACAGTCATTTGAAGGTGATGTTGGAGGAAGACTATATGGCCTTGCAGGCCAGTGGCTCGGGGCTCGTGCCCAGTGGCTCGAAAAGTCGTTCCGAGTCACCAGTCACCAGTCACCAGCCACAGGAGAAAGAAAAAGTAAATAAGCTTTCTTCCGATATTATAAGGGACTTGATTATTCCCGAGATCGAAAAAGAAGTCAACACCGGCAAGAATTTCGCCCAGCTTCGTCAGATCTACAATTCCGTTATCCTCGCCGCCTGGTTCAAACAAACTTTAAAACAAAGTTTAGTTGGTAGAGTCTACGCTGACAAAAGCAAAGTCAGCGGCGTTGACTTGGCTGAAAAGACCGACAAAGAACAGATCTATCAGCAATATCTCGAGGCCTATAAAAAAGGCGCTTACAACTATATTAAGGAAGAGTATGATCCTGCGTCCCAAGAAAGCACCCCGCGCAAATATTTCTCCGGCGGATTTAAATTAAGCTTAGGCGCGACCAGTTTACAAGCCGATAGTGTTATTCAGGTTCATACAAACTACGCCATGCTGTCGCAAGGGGAGCGCGGCAACTTAAGCGGCGCCTTAACCCGCGCCCAGGACGGCCGCACGCGTTCCTTGGAAGTCCGTTTCGCGGAACAGGGGGAAAGGGCAAGCGTTAATCCCGCGATGCTGGCTGTAAATCTCAGTCCTGCTTTAAAAAAGGACATTGCGAAACTTGTAGTCGATCAGGGATTTTCCTTGGATGTTCGCGAGCGAATGGATTCGGCTGTTTTAAAGCGAAATCTGGGGAACTATACCCAATTTGAAATTCTCGTTACTAAGAAGGACGGTTGGAGAATTGAGTTTGGTATTTCGAATCAGGATGTCCCTTCCAGCACATTATTATGGAATAATAACTTTCTGCAATTTGCTTCGTCTTATAAGTATGGCACTGATAAACATTGGGAGCACGGAGAGGTGAGAACCGTTAAGACGGGTGGGATAAGAAGGATCTTCTTTGATGCGCGGCATAAGACTCTTACGATCGCATTGAAGGATAAAGATTTCGAGGAGTTTAAAACGTTTGCCGAAGCGCATAAGCAGCAACTGACACTGCTGGAGTTGCAACGAGGTAGAATTATCATTAACCAGATGCTGTTCCCTGATCCTTCTTTTCGGAATGGCGTTAAGCGGCCGGACAGCGGAAGAGTCGCGATCGTCGCTGAATCGAGCCTTCTTGTCAACCGCGCCATGATGGGCGGAGAAAGTGCTATTGCAGATTTTGAGAAAACTTTCGAGGAAGCAGCTAAAGGATTAACCCCGGCCGAGTTAAAAGAAGCTGAAGAGCTGCAAAAGCAATGGGACAAGGACGATATTAAGCGGAGATATCCGGCGAAGGTCGCCATATCCATGAGAACACATGAAGTTATGAGACATGATTATTCCGTCGCAAAACAGCAGGCCCGGATGTTTTTAGAGGCTACGGCTGAAGAACCCATCGTCGCTTTAGGCGCGGTGAGCGGGGCTCAGGCCGTTGAGTACATTTTAGGCGGGGCAAGGGCAATTTACGGCAGCGGTTGGCAGATTGCCGGAAGACAGATTTTTCCGGATATTAGTTCCCATTCGTTTAGTGAAGTCATTCGTTATGCTAAAGAAATTATGGACGCCCAGGAAAAAACAGCTGCCTATTTTAAGCGTCTGGGATGGACTTTTAAACCCGTTTCTGTTGTTATCGACATCGATGCCGGCTTTGGCGGCCCTGCCAAAGTCTTTAACTTAGTCAGCGAGCTTTTGAAAGTGGGGATCGCCAATTTTCATATTGAGAACCAGGATCCCTGCGAAAAAGAGTGCGGTCATCTCGGGAACAAGATTGAAAATACGAGTGAAATGTATCTGGCTAATGTGGGGGCTGTTCAACTCGCCGCGGACATTGCCGGTGTCTCAATCAATCTGATCGGCAGGACCGACTCTGAGGCGGCCACGGCCATTCGCGGTGAAGCGGATCACGATCCTGTTAACCGGGATTGGCTTGTAGGCACTGTCGCTGATGGACGCCAGTTGACTCTTAAAGAGGCCAAAGCAGCCAATTTGATACCTGTGTGGGATGCGGATAAAGATGAAATAGCCCAGAAAAAACAACTTTTGGGCGCCGACAAGGTGTGGGTAGCCGACCGCAAAGTTGAAGGGTATTACACCTTGATGAAAGAAGGACAGAAGGCGAATTTAGAATATGCCATTGCCACCGCTTTGGCGTTTGCTCCGTATGTGAGGCTGGCCTGGATGGAAACAAAAACTCCGGATCTGGAAGAGGCCATGCACTTTGCGGAAGCCATTCATGCCAAGTTCCCCGTCAAGGGATTGGCTTACAATCTTTCGCCTTCTTTTAACTGGAAAGAATATTTCATATCAGATGCAGGAAGAAAGAAATTCATTCATTCTATTAACAAGCTGGGCATTAAGCCCAATGATACATTTGACTGGGAAAAGGATTATACGCCTGAATTGGCTATGGAGTATTTTGTCAAAGCCATTAAGGCCTTGGGTTATAAGTTTTCTTTTGTTACTTTAGCCGGATTCCATTCCGAACGATTAGGAGCCTTTAAGCTGGCCAAGGCATTTTTTAGCGGAGAGTATATGGCGGCCTATTCTCGCGTGATACAGGAAGAGGAATTTGAGGCAGAACAAGACGGTTTTAAAAGTGTTAAACACCAAAGCGTTGTTGGTTCAGAATTTTACGAGGCCCTTGATGTGGCTGTCAAGGAAGCGAAGACTTCCCGCGCTCTTCTCAAAGCTTCTACTGAAGCGGCCCAGTTTACAAAAACAGCCATCGATGAGACCCAAAAACGCATTGAACGTGCCAGGTTGGCTTCGGATTTAAATGTTGACGGCCTTGACAGTTTGATTGTCGAGCTGCATATCGAGCTCGTCGCTGTACGCACGCGTATCAATGATTTGAAAACGAGGCTGCAGGCCGCCGTTCAACAAAAAGATGCTGGTAAATCTGTCCCTATTGAACAAGAGCTTCAAAGAGTGCAGCGGCAGCGTCAAGAAATCGAAGATTTGCTGGCGCAAAATATTGACCGGATTATGTCCATGGAAGGGGCGGACCGTGTCGTCCTGACATTGGAAAATGACAGCCTGGATCATATTGCGTCACGTTTCGACGCTCCGGAGACATCGTATGGAGATCCGAGACAGGGGGTGAATCGTGATTTGTATGTTTTGCAAGCGGGGCTGCGAGGCGTGGCTCTGGCGAAAGCGAATGGAACAGGAGACTCAAAGGCTTTAAAAGAAAGAGAAGAACGCATCGCCCAGCTTAGTCAGAGAGGTAAGGAGCTTGTTAGGTCGGTCGACAAAGCCATGCTCAGCCGCGAGGATCTGCGGGCGCAAAAAAATCAATTACGGGCTGAACAATTATCCGCGCAGTCTAGGTTGGAGACCGCCGGGGATCAGACGGAAATAACTTCCTTGCGCAGTCAAATTGTGATTTTAGACCGTTGGATCGAAGAGGTCAACGCCCAGATCGCACAGTTGCCGAAAACCGCGGAAGAGAGCGGAGATGAATTCGACCTCGGCGGCGAAGGCGGTAACGCGGCGATGCTGGCGGCTCCGGCGAAGGCGTTGACGTTCCGTAAGGATGATAAATTAGGAAGTTTGAACACGGCTTATCCGGATGTGTTCACTCCGAAAGTGGTCGAGGTTCTGGGAATCATGGCTCCTTTGAGCGAAGAGATCCATCAGCTTGAGCAAATAGAGGCGCAGGAAGAGTTGGATCGTGTCGCCCGAGGCGAGGCCCCGAAATTTTTACCGACAACCAATGCTGATGGAACTGATTATGTTGTTCCTTTGATGGACGTTAGTGTCAAACAGGCGCGAGCCGGAGATTTTGAAGGCGCTCCGGTTCCTGTATTGTTGCAGCGTGCCGGCGCGACGATCACCGGCCCGACTAACCGTCACGGACAGCCGTTAGATAAAAGCCTGCGCAGTATTGTTTATCAGTGGCTTTCCGGCGCTGAATATGTCCTGGAAGACGGTGAGGATTCCTTGGGACAGTTGGATAATATGTCGATCGACGGTATCCGTAACCTGAAATTAGCCATCAGCAAAGATCCGCAGTTTATGAAGGTCGTGGAAGAAGTGGCTAACGAAATGATCGCCAAGGGCAAGCGGCCGGCAGATTGGAACTGGCGTAAATTGGTTGAAGAAAATTATACGATCCCGGTCTATCGGGTGCGCGGGCTGCATCTGGATGACCGGCATATCACTTACACGACAGCCGACGGCAAAGAAGTTCCCATGGCAGCAACGCTTGTCGATGCGGTGCTGTATTTCGTGAATAATTACGAGGCTCTTTTGGATAAAGGATTGCCATTGGCCATTTATTTCCCGAAATTAAAATCCGCCCGGGGCGCGGCTCTGGTCAGAAAGATCCTGGACAAGCTCGAAGACACGCTGGTTTATAAAGGAAGGAAGTTAAAAGATATTCCGCTCGAAGACGGAAAGACCGGCGGGATCATCAAGACATTGGTCCTTATTGAAAATGTCAAGGCAGCGATGCAGGTCATGGAGATCCGTGCCGCGTTGGGCAGGCATATGGCGCTTATTAATACAGCCCGCTGGGATTATTTGGCGACCGTTATTAAGGCCATGGATTTTCTTAAGGAATGGATCCCGGACGATTTTGCTAGATTGACGATGGTGTATCGGTTTATGCGCTGGTTTGAAAGTACTGTCTGGCGGGCGGCGAATACCCCGGATAAAAATGGCAATACGATTATCTGGGAAGGCGGTATGGAAGTCCAGATCCCGACGATCCCGGACAATATTCCGCAAGAGGTAAAAGATAAATTTATCGCGATATTTATGGAAAAAGCCGGCGCTAATAAATCGCGTGAGGCGATGGCCGGAGCCCCGCGAGCCTGGGTCGCCCATCCGGATATGGTGGACATTGTGGCCAAACCGTTTAAGGAACGCTATGGTGATGGCAAGGCGCCGGTCTTGGGGCAGAAGAAAAATCTTAACGGTGTCGAATGGACCCCGTTGACGTACACGGATGCCGATGCCAAGGAATTTTTTGCCTTGGATGACAATCCGGTCATAACTGTCAACGGCCTCCGTCACGATATCAGCGTGTATATGCAATATAAAAATAATGTCCTTACCGGGCAAGGTGCGGCTTCGATCAAGCCGGCGGATTTCTTTTTGGATCCGTCTGTGCCGTATTTGATGGAAGACCGTGCGACGGATGAGGGACGCGGTGCCGGTGCCCGCAAAAGACTGCTCGCGGGAGCAGCATTCACCCAAGATGATCCGAGCGTCGGGGTCAAGGCAGGCGATCGTCTGACCAAGGAATTATTTCTGAAATTGGTTGAGGAAGAATTCCAGAAGCTCAAAAATGCCCCTAACCGGATCGTTTATGATTCTTCTAAGGAAACGACCTTGGTCATCTCCCGAATGGCGCTGGAGAAACTTGTTTTAGCGGCGCTAGACGGTGTTTTCCTCCCGTGGTCGGTGGATTTGGAAAGTGTTGCGCTGGGCATTACTGATCCGGTGAAGGCGGGAGCCGCGATGGATAAATTCATTGCCGATTTCAAAGCCTCTGGTGGGCTCAATCGGGAGAATCAAAATCCAAATTTTGTTAAAGGGGAAGTTGTTGATCTGGTTAAACCTCGTGTTTCCGCCTGGCTGGACAACGGGCTGAAAATATTTTCTTATATTTATTTCAGCGATGCCGATGCGCGAGATCTCGGATTTACTTCGAAAGAAGAGCTTGGCCGTTATCTCGAGACGAATTTTAAGATGAGCTGGGCCGGCGGCAATGCCGCGGATGACGGAAAAACCTGGAAGAGGTTATCTTATCGACGGGCAGGGGACGGAGAAACACTGAGGCCGTTCAACGCAGATGCCGGCAAAGCCAACCGCGCGATGCTGGGGAAAAAAGTCGACACCCTGCTCGCGACTTTGGAGAAAATAAGATCGACGGAGAAAGGGAGAAGGGAATGGTATGGCCCGATAGCTGGCTATGGAACTGATTTATACTATCCGACGCTGGTTAAAGCTCTGACAACTTTTCGTACCCTGGTTACGGAGAAAACCGTTCGATTGGGAGATTTGCAAAAAGCTTCTGATAAATTAAATAAATTAGTGTGGGGAATTGCCGGAAACGAACGGTCTTTTGAGGGAATCTTGGAAATAGAAAAAACTTGGGGGGAGATCACTGGGTTCCTTTCTGAAGCCGAGGTTTCGTTGCTCGACCGCGCGATGACGGCCCAAGGCGATGAATCTCCCGAAATTACTCGCGCTAGAGAAGTAATTGTAAGTTTACAGGGAGGGATCGATGCGCTTTCACGAGAGCTTGCTGAGGCTCGGAGCAATCCTCGAATGCGTGATCGCCGATCAGCTTTGGAAAAACTAATCGCAGAGCGGACAGCAGGGCTATTGAAAGCTGAAGCTGAATTATCCTTGTTACAGGTCCACGGCAGCCGCGCGATGACGGCGGAGCACGTCGCGGAATTCAGCAGCTTTGTGGATAGTTTAAGATCAGAAAGTTTAGCGAAACCTGTGGTGCAGCCTGTCAAGGGGCATGGGGATGCTGCGCCAATATACAGAAGCCAATCTGACTATTTATCAGCGGTTATACAGAAATTGGCTCAACTGAAAGGAAAAGTCTCCACTGATACGACCACGGGGGCGGAGCTGATCCCTTTATTGGGGGAGCTTGACGGTATGTTTGAAATCCCCGTCGCGCATTTTGCGCGTATTTTGGAATTGCAGAAAAGGTGGCCGATCCTCAAAGCTAAGATCCAAGGGTCATTCGGCATGGACATGGATACCGGCAGCCGCGCGATGCTGAGCGATGAGGAATTGGCGGGGCAGGTCGACCGCGCGATGATGACGTTAAGAGAGCTTGCGGTAGATTTGGATCGTTCGATCTCTTCTATAGCTCAAGATTCAAGTTATTATGTTGAAGTTGAGAAAATAAGAGCGAATGTTGTTGATTCTATCTTGTATATTTACCGTCAAGGTGTCAGGCTAGATAATAGTACGATAAGAGCTCAGATCGAAAGGATACTAGATGCGAGCAGAAGTTTACATGCGGCGCGTGATCGTATTGAAGGTCGAGGGGAAAAGGAAACGCCGTCCGACATAGTCGCTCTTTTTGGGAAACTTAATGCATTGCAAAAGGAGTTCGAGGTTTTACAGGAACTCAGAGCTCGACTTGATCTCTTAGGGGTTCGAACCGACCGCGCGATGCTGGCGAAGCCGGAGCTTGATAAAACAATCGGGACTATTGAGACATTAATTAGAGCGGATATTGAAAGCCAGGCAGCAAACCTAGACAGGAAAGAAGAAATCCCCTACTATGATCTTTACTCTGAAATGCTTGCCGCATGGATGAAGAAAATTGACGCCATTAAGGCGGTGCCGGCTCTGACGGCTGGGCAAGTGCTTGTTTTTCTAAATGAAATGGAAAGTATCCTCAGCGGCGGGTATTGGCCCCAGCGTCCTTTTAATAGAGGCGGCATGGAAGCAGACGAATTTCCTTATGCGATGGCGACAGGTGCTCAACAGGGTAATTGGAGCGCCTATAATAAAATTCAGCAATCTTTGGATGCCTTACGCAGTCAAATTGAGAATGCCCAGCTCGACCGCGCGATGCTGGGGGATGTAGAGCAATTCTTCAGTTTGACACACCAGGGCGAAGCGAAAGATCCCGGCTCCAAAGATGAGCGGTTAATAGCTGCTAAAAAACTGATTGATCGTATTCCGGAGTCTCAATTGCATACTTTTAGAATTTATATTGAAACGGATGAAAGGTCTCACAAGACGAGTGACATCGAGGATGAAGCGGTAAAACATCTGAATGCAAGACGCAGGCAGGTTCAGCCCCCGCAGAACCCCGCGATGCTGGCGACAGAGCTTATTAACTTAAGCTTATTCCGGATTCAACAACTTTTGTTTAATTTTGATTATCTGGGTGACTTAAAGCATCTTCTTGGGAAGGATGAGGCAGAGCGTTCCTATTTCCAAGGCCAGCTTCAGTCCGCCAAAAATAAGCTGGTAGATTTCAAGAAACGGTTAGCGGGGGCGCCGGCAAAAGAAGAAATGAATGCCCTTCTGGCGGATCTCAAGAAATTTACTG
>CAYING010000001.1:25902-33353 GCA_964364715.1 uncultured Planctomycetales bacterium
GTTGAAGTGAAAAGAAAAATAAGCCGGCTGATCTATGTGCCGGTTCAAAAGACGGTACGGATCGTGGAGCGCATGGCTCAAGGCCAGTCCCTTGACCTGGATCTTGTGAGCGCGAGTATCGCATCAGTCGCAGATAAAATTGCGGCTATCATGGCAAGCGACGGATCCTTCAGGAAGGATATGAGTCTTCAAGAGCTTGAGGACGATTGGTCGAAACTTAAATCCGCTGTCCCGGTGTCTTCTGAAACGATCCCTCCTTTACAAAGGGTAGAAACGAGCCTGCGGAAAATGTTGTTCAGGTTGGACAACAGCGAGAAGTCAATTTACGTGAGGTTCTTAAAGAAAATAGAGATAGCATCAATGGACGGAGTTCTGGATGATTTGGAGGAATTAAGGGGAATGAAACCCAGCCGCGCGATGCTGACGAACGATATTTCTGAGGTTATTTGGTTGCTGACGCCGTCAACACGTGCTGTTCCTCCGATTGTCACTACCATTGATAACATATGGAAAGAAAAGCGGCTAACGCGTTCTCCGAACGCGAACGGAGCTTTGATCCCATGGCCTTCCGGGTCACAATCTTTTGCAGGTGCCTTACGAACGGTAAGGGAGAAATTAATGAACGGTCAACAAGCCGAGGTGTATGAGGTGTCTGGGTTAGTATCCACCATTGACGCTATTCTTAATTTACCTACTCTGGGCCCGGGTAACGGAGCGTTAGAGGAGAGATTGGGTATTCTCAGGACATCTTTGCTGCAGAGTACTATAGTCAACCGCGTGACACTGGCGGCAAGGTTTATGGATCTTGCTCTGGCAGATCTTAGGGCAGCTCCGGTTTTAGATGAGTTCCGCAAGTTGGGTGATACTGGCGCAGCAGAGCTTCAGGATACGACAAAGGCGCTGGAGGGTTTTAAGGGGCCGTTAGCCGGGGCCGTAGATGAAAAAGCCCTGGAACGGGTTGGGGCTGATTTAAAAATTTTTGCTGAAGAAATGAACCGGCTTGCGCCGGGGAATCCAGTTCAGAAGAGAATATCACAGTTGATCTACGCGGATTTACAAAAGATCCTCAGGATATTGAAAGGAAAATCTATTGATCGGCATTATGTTGACTTGGCTATTACTTTAGTCCTGAGGCGAATTGATGCCCTAAAAAAGCAGCAGGGTCCCAAAGTTGCTCCGCTCGTCCTTGACCTCAATAATGATTGGTCAATAATTCATCGAAATCTTTGGACGGCTTATCCAAGGAGCAGGCCCGCGGAAGAGGCGGAAACAAGAATACGTAATATTTTGTCTCTTTTATCCGATAACAAAGAGCTCTCCGGTGAACTGGATGCACAATTTATGGAGAAAGTCCTGAATAATTTGCAGGAATTAAGAGCGCTGGAATTAAAGGGTCCTGTCGCTTCGTCCAACCGCGCGATGCTGAGCGACGAGCAATCTAACTATGCGATGATGGGGGAGCCTCCGGTCGGCGGTATCGACATCACCAACGTCAACGCGAGTTTGCAGATCAAGCGCGACGGAAACGGTGTGGCGCTGCCGATCAATATGCAGCCGCTGGAAACGATCAACGCGAATTTTCAGGGTTTTGTGCCGCTCATTATCAATATCAAGCCGATGACGAATCTGCCGATGCTTTTGGGCGTGGCCGCGCCTGAGGCAGAGGAGCAGTTGAGCAGTTTGTAATAAAAATACTCACTCCCGGGGTGGGAATTTTTTCTTAGAATTTTGTATACCCTCGGCAGTTAAAAATATATAATGGACAAATGAAAAAGTGTCTATTTTGCGCCGAGGAAATTCAGGATGAAGCTGTTAAATGCCGTTTTTGCGGGGAGTTCCTTGTCAAAAAACCGCAGGCGAAATGGTATTTCAAAACATCCACGATCGTTGTGCTTTTTTTTTGTGTCGGCCCTCTGGTCCTGCCGCTGATCTGGTTTAATCCCCGCTATAGTCCTTTCAAGAAGATTCTCGCAAGTCTTATCATAATCGTTGTCAGTTATTATGTCGTGACGGCCGTCAATGACTCTGTAAAAGTCATCACGGAATATTATCAATTTATTTTTAACCATTCCCCGCAAACGGATTTATAAAAGCCCCGCCCGCCCCACCTATGGCGGGGGGCAAGCGCGGGGCAGGGAGACGATTGTGTCGACGCAAGCAATGGCATGGATAGGGTTTAATGTGTTTGTATTGGCGATGCTGATCCTGGACGCCGCGGTCTTTCACCGCAAGGCGCATGAGGTCAAATTTAAGGAGGCCCTTCTCTGGAGCGGGTTCTGGATCAGCCTGGCGCTTCTGTTTAACGTTGGGATCTATTATTTTAAGGGGAAGGAAGCGGCCCTGCAGTTCTTGGCCGGGTATCTGATCGAGGAGTCGCTGAGCATTGACAACCTTTTCGTATTCCTTCTGATTTTTTCGTACTTTAAAGTCCCGCATCTTTATCAGCATAAAATATTGTTCTGGGGGATCCTGGGGGCGCAGGTGATGCGGGCGGTCTTTATCTTCGCCGGAGTGGCGCTCATCCATAAATTCCACTGGATCATTTATATCTTCGGCGCATTTTTGATGTTTTCGGGATTAAAACTTTTCTTTGAAAAGGATAAAAAAGTTTCGCCTGAAAAAAACATTGTGCTCCGCGGTTTTAAAAAATTCTTTCCGGTTACTCACGACTATCATGATGGGAAATTTTTTGTCAAGGAAACCGGAAAATGGACTGCGACTCCGCTTTTTGTTGTCCTTTTGGTCATTGAAACGACTGATCTGGTCTTTGCCGTGGATTCGATTCCGGCGATCCTGGCCATTACCAAGGACCCGTTCATTGTCTACACGTCGAATATCTTTGCTATTTTAGGGCTGCGCGCGCTGTACTTTGCCTTGGCGGAATTGATGAAGCTTTTTCATAATTTGCATTATGGACTTGGAGTTATTCTGGTCTTTGTCGGGATTAAAATGCTCCTTGAAAGTGTTATGGAGATCCCGATCGTGGCGGCATTAGGTTTTATCGTGATGACGTTGATCGCGTCTGTTATTTCATCGATCATTTTTCCGGCGAAGAAAACCGGATCAATAACATAAAGTCAAAAGGTTACAAGGTCAAAAGCCTGCCTGCCGGTCACCGCTTTTAGCGGGATCCCGCCAACGGCGGTGACAAGCAGGCTTTTGACCGGCAGACTTCCATTTGACGTTTGACCGTTTGACTTATGACCATTAATGGAGATCAATGATGGATGCAGTTGAGAAAATTTTGAACGATATTAATTCCGCCGTTTGGGGGCCGTGGATGCTGGCGCTTCTTTTCGGGACGCATATTTTTTTGACCTTCCGCTTGAAATTTATTCAGCGGTACATTATCGATGCCGTTAAAATTTCCCTGGAGCGCAAAAAGGAAGGCGATGGGGATATCAGCCAATTCGGGGCGCTCACGACCGCTCTGGCGGCGACGATCGGGACCGGAAATATCGTCGGGGTGGCTACCGCGATCGCTGCCGGCGGGCCCGGGGCGGTATTGTGGATGTGGCTGACCGGGGTCTTCGGGATCGCGACGAAATATTCGGAAGCGCTGTTGTCGGTCAAGTACCGCATCACCACCAAGGACGGGACGATGGCCGGCGGGCCGATGTATGTCCTGGAGCGCGGGATGAACGCGAAGCGGCTCGGGATGATCTTTGCGTTTCTGACCGCGGTCGCGGCGTTCGGGATCGGGAATATGGTGCAGGCGAATTCGATCGCTTCGCTGGTACAGGAAACATTTAAAATTTCTCCGTGGGTGACCGGGAGTATTATTACAGCGCTGACTGCGGTCGTGATTTTAGGCGGCATCAAATCCATCGCGCGCGTCTGCGAAAAATTAGTCCCATTTATGGCGGTTTTTTATGTGTCGGGATGTTTGATCTTGCTCATAATGAAATTTCAGACTATTCCGGATTCGATTATGTTAATATTGAAGAGCGCGTTCAGCGGACAGGCGGCGATCGGCGGATTTTTAGGCGCCGGGATGAAAGAGGCGGTCCGTTTCGGCATCGCCCGCGGATTGTTTTCGAATGAATCGGGGTTGGGAAGCGCGCCCATCGTGGCGGCCGCGGCCCAGACCAGGAATCCGGTGCGGCAGGCATTAGTTTCATCGACGGGAACTTTTTGGGATACGGTCGTTGTCTGTTTAATAACCGGTATTGTTCTGGTGAACTCCGGGGAATGGGTCACCGGGCTTAACGGCGCGCAATTAACCAAAGCGGCATTCTCGGATTTTCCGGTCGTCGGGCCGGTCATTTTGACCGTCGGACTTTTAACTTTTGTTTTTTCAACGATTTTGGGCTGGTCGTATTACGGCGAAAAGGCCGCGGAATACCTTTGGGGGAGCAAGGCGATCAAGCCTTACCGATGGATGTGGGTCGCGGCGGTCATGGCCGGGTCGGTCGCGAGTCTGCCGATCGTTTGGTCGTTCGCCGATATCGCCAATGCCTTGATGGCCATTCCGAATTTGATCTCGCTGCTTGTCTTGAACAAGGTGATCGTCGACGAGACAAAAAAATATCTGTGGGAGAAAAGTACGTGAAAAGGATTTTTTGTATATTGGCCCTGGCGGTATTTGTCGGCACCGGCTGCGCGATGACAAAGAAAAAGGTCAGATCTTATGAAACGCTGAAATACCGGACCGTTCTGGTCATGCCCTTTACCGAGGGAAGCGAAACAGACCGGGGATTGGTCTATAATGTTTTTTACAAGGAGATGCGGCAATTTGAAGAGATCAAGGTCATTGAGCCGGAGAAGATGAACCAGCAGTTCATGGAAGAGCTGGGGTTAAACCATCCGCTCACGGCCGGGGCCGTTGATTTTACCGCTTCGGCGGAAGGAAATACCCGTCGGGAAAAAGTGCGCGAGCTTTATGATGCCGACGCCATTATTTTTGGTTCGCTGTTCGTGGATGGCGAGGTTCTTTCGCTGGCTGTCCAGATGCTCGACGTTGAAAGCGGAACGCTTACGTTGTCATTCACCAAAGAGTCGGAGTTTTTTCCGGGTGCGGCGCCGGCGGCGTGGACAGACCTGGCAAAGTTTGCGGTCGAGAAAGTTATCGCCCATATCCAGGACAACCGCGTGGTGACGTCTGTTTATAAGTATGAATAGTAAAAAGTCAAAAGTGAAAAGGAAAAAGTGAAAAGTTCATGGCAAAACTCAAAAGTTTTGACTTTTAACTTGTCTTTTTTATTTTTAACCTTTCACTTTTGACTTTAATTATTAGGAGATCTATGGCTGAAAAAATACCCGAGAGAAGGAAGTTCGAGCGCTACGGTTCCAGTGCGGAAGTGTCGTTCAAACTGCTTTATGACGTGCAGACGCAGATCAAGTATCAGATCATCGACACGCAGGGCGAACGCATTCTGTCAAAGAAATATCCGGGGTTGAGCCAGGACATCAGCGCGGAAGGCTTAAGATTCACCTCATCGGAGAAATTGAACAAGGGCGATATTCTGCGGGTCGAAGTTTATACGCGGGGAAACGATAAACCCGTCATATTGGACGCCGAGGTCCGCTGGTGCCGGCCTAACGCGGTCAGCAACAATTCAGGCAACCGTTTTGAGACCGGGGTCAAGATCATGAGTGTGAACAATAAAATTGTTGCCGAAACGATCCGTTTCGACAAAACAAAAGGCGTGATCTGGAGCGAAGTTTTGGAGATCCTGTTGCGGAATATTTTAGAAGGCGACCGTCCCGAAAAACCCTAAATCGATGCTGTCCATGAAAAGATTCTTCCTTCCTTGTTTTTTCATTTTTTGTCTTTTCAGCGTATCCGCGGATTCCTTCGCCGGAGAACAGGCGTACTCTGCCGCTCCGACGGTGCTTCCCAATGTCACCCGCGCGATGAAAACCCCGGGGTACTGGATCAGCCGTCATCCTTCACCGGACCAATTACTCCTGACTTCCGAAGGGGTTCAGCGATTCAACACCCGCGTTAAAAATGACCTGAATCTCGCCAAAGATATTCTTCAGCTTCCGGAGCAGGTATCAGGGGTTGATCTGCGCGCGTCCTTGGAAAAGGTCTGGTCGGATTTTAAATCGAAAAATTATTTTGCCGGGGATAAAAAGGCCTCCGCGTCTTTTTACGATGACATTAAAAAGCAAATGAACCTTGAAGGATTGCCGGAGCAGGTCCCGGTCCGGTTCGGGTTCATTGTGCATCTTGCCGACCAGCGGTTCTTTCCGACGGGACAAGGGCTGTTTGAGAAAAAGAATGATATTGATTTTGATGAACTGCAGAATAGTGACCTCGACATCGGCACGCCGGCCGCGGTCGTCCATCACAGCTTGGACGGCGGCTGGCTGTATGTGCTGACCAATATGACCGACGGGTGGGTGAAGACGGAGAACGTCGCGCTCGCCGCGCGTGAACAGGTCGCGGAATTTTTCAACGCCCGGCCTGGAACGCAGGGCGGTGTTATTGTCAGCGCCAAGGCGGATATTTTTTTGGATGAGCAGTTGACGGAATTTTATGACTACGCCCGTATGGGGACACCGTTGCCTATTCAGCAAATATCTGAAATTGGATTCAGCGAAGTATCCTTGCCGTTAAGAATGGATGACGGCAATGTGATTGTCAAAACGGTATATATTAAATCAGAAGATATTCACAAAGGTTTTTTACCATACACTCCGCGTCGGATTATCGAGCAGGCTTTTAAAATGTTGAACGCACCGTACGGCTGGGGGGGGATGAACGGCGAGCAGGATTGTTCGCGGTTCTTGGCGGAAGTTTTCGGCACGTTCGGAATGCATCTGCCGCGCAATTCCAAAGAGCAGGCGCAGGCCGGCCGTCCGGTTGCGAGGTTCGATATCGGAGCTCCTGATGAGAAAAAATTAAAGGCCCTGCGGGACGCAGCCGGCGGGGTGACGGTCCTGCCGATGAAAGGCCATATTATGATTTATTTGGGAATGGCGGATGACCGGCCCTACGCGATCCACGCGGTGTGGGCTTATCGTCAGCCGGGAAAACGGAAAGACGCGGTCCGGGTGATCAATCGGGTGGCGGTCACGGACCTTTTTTTGGGAGAAGGTTCGCAGAAAGGTTCACTGTTGAAACGCCTTAACGCGGTTGTGCTGATGGCTCAATAAATGTAAGATTCAAAAGTCAAAAGGGAAAAGTCAAAAGTATAGTGTTGCTGACGCAACTCTAAATATTAGGTCCGTAGGACATAATACTTTTGACCTTTAATTTTTAACTTTTAACTTATGTACTTGCTTTCTCTAAGCATTTATTCGAGGCAGCAAGTACTTATCCTAATTTCATCTAGATGATTAATGGGAATAAATTAAGGAAAATTGGGATGTACTTATTTTCTCTTAATTTGATTCAGGGTAATAAGTACTTATCCCAATTTCATCTGATGGTTAGTTGGGATTTATATAAGGAAAATTGGGATGTACTTATTTTCTCTTAATTTGATTCAGGGTAATAAGTA
>CAYING010000001.1:33453-96516 GCA_964364715.1 uncultured Planctomycetales bacterium
TTATCCCAATTTCATCTGATGGTTAGTTGGGATTTATATAAGGAAAATTGGGATGAAAAATACTGGGTTTGTAAAAAAAGTATCCGTTGATTCATTGTCTGCGCCGCTGATCCAGCCGTTCCGTACCGCCCTGGGCGAGCATGATACGATGGAAAATGTCCTGTTTACACTTGAGCTTGAGGACGGAACCAAAGGGTTCGGCGAGGCGGCGATCGCCACACACATTACCGGTGAAACGGTTTTAGGAACGATCGAGAATTTAAAATCGTTCGGCAGCCGGTTGATCGGTGAGGATATTTCGGATTATCTGCGGATTTCCTGTATGTTGAACGAACAGTTCGCGAAGAACAAGGCGGCGGTCGCCGCGGTTGAGATGAGCGCTCTGGACGTTTTGACCAGACAATGGAAGATTCCGTTATGGAAATTGTTCGGCAGCCGTCCGCAAAAATTGATCACGGATATTACGGTTGTCATCGCTTCTCTGCCGGAAACCGAGGACGCGGTCAGGCGGTTTCTCCGTCAAGGGTTCCGCACCTTCAAAGTGAAGATCGGGTGTGACCAGGATGAAGATTTCAAGCGGGTCTTGAGCGTGCGGCGCCTGGCTCGGTATTCGAAAATTATTTTGGACGCGAACCAGGGTTATTCCGCCGATGAGACGTTAAGTTTTTTGAAAAGGCTCGACCGCTCCGGCATCCGTCCGGCGCTGATCGAACAGCCGGTCCCGAAAGAGGATTGGGACGGGTTGAAAAGGGTCAGCAAGTCCACCCGGATCCCGGTCGGCGCGGATGAAAGCATTTCATCGGTGGCGCAGACGGTCAAGGCGATCCGCGAAAAGGCTGTTACGGCGATCAATATAAAATTGATGAAATCCGGGATCATTCAGGCGCGTGAGATCGCGGTGTTGGCAAGATCTGCCGGGATAAAACTGATGATCGGCGGGATGATGGAAAGTTCGCTGGCGATGACCGCGTCCGCGCATTTGGCGTCGGGTTTGGGCTGTTTTGACTTTATTGATCTGGACACGCCGTTTTTTATTAAACCCGGTTTTGACCAGAACCCTTATCTGAGTAAGAACGGCGTCTACGATGTCCGGCGGGTGAGGGCGGGGATAGGGATAGTACCAAAGGTCAAAAGTTAAAAGTCAAAAGTGAAAAGTGATGTGTTTCTTCGCAATCTTGAATGTCAGCGTTCCGCAGGAACACTTTACTTTTGACCTTTGACTTTTCACTTTTGACTTCTAACTTTTGACTTTATTATGATTAAGCATCCTTTATTAATTGTTTGCATTCTCTTATCCATCGAGCTCCTCGTCCTCTGGGTCTCGAATCAATCCCGTTTTAAGCGGTATTTTAAGTTCCTTCCGGCGTTGTTCTGGATCTATTTTCTGCCGATGGTCGTTTCGACGATCGGTTTGATCGACCCCAAAAGCCCGATCTATCAAATGATCACGGCGCATTTTTTGCCGGCGAGTTTATTTTTACTTTTGATCACGGTGGATGTTAAAGCGATCCTGCGGTTGGGGCCGACGGCGTTGATTATGTTTTTTGCCGGAAGTTTGGGGGTGATCATCGGCGCGTCGCTGGTTTTCTGGATTTTTAAAGATTGGGTGGGGGTGGAGTTTTGGAGCGGGTTCGGCGCGTTGGCCGGATCTTGGACAGGCGGAAGCGCTAATATGATCGCGGTCAAGGAGGCGCTCGGGACGCCGGATGCTGTGTTTTTACCGATGGTGATCGTGGATACGGTCGTTCCGTATGTCTGGATGGGATTTTTGGTCGCGATGTCTTCCGCTCAGCCGCTTTATGACCGGTGGAACGGTTCCGACCGGAGGATCCTGGACGAATTGAAAGAGCGGATGGAAAAATTTCATTCCAAAAAGGTCCAATGGCATTTTGGGATGGTTGTGATGATCGCCGGGCTGGGTCTTGTGGGCAGCTTTTGCGCGCAATTTATCGCGAAATTTTTTCCGGTGATCAAAGAGGTGGTTTCTCCTTATGCCTGGACGATCATCATCGTTTCCAGCTTGGCGATTATCCTGTCGTTCACTAAAGCGAAAAAATTGGAACATTTTGGATCGACAAAGATCGGTTATTGTTTATTATACTTTGTGCTTACTTCGATCGGCGCGAAGGCAAGCTTAAAGGATTTTAATTCAACTTTGGTTTTGATCCTCGCCGGTTTTATGATCGCGCTTATTCACGCGGGAGTGCTGGTCGCGGCATCCCGCTGGCTGAAGGCCCCGATGTTTTTGGTCGCGGCGGCAAGCCAGGCGAATCTCGGCGGGGTCGCTTCCGCTCCGATCGTGGCTGAATTGTATCAGCGCGGATTTGCTTCGGTCGGATTGTTGATGGCAATCCTGGGGAATATCATCGGTACCTACCTGGGGATCCTTTCCGGGCAGATCGCCCGGTGGATAGCAGGATTATGAGTTTTGTGGAACGAGGGAGAAAATTTTAGTATAATCGGTTAAACCATTAAAAAAACAAAGGAGTGTGTCTATGACCAAAAAATTAGCCGAATCAACCAAACGCAAGATCAGCCAGGCCCAGAAGGGGAAGAGCAATTCCATGTACGGCAAACATCACGCGGATTCGACCTGCCGTGAACTCGCCAAGATCAACACAGGGAAAAATAATCCGATGTTCGGCAAGCGGCATTCCGATGAGACCCGCCGGAAGATCAGTTTGACCAAACGCCGCAAACGGACGGAATATTTAAAGAAGGCGGGCATACTTAAATAAGTGAAAAGTCAAAAAGCAAAAGTCAAAAGTACAAGGCAAAAGTCAAAAGTTTAGAGTCGCGTCAGCGACACCGCACTTGTGACCTTTCACTTTTAACCTGCCTGCCGGCAGGCTTTTGAGTTCTTTTATGGGTAAACTAATTTTAGTCATCGGCAACAAGAATTATTCCTCGTGGTCGATGCGTCCGTGGGTGCTTTTGACGCATTTTAAGATCCCGTTCCGGGAAATACTGATCCCGCTGTTTGCGCCGGGAAGCAAGGAAAAGATCCTTGCGCATTCTTCTGCCGGTAAGGTCCCTGTTCTGAAGGATGGAAAAGTGACTGTCTGGGAATCTTTGGCGATCTGTGAATATCTCGCTGAGAAATTTCCCAAGAAGGATCTTTGGCCCCAAGACCGCGCCGCCCGGGCCGCGGCGCGCGCCGTGAGTTCGGAGATGCACGCCGGGTTCGGCAACCTGCGCAAAGCTTGTCCGATGAATGTCATAGCCAATAGACCTTTGGCCGAAATTCCGCCGGATGTCAAAAAAGATGTCGCGCGTATTCAGTCTCTTTGGGAAGACTGCCGCAAGCGTTTCGGCAAAGGAGGAGATTTTCTGTTTGGAAAATTTTCCATCGCGGACGCGATGTATGCGCCGGTCGTCTGGCGGTTCAAAACGCACGGGATAGCGTGTTCGGGGGCGGCCCAGAAATATTTTGAATCGATGCTTCAGCTTCCAGCCATGAAGGAGTGGGAGAAAGCGGCGATCGCTGAACCGTACGTGATCGAGCATCGCTAATACTGCGTTACCTAAATTTTATTTTAGAGGAGCGCAGTATTGTACCGTGTTCTTCTGACTATAATTTAGGTAACACGGTACGAACAATAGCGAAGGTATTATGAAAAGATTATTTTGGGCCGGATTATTTCTTGCGGTGAACACCGGCTGCGTGCCTCTTTTGGCCGGAGCCGGTGTGGCATCGTCCACGGCTGCCGGTAAGAAGACCCCGGCCCAAGCGGTCGAGGCCAATAAAAAAAGTTTGAAAAATTTAAGTTACGGGATCAGCCGGAATTTTGTTGAGGAGGTGATGGGGACAAAACCTCTTAAGGCGTATCGGGACACTGCGGCGATCGTGATCGAAAACCCGTATCAGAGCGAGAATTTTTCTCACGGGCAGAAGGCGTATGAAGTCTTGTATTACGCGACGGACGTGGTGACCGATGATGATAAGTTTGACGCGGCGGAGTTAACGCCTTTAGTTTTTCAGGACGGTATTTTGATCGGTTGGGGCTGGGATGCCTACAACAAATTACGCTAAATTATGATTCAACCGCAGGTTAATCTTAAGAAAGCCCCGCTATAGCGGGGCAGGGAGACTGCAGTGGCCAAGAAAATCATCAAAGTGAAGAACGCGCCTCAGCCCATCGGCCCGTATAACCAGGCTGTGGTGATCAATAATTTGGTTTACACCGCAGGACAGATCCCGATCGATCCGAAGACCGGGGAGCTTATCGGCGGGGGGATCGCCGAACAGACCCGCCGGGCCTTAACGAATTTGAAAGCGGTTTTGGAAGAATCCGGATCGTCGCTGGATTCGATCATCAAGGCGACCGTCTTTTTAAAGAACATGAATGATTTTGCGGGGATGAATGCGGTCTACGGCGAATTCATCAAGATCGAAACCGCGCCGGCCCGTTCGACGATCGAAGCGGCCCGGTTACCGAAGGATTCTTTGGTAGAAATTGAAGCAGTCGCAGAAGTGAAATCTTAAATCTCGGAGGGACTATGAAATCCACATCATTTGCCGTATTGTGTGCGTTAATATTATTCAGCGCCGGATGTTCCACCACCAAGGTCGAACGTGTCCCGGTGGATCAACAGGTTGACTTAAGCGGACGGTGGAACGACACGGACGCCCGGATGGTCTCGAGCCAAATGATCAAAAATTGCCTGGAAGGGAATTGGATCAGCGCATTCAACAAAAAGAACGGCCGCGACCCGGTCGTGATCGTCGGTACGGTCGAGAATAAAAGTTCCGAACATATCGAGCCCGCGGTTTTTGTCAAGAGCCTTGAAGCGGATCTGATCAATTCCGGCAAGGTCGTATTCGTCGCCTCCAAGGTGGAACGCCCGGAAGTCCGTGACGAACGCGTCGATCAAAACAAGGGCGGCTGGACCGAGCCCGCGACCATCAAGGCGATCGGCAAAGAGACCGGCGCGGATTTTATGCTGCGCGGAAGCATCCACACCGTGACCGATGATACGAAAGGGAAATATGCGATCCTGTATCAGGTCAATCTGGAACTGATCGATATGACGACCAATCAGGTCAAATGGATGGACCAGGCCGAACTGAAGAAGATCGTCCAGAAATCCAAATATTCTTTATAGGAATTCCTTTCCCGCCATGCAGAGGAGACTTTATCTGGTTCTGTGCCTGGGACTCTTCTGCTCCTGCGCAACGAAATCTGTCCCGCTTGTCAGCCAGCCGCAGGTTAATGCGCTCGTCGCCTCCAGCCGTTTTGCTGAAGCGAATAAAAGTTTTCAGAACAAAAGCGCTTACGGCCCCAAAAATGAACTGCTCTATCTTCTTGACCGCGGGTTGGTCTCCCAGATTTCCGGCGGCTATGCCGAGAGCATCCAGTATTTCGCGAAAGCCAAGATTAAGATCGATGAACTGTACACGAAATCCCTTACCAATTTAGCCGCGACTTGGCTGGTCAATGACACCAACGCCCCGTACCGCGGTGAAGCCTCCGAGCATGTTTGGGTGAATATGTTCCAGGCGCTTAATTACGCGGCGTTGGGAAATATTTCTGAGGCGCTCGTCGAAGCGCGCGATGTTAACCGCAAACTGACCATCTTGAATGACCTTCATCAGCGTCAAGGTGATTATGTCTATCGCGACGACGCTTTTGCGCGGCTGTTATCGGGAATCCTTTACGAAAGCAAAAACGACCGGCAGGATTTGAATGACGCGCTGATCGCGTACCGCAAGGCCTTGAACGTTTATCGCGACGATTTCCATAAAAACACTTCGGTCGAAATTCCTTATGTCCTTCGCGAAAACATTCTTGCGGCGGCGCAAGAATTGGGTTTTGAGGAATTTAAAGATTATCAGAGGCAATTCCCTGATGTGAAATTTGTCCCGGTGCCGGAAAAAGAAAAGAAGGCGGTTGTGTATTTTGTCCATTATAACGGCCTGTCGCCGGTCAAGCACGCCGGCCATATCCCGGTCCCTATACCCGACGGCCCGCTCACGCAGATGGCCTTTCCGAAATACAGCGAGCGTGATTTTGATATCCGCACGTCAACCATAACGGCGCAGAGAGTGAAGGGGAGCGCGTTTTCGGCGCAGACCGAAGTGATCGCGAATATCGAAGCGATCGCCATCCGTCAGCTGGAAGCGGCAAAACATTGGCTGTACGCGAAATCTTTTTTGCGGCCGGCCGGAAAATTCCTTCTGGAAAAAGGTCTGGAAAGTAAAGTCGAAAGAGAACACGGCGATGGCTCGGGTTGGGCTGTGCGCGGGGCGGCAAGCCTGTATAATCTTTTTTCGGAACAGGCCGACACCCGGAGCTGGCAGACCTTGCCGGCTGAGGTCCGGATCGCCCGTTTGATCCTTTCTCCGGGCGATTATGAATTACAGGCAGACTTCCGCGGCGGTTCTTCCACACTCATCGAGTCAAAGAAACTCGGCTCTTTGTCGCTCAAAGCGGGGGAGACCAGGTTCATTATTGTCCGTACGGTCTATTAAGTAGTACTACTTAATATAATATTCCCGCCATTTCCCTTGTCGCTGGGTTTATTCTGGGCTAGAATAAACTCAAATTTCAGGAATTTATGAAAAATCACTCCTCCATTTTCTTCAGATCATTTTTTTGCGCGGTCTTTATTCTGTCCGCTGCTGTGAGTTTTGCCGCGGAAAATATCCGTTTCATCCGTGAATTCAACGAAGGGTTAAAGGCTCCCGCTGACGTCGCTGCCGCCGGTTCAGGCGATATTTATGTCATTGATGAGCAATTATCGAAAGTTTTTGTGTTTGATTCTGCAGGGGCTTTGAAAACTAGTTTCGGCGCCCTGGGTCAGAAGCCGGGGCAATTTACCATGCCGCAGTCGCTGGCCCTGACCCCGATGGAAAAGGTTGTCGTTGCCGACACGGGAAATAACCGCATCCAGATCTTCAATAAAGTCGGCGAATTGCTTTCGTATTTCGGCAGCAGCGGTTCCTTGCCGGGTTTGCTGAACGCGCCGTTCGCGGTCGTGGTCGATCAATTCGGGTTGATCTTTGTCGCGGATACCGGGAACAGGCGGGTTCAGGTCTTCAGCCCGAACGGAGTTTTCCTTGGATTTTTTAGTACCGAATTCCGTCCGACGGATCTGGCGCTGGACGCCCAGCGGAATGTCTATGTGCTTTTGCCGGAGGCCGGAAAGATCGCGAAGTATTCTCCGATGGGAAAGCATCTGCAGGAAATCACTTGCGCCATTGATAAACGCAATTATATCAGCAAGGCCGGAGGGCTTGCGGTCGACGCGCGCGGGGATCTTTATATTGTCGAAAATGCCGAATTCAGCATCAAGAAATTTGATCCAACGAATAATATCTTGCTTTCGTTCGGGTCAGAGGGGAGCGGCCGCGGGCAATTCGATGCCGCCGCCGGGATCTTTGCCGATCCGACCGGACAGGTCTTTATCGCGGATAAGAAGAATGTCCGTGTCCAGGTGATCAAGATCACCGGCAGTACGAAACCTTTGGTTCCTTCAGCGACGGATTCGCTGCCGATTGTGGAACTGGAAGACACGATTCCCCTTGAAAAGAATTTGATCGATATCAGTTACATCCCGGGGCGGGGAATTTATGCGCTTTCGGATAAGCCGGCAAAAGTTTTTGTTTTGGGCAACAGCAGCGCTGTGTGGGGATCGGAAGGAAAGAATCCCGGAGAATTCAAAAAACCGGCGGCGGTCACGGCCACCCTGGACGGTAAGATCCTTGTCGCGGACACCGGAAACCACCGCGTCCAGATCTTTAACTTGGACGGAGCGCCTTTTTACCAATTCGGCAAAGCCGGAAATAAAGCCGGACAGTTCAGTTTTCCTCAAGGGGTTGCGGTGAACAGCAAGGGGCGTATTTATGTATCGGACACACAGAATAACCGCGTACAGATTTTTAACAACGACGGGATCTATCTGTCAGCGCTAGGCGACCCGTCGGATAACACCCGCCGTTCCGAAGGATTTGTTCAGCTGCGGTTTCCCAAAAGCATCGCGGTCGATTCCAAAAATCAGGTGTATATTCTGGAACCGGAAAATTGTAAGGTCCAGATCTTTGCCGAAGACGGGCGTTATATGGGTTCTCTGGGCGAACGCGGCAGTGAGCTGGGGCAATTCTTAAACCCAAGCGATATAGCGGTGGATGAGAATGATAATCTGTACGTGGCGGACAGCGGAAATTATCGGGTCCAGATATTTAATTCGCGACGAGCCTTTTTACTCGCGTTCGGTTCCTTTGGGGCCGAATCAGGGGCTTTCAATAAAATGACCGGTGTGGCCGCGTCGGAAGGACGGATCTATGTGACCGATTCGGAGAGTTCGGAGATCAAGCGTTTCCGTTATTTCCGCGAGGGCTTTGTTAAACAGGAACGCCTTTACGCGACCCAGACCGCGTATCCGCCGGAAAATGAAGACGAAAATAATGTGACGAAATATTCGCAGGCGCAAGAGCAGGCGACCCGGGCCGCGGTCGCGGAATTGGCGCAGTTGACCGGCATATCGGAAAAATATTTACGGCAATTTGTGAAGATGGATTCGGTGGAAACACTCAACGACGGGAAGATCAAGGTAACGGTCAGTATCCCTAAGGAAATTCCGCCGGAACGCAAAGCGCCGGCCAAGAAAAAATGACGGAGAATCGATGAAAAAATTCAGAATAGTTTTTGTCTTGTTAACGATGCTTGTTTTTTCACTGTATGGATTAGTCATTAGTGAAGAGGTTCAGCCGAACAAGATTGTCGAGCCGCAGCCTGTGCCGGGGGTGATCTATAAACGGTATGCGGTTAAATCCGGGATCGTGGAATACATCATCAGCGGAACCTTCAAGGGGATCGAGGTTGTTTATTTTGAGGATTGGGGAATGCGGGAGGCCAGGCACAAAAAATCGGGAAGTGAGATGCTGGGGTTTTCCAGCCGGCTGACCGTCATTGAACGGGACTGGGTTTATACCATCGATCTCGATAACCGGTTAGGGACAAAGGCGCAGGACCTTGATGTGAAGCAGATATTGGATGAGCCCGTTGAGATTAGCGAAGTGAATATCCATGAACGTTTGCTGGCCCTTTGGGAAGCCGTTCCCGTCAGCGAGGAGAAGGTCATTGAAAAATCGTGCAAGGTTTGGCGTGTTGAAAAAAAAGGGCAGAAATTCTGGCTTTGGAATTGGCTGCCGTTAAAGTCGGAAACTAAAACCGGCGTGAACGAAACACTATTAACCGCGGTGAGCGTGAATCTTGATGTGCCGATCCATCCGGAGAAATTCCAGATTCCCGACGGGATTCAATATATTCAAGGCGATCTGGACAGTATTTTGATCAGCGCAAAGCCGCAACCGGGGAAGGAAAATTTATAAATGGAAATAGGTATTGTCGGATTGCCGAACGTAGGGAAGTCGTCTTTGTTTAACGCGTTGACCGGGGCGGCGGCCGCCGCGGAAAATTTTCCGTTCACCACGATCGAGCCGAACGTCGGCGTCGTTCCTTTGCCGGACGAACGTTTGGCCAGATTGGCCGCGGAGTTTCAAAGCCAGAAGATCACTCCGTCAGGGATCCGATTCGTGGATATTGCCGGCTTGGTCCAAGGGGCAAGCCAGGGCGAAGGTTTGGGAAATAAATTTTTGTCCCACATCCGTTCGGTGGACGCGGTGGCTCACGTGGTGCGCTGTTTTCACGATGAGAATGTTGTCAATGTGATGAGTGATCTGAACCCCCTGGGAGCGGCGGAGGTGATTGAGACCGAGCTTTTGCTGGCGGATATTCAGCAATGTCAGAAGGCGATGGAACGGGTCATGAAACCGGCCAAGTCAGGGGATAAGGATGCCATGGAAAAGATGGCAGTCCTTGAGGATATTATGAAGAATTTTAATGAAGGGAGGCCGGCCCGCCGGCTCAGTGTGCCGCCGGAGATCAACCAGGAATTTCAATTTCTGACGGCAAAACCGCTTATGTATGTTGCCAACACGGATGAAGGGACTGTTGATCCGAAACTGCTAGAGCCCTTGCAGAAAAGAGCCCAGGCTGAAGGCGCGCGTGTCGTTGCGCTCTGTACAAAGCTCGAAGCCGAGATCGTTCAACTTCCCGCTGAAGAGCGCCTGGCGTATTACGAAGCGGCCGGGATCACGTCGCCGGGTTTGGCCCGTTTGGCCAAAGCCGGGCAGGAACTTTTAAAACTGGAATGTTTTTTTACCGCCGGGCCGCAGGAAACACGCGCCTGGCTGATCGCGAAAGGGACCCGCGCGGTCAAGGCCGCCGGAAAGATTCACACCGACATTGAGCGCGGTTTCATCCGCGCTGAAATTTATAAATACAATGATCTGGTCCGTCTCGGATCTTATAAAGCCGTCCAGGAAAATAATCTGATCAGCTTAGAAGGAAAAGATTACGAAATCAAGGACGGAGATGTGGTGTATTTCCGATTCAGTGTTTAGGGGGAATATGCGATTCGTGATGAAAATTTTTCCGGCGATGTTTTTGTTCATTTTCATCTCGGGTGCCCGGGCAGACGACGATGTTGATATCGCCAAATTGTATAAAGAGTATGCCGACGCCATCGTCACGGTGGCGAGTCTGGACTCCCAGGGACAGGAAAACCGGCTGGGCACAGGGTTTATTGTGAAGGAAGAAGGCGTTATCGTGACCAACTACCACGTCGTCGCCGATTCCCGGAAGGTCATTGTGAAATTGCGTAACAACAAGGCGTACAAAATGGTTCAATTGCTTAATGCCGACCCGGCCAAAGATATCGCGGTCTTGAGGATTTTCCCCAAAAAAAAATTGGATACAGTCAAACTCGGCAACAGCCGCCGGGTCAAGACCGGTCAGCGTGTGATCGCGATCGGCAATCCTCTGGGATTGGAGAATACTGTTTCCGACGGGCTGGTTAGTTCGATCCGCGAAGCTGACGGGATAAAGCTTCTGCAGATCAGCGTGCCTTTGTCGTCGGGAAGCAGCGGCGGGCCGTTGTTCGATACAAAAGGGCGCGTGGTCGGGATTACGACCGCCTCACTTACCCAAGGCCAAAATTTAAATTTTGCCGTTCCGGTGAACTATGTCAAAAAACTTTTGCCGGATGACGATGCCCCGAAAAATTTATCCGGGAAAATACACGCGGTCAAACGGGATGAAACGCTGTACAGCCTGGCTCGGCGGTTTAACACCACGGTCCAGGAGATCATCGAGATCAACCAGCTGAGGGATCCGATGATCTACCGCGGCCAGAAATTAAAAATACCGGAGGCCCGCTAAATGTCCGTTGTCATTCGCGCTTTTCTGATTTTCGGAATGTTTGTCTCCGCCGTGAATATCGCTTTTGCTGAAACCGTTAAGCGCGTTGTCGACGGCGATACGATCGAGCTGGCCGGCGGAAAGACGGTCCATTTAATCGGCATCGATGCCCCGGAAAATACCGCGAACGAGCGCGCCAAGATCTTCGCTAAGAACAGCGGGAAGGATATCAAAGCGATCATTGCCCTCGGGAAGGAATCCGAGAGATTCTTGCGGGGTTTGCTCGAAGGTAAAGTTGTCCGCTTGGAATTCGACGCGATAAAAGAGGATAAGAAGGGGAACCTGCTCGCGTATGTTTTTGAGGTCCAAAGTTTAACGGGAAAAAGAGGCTCTTCCGATTCCGAAGGTGTCGAAGTCGTGAACGGCAGCGAGGTCTTTATTAACGCGACAATCGTTAAGTCGGGCTACGCCAGCCCGCTGGCGATCCCGCCGAACGTGAAATATTCCCAGCTTTTTAAACAACTGTCGGTCGAAGCGGGCAAAAATAAAAGGGGGTTATGGAAATGAGAAATATCTTGTTGGCAGTGTTCGTGATCGCGGCAGCCGGATGTGTGACGATGGGAAAATCGGGATTTTACGGGTTCAAGATCGACCAGATGTCGGAAGACCCTTCCTTCAAGATCACCGGTGTTGACGGGAAAGAGATCCGGCATACTTCCACCAAAACGATGAGCCAGGAGGTCACGGCGTGGGCGGAGATCAGGGGAAGCAAAATTCTTATTACGGTGATCAATGCCTCCGGAAAACCTATTACATCGGATTATTTTTTTGATAAGTTTACTGTTGTGACAAAGGATAAACAAGAATATCAGCTTAAGAAAGAAACGGAAACCCTCTACCGTTACCGCAGGGGGGATCATATCAAACCCGGCGGCAAGGCCTTATTCGTTCTCACCAGTCCCCGGACATTCGAAAAGGACGATGTTGAGAAGATCATCTGTCAGATCGGGCTTTTGACCGGCGCCCGGATCGTCCTGAAACCCCTTCCATGAACCCAAAGATCATCCGCGCTATTTATCTGCTGGCTGTAACGGTTGCGGCCGGCCGTTTTTTTACTCTCGGTGTCCATGGCTTTCTTAATGTCCCGATCCAGAATTGGGGGCAGATTAATGGGTGGAAAAATTTTTTTGTGAGCTTGCTCGCGTATGGAGCCTGCGCCGGCGCCGCGTTTGTTGTTTTTGAGAAAAGAAAATCCTCTCTCTCGGTTTCAAGCTTTTTCGTTATCTTTCTTTTTGGTTTTTATTTTTTGCAGCTGATCAATGTTTTTGGTTTTCATTTTAATGAAACTGTTTTTTTGAAAATATGCTTTTTGGCGATGATCGCTTCGGCGGTGTGGATCGCGCGGGGGGGAATGACCCTGGGGTACACGAAGAAAAAAATGCAGGCGGAGGAAATTTTGACGGGCCTGATCACGGCGCTCTGGTTGATCGCCAGTTTGTTTTATTTATTTGAATACAACCTTTCGGAATTCCGGCAGCCTTATTCTGATGAAGTTACGCTTTGGTATACGGCGGCGCATAATATTCTGCGGCAATCAGCCGCTTTCGCTCATCAGGTGAACTATCCGGGAGGAGGGCATCCCTTGGGAGTGCCGTTCATCGCGGCTTTGCCGGGACAAATTTTCCAGGGCGCCGACCCGGCGACAATATTCTTTCTGCCGTTGGTTGTGATCATCTCTTTGGCGGCATTCCTGTGGCGGCTGCGTCAGCAAAAATGGATTTTTTTCTTTTTTACCTTAGCGCTTTTTTCTTCGTTCAATCAGCGGGAATGGGCGGGAGACCTGATGTACCGGCTCGTTTATGCCGCGGGCATCAGTACGGTTCTTTTTTTGTTGATTGTTCATGAATTGTATAAGTTGTCTGAAAAAAAACAAGATGGGCCGATCTGGGGGGTTGCGGTCTTGAGCGGGTTGGCTGCGTTGAGTCAAAGCGTGTTCGTTTTGATGATCCCGGTTTTCGGCATACTGGTAATTGCCGCCTGCGGGAATACCCACTCCCGGGGTGGAAAGTTTTCCACTCCCGGGCCTGCCTGTCACCGCCTCTGGCGGGATCCCGCTAAAAGCGGTGACCGGCAGGCAGGGTGGGGAAAAGGGATCCTGTTTTTGATTGCCGCGGGACTTCCGTATGGGGTCTGGAAAGCGGTCATTGCGATGCCCCAGGGACAATCGCACGATATGGTATTGATGGGAAGGCATCTTCAGGAAAATATTTTCAATCCGCGGTGGGGAGTATTGGGTGATATTTTTCAATATGGCGCTGAACAGGCCGAAGGGCTGCATTATTTTTTTATTTTATCGATACTGTTGATCCTGATTTCCAGGGATCGGAAGATCATCCTCACGGCTTCTGCTGTATTCGCGTATGTTGGATTTATTTTTGTGTTTTGTGTTTTTCGTCTGGCCTCCGGGAGCGACCCGGAAAATGCCTTAAGGTATCTGATGCCTGCGTCATTAGCATTGTTTTATTTGGGCGCACACGCGTATTATGGGCTGATCCAAAAGATCGAACGGATAAATTGTCCGCCGCCAGGGAAATATGCCCTGATCGCCGCCATGCTCGCCCTGGTTATGGCCAAAATCTTTTAGGAGATATATGCATAGCGACACAACACCTAGTCCAAAGCCCGGCCGGAATATTCCGCAGTTTGTGTATGAACGTCTGGTCAAGATCAATGATTCACCGCAAAAGATCGCGCTGGGATTTGCCTTAGGGGTTTTCCTGGGGATATTCCCCGGTGCCGGGCCCATGGCGTCGGTAGTCTTGTCATCGATTTTCCGTATTAATTCCATAGCGGCCTTGACCGGCAGTCTTTTGACGAACACCTGGATCAGCGTGGTGACTTTTGCGTTCGCGGTTAAAGCCGGCGCCTATGTAACGGGCGCCGATTGGCAAAAAGTTTTTGACGAGTGTAAGGTTTTGATTGAGCAGTTCACCTGGAAGAGCTTTTTTGATGTTTCACTTTTGAAGATTGTCTGTCCCCTTATGATTGGCTATATCCTGGTGGGACTGTTTTTAGCCTTACTGACGTATCTGCTGGTTCTGGGGATTTTTAAATTCAGGAAAGCACGGTGATGGTTTGAAAAAAATATTGATTCTTATCCTGGCAGTCCTGATTTTGCTTTTGGGGGCAGGGGGGTATGTGTTGACGCAAAAGTCAGCCGTTGAAAGGATTCTCCCTTGGCTGATAAACCGCAATACGACGGATTTTGCGATTTCGGAATTTAGAATCGGGCGTCAGGAATACCGCTTTCCTGATGCCGTGTTGTTTGAGCAAATTTGTTTAACTGTGAAACAGAAAAAACAGGTTTATCGGATCGAGATCAAAAAAGTTGATGTCCGCGGCATTCTGAACGTCATTCCAGGATCACTGCCTGTCCCCATTGATCTTGTTTCAGTTGAGGTGAGTTCGGCGGATATGGAACTGCGGCAGGGGTTGGTCCAGCTGGCGGTCAAAACCTCCGGATCGGGGGAAGAAAAAGTGGCCGGGCATCTGAGGATCGCCAAGCTCCGCCGCGAGGAGTATCATCTGACCAATATTTCCGCGGACATTTCCGGAGACCTTTCGTTCTGGCGATTTAAAAATTTCTATGCGGAATTTTACGGCGGCCGTTTGCAGGGAAAAATTTTGCTGGATTCAAAAAATCAAATGGTTTATAGTGTGCGTATGCAGGTTGAGGAAGTCGACCTGAAACAGCTGCAGCCGGTCAACCCGGAATTTTTCTCAAAGGTCAAGGGCACAGTGGCCGGATCCCTCGATGTTGCGGGCACACCATCCGGGATCCGCACTATCAACGCGAATTTTTCAGTCAGCAAAGGCGGCGAGATCAAGGCTTCTTTGCTGAATTATCTTTTGCGGTATATCCCAGCCAACAGTTCACAGAGAAAAGATCTGGAGAAGCTCATAAAATCCGACGGGGATGTCCCTTTGGACCGCGCGGCGGTAGAGATCAAGAGCCTTACGGAGGAAAAATTGTCCAGCCGTATCAAACTGTTCAGCCAAAGGTTCAATCTTGATCTTGATGTTACGCTGGATGTGTCCGTCGACGGGGGCTTTCAAAACCTTCTGGATTATCCGAAGAATCTTTTACAACTCATAGGGGGAAAATAATGATCAAGGTGTGCGGATATTTTTTATTTTTTCTTCTCGCTGTATTTGTGCCGGCGGGATGTACGGTAAAAGCGGTCGGTGATCCGAACCGCCCCATCACTATTCAGGCGCATATCACCGTTGATGTGAAGGGATTAAAAGACACCGCGACCGATATTGAAGATTTTGTCAGCGGGCAGAAACCTAAAGAAACTTTGACAACGAAATAGGGGGGGATATGAATTTCAAAAAGAGTTTAATTTTGAGTTTTGTCATTCTCGCGGCCGGCGCGACCTTTTGTTTCGCCCAGGCGAAATACAGCATCAAACAGATGACCCCGGCGGTGGAAGCGGCCTTGGAAAGCCGCCGCAACCGTTTCGATCAGCTGGCCGGCTTTAAAGCCAAAGGCGTGGTCGGTGAGAATAATAAAGGGTATGTGGAATATTTGGGCGGCGATGACGCGGCCAAGGCTCTGGTCGAAGCGGAGAATAGTGACCGCCGCGTTATTTACCAGACGATCGCCGAGCAGAATGATTTGAAGGATGCCATCGCAACGATTGAGAAGGTTTTTGCCCAAGTTCAGCGGGACAAAGCACAATCAGGCGAAAAGATCCAGGCCGAGGACGGCCAGTGGGGAAGTAAATAACTTTCCCGCAGAAAGATCATGCGAAAAAATACCCTATTCTATGTTCTTACGATCCTGTTTTTCGGGACAGCCCTTTGGTTTGTCCTGATGCAGGGAAAGAATTTAGAAACCGGCTCGATCATTGCGCCGGCATCGGTTGAGAGCGCTGCTGTTTCCGCGGATTCCCCGCACTTTCTTTCCGGCGTGGCGCGTAATTCCCGTCATCCGCTCGCAGTTTTGATCATCCAGATTTTATGTATCCTGGTCATCGCGCGGGTATTCGGGTACCTGATGACCAGGATCGGGCAGCCCGCGGTCGTCGGAGAGATCATTGCCGGGATCGCGTTAGGCCCTTCCTTGCTGGGTGTAATGTTCCCTGAATTTTCCACTTTTCTTTTTCCTGAAGAATCCCTCCGCCGTCTTCATGTTTTAAGTCAGATCGGGCTTGTGCTGTTTATGTTCATTGTCGGCATGGAGCTGGACATCAGTGTCCTCCGGAAAAAAGCCCCTACGGCCGTCATCGTGAGCCATGCCAGCATTATCTTCCCTTATTTTCTGGGCGTAGCCTTGGCGTATAAAATTTATGCTTCTTATGCGCCGGACAATGTGTCCTTTGCCGCTTTTGCCCTTTTTATGGGGATCGCGATGAGCATCACGGCTTTTCCGGTTTTGGCCCGGATCCTGCAGGAACGCAATCTGACCTATAAGCCTATCGGGACGCTGGTCATCACCTGCGCGGCCGCGGATGATATCACGGCGTGGTGTCTTTTGGCTCTGGTCGTCGCGATCGCCAACGCGAGCGGGATGATCAGCGCGGTCAGCAGTATTATTTTATCGGTTGTTTATGTCCTGTTTATGTGGTTTGGGGTAAGGCCGATCCTGCACCGGCTGGCGTTTAAATACGATACTCCGGAAAGCGTCAATAAAACAGTTGTGGCGGCGATCTTCGGTATTTTGTTTTTGTCTTCCTATTTGACCGAGGTCATCGGTATCCATGCCCTCTTCGGCGCATTTTTCGCCGGTGTCGTTATGCCCGCCCAAAAAGAATTTAAACGCATCCTTTCGGAAAAGATCGAAGATGTAAGTTTAGTCTTGCTTCTTCCGCTATTTTTTGTTTTTACCGGTTTGAGGACACAGATTGGGCTGCTTGATAATCCTGATCTGTGGGGGGTGTGCTTTTTGATCATCGGGGTCGCGGTGGCTGGAAAATTTCTCGGGAGCGCCGTCGCCGCTAAATTCGTCGGACAAAGCTGGAAGGATAGTTTATTTATCGGAGCGTTGATGAACACCCGCGGGCTGATGGAATTGGTCGTCTTGAATATCGGATATGACCTTGGTATCCTTTCGGTTGAGATCTTTACGATGATGGTCATTATGGCGCTGGTCACGACATTTATGACCGGGCCGGCGCTCTATCTGATCGAGTTCTTTTTTGATTCCAGGAAAAAACTGGGCGAGCCGGCGAAGATCAAGGAAGGGTTTAATGTGCTGCTTTCTTTTGGGGCCCCGAAATCAGGGAGCCGTTTGCTGGAGTTGGCGTATTATCTGAATTTACGGAACGAAAAAGAGTCCGGCGTTACGGCAGCGCATTATTCGCCGAGTTCGGATATATCTGTCCTGGAAGCGGAACAGCATGAAAAGGACGCGTTTGAGGCGATCGATGCTGCGGCCGGTCGTTTGGAAATCCCGTTGAACAAGATATTCAAGGTCACGGATGATGTTCAAAAGGAGATCGTCCGCAGCGCCAAGAAGGGGTTCTTTGATATCGTTCTCATCGGAAGTTCCCGGGAGTTGTTCACCAATGACAAAACAGGAGGCAAGGTCAAGAATCTTATCCAGCAGCTTGATTGCGCTACCGGTGTTTTTGTTGATAAAGGTTTTAACCGGATCGAGAATGTCCTGGTGGTCCTAAATGGGATGGATGATGTTTTTTTGCTTAAATACGCGCAAAGGTTATTGGAAAGCCGTGAGAAAAGGATCCTGTCGATCCTTGACCGGGAGAATATTTTGTCCTTGGATAATTCCGCGAGCGGGTCCGGAGGCATTGAATTTAAAGGGGATTTTTCTCTGGTCGGACCGCGCAAGGCGGAAGAAAAAGATTTTTATAAAGCCTACAGCCTGGTGATCGTAAGCCTGAATTTTTGGGAGCATTGCAAAGATAAGAAGGACGATTGGCTGAACCGTGTCCCGTCCGTCCTGATCATCAATCGCTAGAACTTTTGCTCAACCGTTTTTTGTTCTCAATGTACGCTTTCTCACCAAGGATTTTTTTCGCCAGTTCATCTTTATCCTGCCCGACATCAAAATCGTATTCCATGATCGCGGTAAGCCGCAGAATATTTTCGAAAGGATTTTCCAGCATTTCCGGCTGGCCGGCCGCCATGCCGTCGATCATCGGCACGTAGGTGCGGGCGGGCTTGCGGATAAGGGCGTTCTGCTGTTTGAAAGTGTCGATAAAGTGCTGTATGACCATTTCTTTGGCCTCAGCATCGATCATCAGCTCCCATGCCCTGCTGGAGGTTTCCAGGGATTTTAAAATATCCGCGATGTCGACAATGTCTTTAATATCCTCGGGCTTTACTTCTTCCTTGAGCTGCTGTATTTCCTGTTGTTGCTGCTGAATGATAAGCTGCCGCTGCCGTTCGATCTGTATTTGCTGCTGCTGTTTGTTTTTTTGGGCTCCGCCGGAACGCTGTTTCATGACCACCCCGCCGGCGGAAACGGCAGCCGTATCAGAGAGAACCAGAAGCGCGATGATAAGAAATTCAGGATTAATTTTTTTCACCGATAATATTATAACTGAAAATTATTTAAATACTGATTTTGCTGCAGAAAAAAATCTTGGAATCATCCCGCGGATATGGTATCGTGAAGCATATTTATTCACCCAGTACCGTGTACCCTAAATTGTATTCAGGAGAACACGGTACAGTACTGCGTTCCTCTCAATACAAAATTTAGGTAACGCAGTACTAGGATAAAGCCGGATGCAGTATGAAAAGAAAGAACGAACAGCGCAAGTACGAGCGTTACGACACCCAGGTCAAGGTCTATTATTTTGTCACCTATGATGTGAACACGAGGGTGAGGTTTCATATCCTTGACAAAGCCCGCCGAAAGAGTTCGGCGCAATATTCCGCCGTCAGCAAGAATGTCAGCGTCGAGGGAATTTGCTTTTTATCCGGGAAAGAGCTGCATAAAGGGGATTGTCTGTTTCTGGAAGTGCTGCTCCCCGGGAGCAAGACGTTCATTCCGATGGAAGGGGAGGTCCGCTGGTGCCGGAAAGCCGGCGCAAAATTCCGGACCAAATTTGAGGTGGGTGTGAAGCTGGGTAAAGTGGACGGCCAGCCCGTCGAGAAATCGATCTATCAAGATGCCGAGTATCAGGTCGTCTGGAGTATCGTCCTGGAATCTGTTTTAGGGAACTTTCGCATCTTAGAACAGAAACGTAAGGGGCTCCTGCAGTAGCGGCAAATCGTTCGAATAATGGGAGGATAAAAAATGTTCGCCTTGCAATTACGGATGTGGCTTTTAATGGCTGTTTTGTTCGGTATCGTTTATGCGGTGGTCGTGGTCGTAGGCACGGCCATGGGGATCAACGATTTTTATTTTTATCTGATGGTCTCGTTTGTGTTCATGATCATTCAATACCTGATCGGGCCGAAGATCGTCGAATGGACGATGCATATCCGGTATATCAAGCAGACCGATAATCCCCGTCTCTACGCAATGGTGGAAATGCAGGCGCAACGGGCCAATATCCCGATGCCGAAAGTCTGCATTTCGTCGATACCTATTCCTAACGCCTTTGCTTTCGGCCGCGGGTTCGGCGACGGCCGGGTCTGCGTGACGGAAGGGATCATGAAACTTTTGAACGAGGAAGAGCTGAAGGCGGTGATCGGGCATGAGGTCGCTCATTTGAAAAATAACGATGTTTTGACGATCACTTTATTGTCGGTGATCCCGATGATCCTGTACCGCATCGCCTGGCATTTTATGTTTTACGGGCACCGGCGCGGCGACCGCAGTTCTTCCGTGAACACAGCGTTGATCGGAGCAGTGGCATTTTTTTTCTATTTCATTACAAATCTTTTGGTGCTGTACGCTTCACGCATTCGGGAATATTTTGCCGACCGCGGTTCCGTAGAGTTCGGAAACAGGCCGTCGGCGTTAGCATCGGCGCTGTATAAATTAGTTTACGGTTCTGCCCGTCTGGATAAAGAATTAATTCGGGAAGCGGAAGGTTTGAAGGCATTTTTTGTCAATGATCCGTCCCGGGCCATGATCGAGATCCGCGAGTTAAGCCAGCTGGATATGGACAAAAGCGGGACGATCGATCCCGCAGAGTTAGCCTTGATCCGTCAGAAAAACATCAAAATGGGATTCGGCGACAAGCTGATGGAAACTTTAAGCACTCATCCGAATATGCTCAAGCGGATCAAACATCTTTCCCAGCTCCACCCGTAAGGAATAACCGGATAACTTGCTATGCTGCAGCGGTGGACGGATTGGAAACAGAAGCAGGATCGCCGTAAGATCCTGCTTGAGTTTTATCGTGAGGTTGAGAAGAATTGGGAATCGGTTCACGTGATGCGGCAGCGGGGAGTTCTCGATAAATTTACACTGGAGATTTGGCGGAAAATTAAAGACCGTCCGGAATTAAAGATCGACCGCCGGGTGATCGCTTACGGCATCCCGTTTACGACATACAACGCGGTGATGGATGAGTTTAAGAAGTTCGAGCAGTGGTATGCCGCGGATCTCAAAAATAAAACGACCGAGAGCGCCCGTATCCTGCATGAAAAAAAAGAGGCGGCCTCGGAAAAATTTAAAGGCCTCTTGGATGCCGCCGCTGAAGCAAAAAATATTTTAGAGCGGGACTTTTTGGCTGAAAAGATCCTCACCCAGGAAATGATCATCTCTCACGCGGAGTAATCAACTTAATGCCAGCGATCTCGACAGCCTGGAATTATAAAACCGCCACCGACCTCCGCGCGATGCTTTTACAAACTTGGCAGGGAGGGAGAAAAAATGAAATTATACTTAATGCGCCACGGGGACGCGGTGTCGGAACATTCGGATCCGAACCGTCCGCTGAGTCCGCGCGGCAAAACCGACGTCCACAAGGTCGCACATTTTCTGAAGACAGCGAATCTCAAGGTGAGCGAATTTTATTCCAGCAACGAACTCCGCGCTTTGGAAACGGCGCAGAGCGTGCAGTCAGCCATCAACCCCAAGGCGAAGCTGGTTAAAAAAGATTTTCTTTCTCCGGATGATCCGCTCGACAAGATCGTCGCCGAATTGTCCCAGCGCAAAGATGACCTGATGATCGTCGGCCATCTTCCGCAGCTGCCGCGGCTCATTTCGCGCCTCATCTTAGGCGATGAGAACCGGTTCGTCATCAGCTTGGATACCAGTACGGTCGCGGCGATGTACCGTGACTCTCAAGGGCACTGGCAGATCGTCTGGATCGTCGGCCCGTCACTGATCTCAACTAAATAAATTATGGAAAAAGAATTTCTGACTATTTCCGAATTGAATATCCTGATCAAGGATGTCCTCAATTACGGTTTTCCCAACGCTGTCTGGATCTGCGGGGAGGTCCAGGGTTTTGACCGGAACCGCGACAAAAAGCATGTCTTTTTTGAATTGTGCGAAAAGGACACTGAATCCAAGGACATCGTCGCCCGGATAGGATTGGTGATCTTCGGCCAGCGCCGGAATACTATTGAAGAGATCTTGAAGAATTCCGCGAATGCCTTTGATCTCAAGGATGATATTGAAGTAAAATTTTTGTGCCGGGTGGATTTTTATCCGCCGCACGGTGCGGTGCGTTTGATCGTTGAAAGCATTGACCCGATTTATACTTTGGGCAAGATCGCGCAGGAACGCCAGAAGTTGATCGCGATTTTGCAGAAGAAGGGGGTTCTCGCTAAAAATAAACAGCTCGAACTGCCGCTCGTGCCGCTTCGTATCGGGTTGATCACCTCCTTTGATTCCGCCGCGTACAATGATTTTGTCGCGGAACTCAAGAAAAGCGGATTCGCCTTTCAAATATTTTTGATCAATTCGCTGATGCAGGGGAAGGGCACCGAGGCAAGCGTCTGCGCGGCGTTGGATCGATTTGACAAAATGAAAGGTTTAGATGTTGCGGTCATTACCCGCGGCGGCGGGTCGATCGCGGATTTGAGCTGTTTTGACAGCCGGATGATCGCGGAGAAAATTGCCGCAAGCCGTTTCCCGGTCTTGAGCGGGATCGGGCATGAGATTAATACAACGGTCACAGATCTGGCGGCGCATACCTTTGCCAAGACCCCGACGGCTGTAGCCCAGCTTTTAGTGGAACATATCAGAACATTTATTGCCGGTGCGGAGGAAAGTTTGGATCGGATACTGGAACTTGCCCGGAATAAATCCCATGACGAAAAAAGGAAACTCAAGCTCAGCGCCTTGGGATTGCATCAAACAACAACCCGGTTTTTGCAGCAGCATCGGCAGGATTTGGTGCGCTTGGGGACGGATTTTAAGCGCCAGCCTCTTAACTCTTTGCGTGTTCGGCGGGCAGAAATAGTTAACCAGAGGGATATTTTTTTGAAAAGTATTAAAACTTATCTGCAGACCGGCCGGCAGAATTTAAAGAATTTTGCGAAACTGATCGATATTGTTAGTCCCCAAAATACGATACGCCGCGGGTTTTCGATCACCCGGACAGCCGGCGGCCGATTGGTCCGCGGAATTAAAGATGTGCAGGTCGACGCCGAGCTGGCCTCGGAAGTGAGCGACGGTTTCGTCCAGAGCAAGGTTGTTAAAATCAAGGAGGAACAGCGTGGCAGACATAAAGTACAGTAAAGCGGTCAAGCGGCTGAACGAGATCATCAGCAGCATCGAGAGTGAAGATATCGATGTTGATGACTTGTCCGCCCGGGTCAAGGAGGCGGTCGAACTGATCAAAGTGTGTAAAAATAAGATTCAGAAAGCCGAACTGGAAGTCAAGCAGGTCGTGGAAGATTTTGACGACGATTTTCCCCACCCCGGGAGTGGATAACTTGTGGATAAGTGCCCACCCCGGAGGCTGGACAGGGAAAGAAAGAACAGTTGACAGAGTTTGCGGCAGGGGAGTAGAATGCTTTTAACTCAGGAGGGTAAGTTGAGCGAATTAGATTTAAAAGAGCTGCTGAAAAAACGTGAGGTCATTGAAGAGATTGAACGCCATAAGTGGTTCGTAAGCGAGAGGGTCGGTTATGATGTCGGTTTTGCGAGCGCCGCTGAAGAGTGGCTCATGAATTTTTCCGCTGCCTGGATCGCCTACAATATGCCTGCCCAAGTCAAGAACCTTCCTCCGGAATTAAAGGCCCAAGCCTCTGCAACACCCGCTGTCGAAGTTTCCGCCAAAAGCAAACGCCGTAAAGCCAAGTCATACCTGTCCCGATAAATCCGTGTTTCTTTCAAAAACAGTTTTTAAAAAAACTTTTTTTGTGTACAATGATAGCCGTTATTCGGATAAATTCTTTATTTTAACGGAGGCTCTGTACGATGAAGACTATTAAACTTGTTCTTTTGCGTCACGGCGAAAGTGTTTGGAATAAAGAGAATCGTTTTACCGGATGGACCGACGTGGATCTTTCGGAAAAGGGGAAGGAAGAGGCAAAAGCTGCCGGGCAGATTCTAAAGAAAGAAGGTTATACATTTGATGTCGCATTTACCTCAGTTTTAAAGCGTGCGATTCGGACTTTATGGATCGCTCTGGATGAAATGGATTTGATGTGGATTCAGGTGATAAGATCCTGGCGGCTCAATGAGCGTCATTACGGCGACCTGCAGGGGTTGAATAAAGGCGAAACAACGGCCAAGTACGGCGAAGAACAGGTCTTGGTGTGGCGCCGCAGTTATGCTATCTGCCCGCCGGCTTTGAAGAAAACCGACCCGCGCTACCCCGGTAATGACCCGCGTTATAAAAATCTTCCGAAAAAAGACCTGCCGGTGACTGAAAGCCTCGCGACGACCGTTGACCGTTTCATCCCTTATTGGAAAAGCACGATCGTGCCGGAATTGAAGAAAGGGAAAAAGGTCTTGATCGCCGCCCACGGCAACAGCCTGCGCGCGTTGGTCATGCATCTTGATAAACTTTCGCAAGAAGAAGTTATCAAGCTGAATATCCCGACGGGCACGCCGCTGGTCTACGAATTAGACAAGAACCTCAAACCCGTTAAACATTATTACCTTGGAAATCAGGCAGAGATCGAAAAGGCTATGCTGGCGGTGGCCAATCAAGGAAAGAAATAATCATCCTCACTTCGCCCATGATCTTGATCGGACAAATCGTTGGCGCGGTTATTCTTGTGACTTTGATCGTGGCCGCGGTCAGTATCTTTTTTGACCAGGCTGTTCTGACGCGCCGCGGAACGGTTTTCCGCGTTAAGAACAAAGACAAGATGGTCGCCGTCACTTTTGACGACGGGCCTTCTCCCATCTGGACCCCGCAGATCCTCGATGAACTGAAGAAAGTCGATGCCAAAGCGACTTTTTTTATGATCGGGCATCATGTCAGGAAATACCCCGAAGTCGCGCGCCGGGTCGCTGAAGAAGGCCATCAGATCGGCAATCACGGTTACGCCCACAGTGTGATTTTCTATTACACTCCGCCGGAGATCGAAGAAGAGATCAAATATACCGAAACGGTTATCAGGGAAATTACCGGACAGACGACCAAATGTTTCCGTCCGCCGAAAGCCTGGATGCCTGAGGATATTAAACGCCATATCAAATCTTTGGGATATTCGGTCGTCCTGTGGTCGCTCAATTCCAAGGATTGGGTGGAATTTAATCATAAACTCATGGTGCGCTATTTGGCTAGAAATGTTAAAAGCGGCGACATCATTCTTTTTCACGACAGTGGGAATGTTTTCAGCACCGAGGGGGGAGACCGCACCCAAACCGTGCTGGCGATCTCATCGCTGGTTAAAGTTTTACGCGAACAGGGATATAAACTCGTTACCGTCGAGGAAATGCTCAATGCTGCTTAAAGATTTTGAACAGAAAAGCCATGGATTTTGGCTGGCGATTTTATTGGCCGCCGCGTATTTTCTCCTGATGTTCGGCAACGGGATGCTGAGCCTGACTCATCCGGACGAAGTGTTTTATGTACAGAGCGCCAAAGAGATGGTGCGTCATAAAAGCTGGCTGACGCCGATGATCTTTGACTGGCCGCAGTTTGAGAAACCGATCTTTTTTTATTGGCTTCTGATGATCGGGATCAAATTGGCCGGTTTAAGCCCCTTTATGGCGCGGTTCTGGCCGTCGATATTCGGCATTATCGGAGTTCCGGCAGTCTATGGGATCGCGTGGGTTCTGTTCCGGAATAAACGTACGGCTTTTTTGTCGGGGATGGTCTTGGCGGCGAGCTTTATTCATCTGGCGATGTCGCGGGCGGTTTTGACCGATATGACATTTTCGATCCTAACGGTTTTGTCCTTCGGCAGTTTTTGCTGGGCGTATTATGAACGGAAATATAAAAATATCGGGATCATTTTGTTTTTTATTTTTATGGGGCTGGCGGTTTTGACCAAAGGGCTCCTGGGTGTATGTTTTCCGTTCACGGTTGTCCTGTCATTTTTAGTGTCGCAGAAGGACTTTAAATTTTTGAAAGTGCCGGCGACGGCCTGGGGCGCTCTCTTGTTCGCGGTGATCGCGGTGCCTTGGCACATCCTGATGTATAAGTGGTACGGCCGGGTTTTTATTGCTGAGTATTGGCATAATGTGCATGTACTCCGTATCTTTGTTGCTGAACATCCCCGGAACGACACCTGGTATTTTTATTTTGCCATTATGTTCGCCGGCATAATGCCGTTCAGCCTGTTCTGGCCGTCAATGCTGAACACCGCGCTAAAAACGGTCAGGAAATCCGGAGCCGGATCGGCGCAGATCTCGCTTTTGATCTCCTGGATTTGCAGCACCTATGTCTTCGTCCAGGCGGCGCATTCGAAGTTGGCCAGTTATATCCTGCCGGTCTTTCCGGTCGTTGCGATCTTGATGGGGTATTATTTGAACCGCGCCTTGTCGGATTTTGAAGAAAAGAAGATCGAACCCAAAACCATCATCATTGTCGGTTACGCGATGGCGGGATCTCTCGTCGCGGCAGCGGTGGGGGGCAACATCGCGGCGGAAATGTATAAGGCCGTGGTCACGGACAAACAGCCGGTCTATATCGCTTCCGCGCTCGCCGTATTATGGGCGGGAGTAATGGTGTTTTTGAATATTAAGCGCAAATATTTTGCCTTGGTCTTGTCAAAAGCCGGAGTAACAATGCTGCTGTTGACGGTGGCGCTGGTCGGTATCCCGACGGCTGAACCGTGGGTCTCCTGCAAGAATGTTATGGATGAATTTAATAAGCTCGATCAAAATACAACTCCTGTTTTGGCGAGCAAATTTTACGCGCGCGGTGTGCGCTATTACTCCGACCGGCCGGTGGCGGTGATCAATATCGGTGGAAAAGGTTTTTTTACCCCGCATCCGATCCCGTTTTTGAATACCGATGAAAAAGTTTTGGATTTTATTAAAGAACAAAAAGATCTTTATGCTATAGTAAGACAACAAGATTGGGAAATATTGATGCGCTTGGCGCCGGGCCGTTATCAAATAATTGAGATCGGCAAGGGCGTCGGCGGAAAACATATCATCAAGATTGAACAGCTTTAACACAAAGTCGTTATGCGCAAGAATTATTCCCGGGAAAAATTCCGTTTAATATTCGAAAATTCTCCTGTCCCTATTTGGGAGGAGGATATCTCCGCGCTTGTCGAGCTGCGCAAGTATCTTAAAGACCGCACGGTCACCAATATCCACAAATATTTACTGGAACATAAGGAGCTTTTCGCCAAGACATTTTCTTCGCTCCGGATCCTGAACGCCAATAAGGCTGCACTCGCAATGTGCGGAGCAATGGATAAGGACCAGATCATCCCGGGTTTTGCCAGGAACCTCACGAAAGAGATCTTTGAGGCCATGGTCGGGAAGTTCGCCGCGCTTTTGAGCGGTAAGACATATTTCGAGGCGGAGATACGTGGAAAAAGTTTTAAGGATAAAAGTTATGAGGTGCTGTTCCGCGTTTCACTTCCCGAAGAGTCCCGCGGGAACCTGTCGAGAGCGATCGTGACGCTGCAGGATATTACCGAACTGAAAAAGATGGAGCGGCACCTGCGTACGCTCGCTCAGCTGGACAGCCTGACAAAGCTTTATAACCATCGCACGATCCTCAATCGTTTGGAGGCGGAATTGATACGCGCCAAACGGTATGGGTCCAGTTTGTCGTGCTTGATGATCGATGTCGATCATTTCAAAATCATTAATGACGAGTACGGCCATCAAAAAGGGGACCAGGTCATCCGCCGCGTGGCGAACACGCTGCGTCAAAGTGTGCGCCAGGTGGATGTGATCGGCCGTTACGGCGGGGATGAATTTTTGGTGATCTTGCCGGAAACAAAAGCGCAGAACGCCAAGGTCGCTGCCACGCGTATTCAGGCTGTTTTTGAATTGAAGAAGTTCCAGGTCCGTTCTGATCAATCGATTCTGATTGCTTTAAGTATCGGCATCAGTGGTTATCCGGATAAACAGGTTAAAGAGGTAAAGGATCTTATTGCCAAAGCGGACAAAGCAATGTATGCTGCCAAGAAAATGGGCAGCAACCGCATCGTGATCGCTTAAGAAAATATTATGGCATTTAAAATTCCAGACACTCCTGAAGAATTATTTCGTCAAGGCCGCTATAAAATGCCCGATTTTAGCCGGTGGCTGCCCTTGTTCACGCTGGTCTTTGTTCTTTTGACCGTGACGCTGACCAGTTTTTATTCTATCGAGCCCGATGAGGTCGGCGTGATCCGCCGTTTCGGGAAATACGCCCGTACCACCGAACCCGGCCTTCATTGGAAATTTCCTTTTAGTATCGAGCAGTTGGACAAAGTGAAAGTTAAACGAATTTTTAAAGAAGAATTCGGTTTTCGGACCGTGCGTTCCGAGGCGCGCTCGGAATATAACAGCGGTTCGTATGAAGATGAATCCCAGATGCTGACCGGCGATTTGAACGTCTTGGACGTGACCTGGATCGTCCAATTCAAGATTAAAGATCCGGCAAAATTATTATTCAGCGTCCGTAATCCGCGCGGAACTTTACGGAATATTTGTGAGGCGGTGATGACCCGGGTGATCGGCGACAGTACGGTATCGGAGGCGCTGGCGACCCGCCGTATCGAGATCAACGCAGAAGTTCAAAGTGAACTACAGCGTATCCTGGATTCTTACAACAGCGGGATCGATATTGAGACCATTAAACTGCAGGACGTTAACCCTCCGGATGAAGTAAAGCCTTCTTTTAACGAGGTCAACGAGGCCAAACAGGAAAAGGAAAAAGTGATCAACCAATCCTGGGAGGCGTATAACAAGGCGATCCCCAAGGCAAAAGGCGATGCGGAAAGAATTCTCCGCGAGTCCGAAGGATATGCGCTGCGCCGCGTTAACGAGGCCAAGGGCGACGCCGCAAAATTTTTATCCACGTGGGAGGCCTACACGAAAGCGCAAGATGTGACCCGCCGCCGGTTGTATTTGGAAACTTTGCAGGATATTTTACCCAAGGCCGGCCAGATCTATATTTCGGAACCGGGCAGCGCCGGGATATTGCCGCTTTTGAACATTCAAGAGAAAAAGAGAAATGAATAAAGCCTTAAATTCTATTATTGTGATGCTATTTGGTGCTGCTTTTGTTTTAGGCAGCGGCACCTTTTATATTGTAGATGAGACCCAGCAGGTGGTAGTCACCCAATTCGGGGAACCGATCGGGGCACCGATCACCCAGGCGGGGCTGCATTTTAAAATACCATTCGTTCAGACCGTCAATTATTTTGAGAAACGGATCCTGGAGTGGGACGGCGATCCGAACCAGATCCCGACCAGAGATAAACGCTATATCTGGGTCGATGCGACCGCCCGCTGGAAGATCGTGGACGCTTTAAAATTTATGCAGTCGGTCGGTAACGAGGCGGGGGCGCAGACCCGTTTGGATGACATTGTCGATGCGAACGCGCGTGATGTGATCTCCAACGCAAATTCGATCGAAGTGGTGCGCGATACGAACCGTTTGGTCGAGGACGCCAAGGCTTTAGGGAGTACGGATGATACTGACTGGGAGGCTGTCATAGGCACACATGATCGCGTTGACACCGGCCGCGAGAAATTGACCCGCGAGATCTTGCGCCGATCCAGAGAGATCCTGCCGAATTACGGAATCGAGCTGATCGATGTTCAGATCAAGCGTATCAACTATGTTCAGGAAGTTCGTAAAAAAGTTTACGAGAGAATGATATCGGAGCGAAAACGTGCGGCTGAGCGTTTCCGTTCCGAAGGCCAGGGGGAGAAGGCCGGGATCGAGGGACAGACGGTGAAAGAAATGGAGCAGATACAATCGGAGGCCTATCGTAAAGCGCAGGAAATCCGCGGGAAAGCCGATGCGGAAGCGACGGACATTTATGCCGAGGCGTATAACAAAGACCCGGAATTCTATTCATTCATCAAGACCATGGAAACCTACCGCACGACCGTTTCACCATCCACGACGCTGTTTCTTTCGACTGACAATGAGCTTTATAAATATCTGCAGGGAGTTCAGGGAAAAATACTGCCCTAAGTAGGAAAAGGGGATCGGGTATTTTTTTTGTAAAAAAGCAGCCTATCCCCTTTTTCAGTTTCAAAGAGTAAAAATTCCGACAATTTTATTGACACCATATCCGACGAGGCAGATAATAAAATTGTCATGAAGCACCGGTATTTCTTTGAACATCGAACCACGTGATCCTGTTCCGGCCTCGGCCGGGTCAGGATTTTTTATTTGCCTACCACAATTTCAGAGAAGGCAAATAGCTGCCCCGCAAAGCGGGGGTTTATTTTAGCCGTAAAATTCACCAAGCAGGAGGGGGAATTGGGATGGTTAAAGGCAAAGTAAAGTGGTTCGACAATAAAAAGGGGTACGGTTTTGTAGTCCCCGAGGGCGGGAAGGATGTCTTCGTTCATTATTCGACGATACAGCAGGACGGGTTCAAGACCTTAAACGAAGGCCAGGATGTAGAATTCGACATCGTGCAGACGGACAAAGGCGAACAGGCCCAGAACGTTACTAAAGTTTAAGGTTATTAACAGTTTTTCCACCCTGCCGGCAGGCAGGCCCGGGGGTGGGGAAAAACCAACCCCGGGGTATTTTATGTCTATTGAGGCGCCGGTGAGATTAAAAGCGATCTATGAATTTTTAGCTGCTGCGGATGCATCGTACGACGGGATCGCGGAAATTTTGAGCGAGATTTTTATAGTACACGGCGTTTTGCCTCAGGATATCATTGAATCCCGCATCGATGAAAAGGTTTCGGTTTCCAGTTTTTTAAAATCCAGACTAGATGCCGTCCAGCTTAAGAAACGGATCGATCAGCTTAAACTGCGTAAAGTCAGCCTGAAGATCCGCTCGCTGCGCAGTGAGGATTGGCAGAATAAATAGACTTGTCGCGCAGGATATCGCGGATTATGCGGATGATCCGTATGATTTTGCCGCGGCGAATTTTATCTCGCAGGATCTGATCTGTTTTAAGAATAAGTTGATTTCTTTGCAGTAGTTTGTTAAAATTCAGCTCTTTTTATAACGTAACCCATTGAATCCCAGCTGGTTAACAAGCCTTAAAGCGTTGATTAGAACTGCACGCAGCGCATTGCAACGCTTCACAGCGTCGAGAAATTTTTGAATTTATGTGTCAAAAAATATTTTTTTAACAAAGTACTGTTCTTTGGTAAAAGATGGAAAATATCTGGCGGTCTCCGGGATATCGTTGGAGAATTTACCGGGATTACAAAAAAATTTTCCGTGTTACCGTTGCGATGTCTGAAGGTTAAGAAGGGAAAGAAATGGTCAGCGGTTCTTTATCAGAAGAGGTGAGTGATGGTTTGGGGTAATGAGGAGGAATTGGAATTCAAGATGCAGCAGCTTGGGGTGAGGGAAGCTGACCTTGACGAAAAATTTGTCCGTTCTTCCGGCCCGGGCGGGCAAAATGTCAATAAGGTCGCGACCTGCGTCCAGCTGACGCATATCCCGACGGGGACGATGGTCAAATGCCAGACGGAGCGCACACAGGCCTTAAACCGCGTGCAGGCCCGATGGCTCCTGCTGCAGAAGATCGAATTGAACCGCGACCAGCAGGCCTTTAAGGCGCGTCAGCTTCGGGAAAAACTCCGCCGTCAGAAACGCAAACGTCCGAAGAACCTTAAAGAGGAGATCCTCCGTAAAAAACACATCCGCGCCGAAAAGAAGTCTTCGCGTAAAAAAGTTCATCTGCACAAAGTCGAGGAATATTAGATGGGATTAAATTTTTTTAATGGGGGGATCCGTTTTAACCGTCACGAACTGGCCGGAAGTTTCGGCGATATCGGAACGGATTTTCCTCTTGTTGTGAGCCTGATCCTTGTCTGCGGGCTCGACCCGGCCAGTGTTCTAGTGATGTTTGGGATTGCGCAGATCTTGACGGGAGTTGTTTATAAACTTCCGATGCCGGTGCAGCCGTTAAAGGCGATGACCGTGATCGCTATCAGTCAGAAATTGACCGGGAATATTCTTTATGCCGGCGGATTAGCCGTCGGGATGATGATGCTCGTGTTGAGCGCGACGGGGCTGATTTCCTGGATAGCGCGCGTTGTTCCCAAGACAGTCGTGCGCGGTATTCAGTTCGGGCTTGGATTGCAGCTGGCATCCTTGGCTCTGAAAGATTATGTGCCGTCTTCTGGAATGCCGGGGTTTATTTTGGCATCGGTAAGTTTTTTTATTGTTTTAGCGCTATGGGGGAATAAAAAATATCCGGCCGCGATCGTCGTAATTTTTCTGGGGATCATTTATGCGTTTGTTTTTAAAATTTCGTTAGGGCAGATCACAGCCGCAGTCGGATTTGATCTTCCAAAATTCCATCAACCGACGGCAGATGAGCTGGTCACGGGATTTTTGGTCTTGGCGTTACCGCAGTTGTGTTTGTCCATCGGGAATTCGGTGTTGGCGACCCATCAGGTGGTCAAAGATTTTTTCCCGGAGAAAAGGTTGGGTGTTAAGAAAATAGGATTTACATATTCCGGACTGAACTTAATTATGCCGTTTTTCAGCGGGATCCCTGTGTGCCATGGTTCCGGCGGGATCGCCGGGCATTATACGTTCGGCGCGCGGACCGGCGGATCCGTGCTCATTTACGGTTCTCTCTATCTTTTTATGGGGCTTTTTTTAAGCCATGGTTTTAAGCAAGTGATCGAGATATTCCCTAAACCGATACTGGGTGTGATCCTTTTTTTTGAAGGAGTAGCTCTGTTACGGTTGATACACGATCTTAAGGCTTCAAAATGGGAATTCGGCCTGGCGATCATGGTTGGAATAATGGCAGCCAATTTACCGTACGGATATGTTGCCGCTTTGGTTTTAGGAACGGCACTTTATTATTTATTTAAGAGAAATTTATTGGCCAAGTGGGAATAAATGACCAAGCGCAAACTGTTGATTTGTATCGCTATCTTTATTTTTCTGGTCACCGCGATCTGTGTTGTCGGCTTATTATACTTTAATGACCAGGCTGTTTTGCCGGGGGATACTTTGCGGCACACGAAAGAAGATCCGGCCTATTATCGTCATTTGAGCCGGGAATGTTTGAAAAAGGGAAGCGTCAGCTGTTGTATGACATCTTTGCGAAGGATGATGGCGCATCATTCGCGTGAAGTTCCTCCGCAAGGATGTCCTGAGGGTTATGTTCCGAATATGCTAAGATGTGTTGATAGCTATCGATGGTGTGAGCGCAAATAATTCCAAGTTAAAAATTAAAAATGAAAAATTATAGTTTAAAATTTAAAATTTTGATTTTGCATTTTTCATTTTAAATTTTACATTGTTAAGGCATATTTATGCGTACTAATGGAAATAAAAGCGGGATGGTGGACATCAGCGCCAAGGATGTGACCAAACGCACGGCACGAGCGAGTGCTGTGATCCGTTTTTCCAAAAGCGCTTTTACCGCGCTGATCAAGGACAAATCTCCCAAGGGAAATGTTCTCGAAACCGCAAAAGTGGCTGGCATTATGGCCGCGAAAAATACCCCGCAGATCATTCCGTTGTGCCATCCTCTGGAATTGAGCAAGGTGAAGGTTGATTTTGAATTGAATGCCCGCAAAAGTGAAGTGAGTGTATTCAGTGAAGTCGTCTGCTTGGGCAGAACAGGTGTTGAAATGGAAGCTCTTGCCGCGGTAACTGTTGCGGCCCTGACCGTGTACGATATGATGAAATGGGCGGACAAAGGGATCCGTATTCTGGATGTGAAGTTGCTGTCCAAAACCGGCGGCAAAAGCGGCGACTTTCACGCAGGAAACTAACGGAAAACTAACGGAAAAATTCTTTTCGATTTCGCTGCCGAGTGGTATTCTAGTGGCATGTACTTATTTTCTCTAATAAATACAGAGGAAATAAGTACTTATCCCAATTACATCTAAATATATTGGGAATAATTATAGAGGAAAATTGGGATGGTCAACATCGGAATTATCGGCTGCGGGTATTGGGGTCCTAATCTTCTTCGAAATTTTAATTCGCTTTCCAACTGCCGGGTCAAAATGGCTGCTGAATTAGACGACTCGCGCATTCTTTACCTCAACCAAAAGTTTCCCTCAGTAAGGACTACCAAAAATTATAAAGATCTGTTTGCCAATGAGATAGACGCGGTTGTGATCGCGACCCCGCCGACCACGCATTATGCGATGGCCAAAGAGGCTTTGACCCACAAGAAGCATCTTTTAGTTGAGAAACCTTTGGCGATGAACAGCGTGGACGCCCAGGAATTGATCGATCTGGCGGCCCAAAATATGTGCACGCTGATGGTCGGCCATACCTTTGAGTTCAATGCCGCGGTCCGGACAATGAAGAAATATGTTCAGAGCGGGGAAGTCGGCAAGCCGTATTATATTTATTCTCAGCGTTTAAATTTGGGGATTATCCGTCGGGATGTTAACGCCCTTTGGAATTTGGCGCCGCATGATATTTCGATCCTGCTGTATCTTTTTGAAAAAATGCCGGTCAGCGTTTCGGCGCGCGGATACGCGTTTATCCAGCCGGGGATCGAAGATCTTATCTTCATGACCTTACAATTTCCCGATGACCTGGTCGCGCATGTGCACGTGAGCTGGCTCGACCCGAACAAGGTCCGGCGGATGACGCTCGTGGGCAGCAAGAAGATGGTGGTCTATGATGATACTTCCGATGCCAAGATCAAGATTTATGAAAAGGGTATTACCAAAGCAAATATCAATGAATCTTTGGGGCGTTACGATGATTTCGGCGAATTCCAGCTGATGAAATCCGCCGGTAACGTGGTCTTCCCGAAGATCGATTTTATCGAGCCGTTAGGTGTCGAGTGCGCCAATTTTATCGATGCCATTACCAATCAAACAAAACCTTTGACCGACGGCGAGAACGGCCTGCGGGTCGTCAGAATTCTCGAAGCAGCGCAGAAATCGTTAGAGAATAGCGGTCAAACTATTGAATTAGCGGAGTCTCATGTACTTATTTTCCCTAATGAAATACAGAGGGAATAAGTACTTATCCCAATTACATCTAACATATTGGGAATAATTGTAGAGGGAAATTGGGATGTATCGCGGTAAAAAGATCTCGCTGGTCATTCCTGCCTATAACGAATCCAAATTGATCAAGCCGACGCTGGAGCATGTTCCGGCAAGCATCGACAAGGTGTATGTGGTCGATGATGCCAGCACCGACAATATGGCGGAGGTGGTGCGCGAATGTGCGGTCAAGGATCCGCGTGTTGAATTGATTCGGCACACCGTCAATCAGGGGCCCGGGCAGGGGATCATCAGCGGATATTTAAAGTCGTCGGCGGACGGATATGACATTGCGGTCGTTGTCGGCGGAGATTATCAGATGCCGCTGGAAGAAGTGGAAAATTTCCTGGATCCGATCATCGACGGTAAAGCGGATTACACGAAGGGCAATCGCTTTCTCCTATGGAAAACGACCAAAGAGCGAATGCCGCCGGTGCGTGTTTTTGGAAATCTTTTAATCACGGCTTTGACTAAAATCGCATCGGGTTATTACAAAGTTATGGATGTTGTTGACGGCTATACCGCGATCACCAAGAAGGCGATCGATATCATCGACTGGAACATCGCCTGGAAAAAATACGGCTACCCGATGGATTTTTTGATCCGCTTGAACGCCTATGGATTCAGGGTAAAAGATGTTCCGCGCACCGCGATCTATTTGAAAGGGGAGCGGCAGTCGCAGATCAAGGGAATGCGCTATGCCCTGCGCGTTTCGCCGATGCTGATCCGCGGATTTTTCTGGCGGATGTTCTACAAATATCTGTACCTCGATTTTCACCCGCTGGTATTTTTCTTTCTTTGCGGAATGGTGCTTTTGCCGCTGGGGATCTTGTTCGGTTTTTATCTCATTTATCAGGAAGTGGCTGGCATCGGGGTTTCCGGCCCGCGGGCGATCCTCTGCGCCTTGTCGATCATCACCGGACTGCAGTTTTTGTTATTCGGGATGTGGTTCGATATGGAAGCGACGGAAAAATAATATGGAAACGACTTTAGAGAAGACGGACAAGATCTGTTCACGGTGTGTGATGGATTCGACTGATTCCGGACTTCGTTTGGATGCTGAAGGTGTTTGCCAATATTGCCGGATACATGAAAAATTAGCGGAAACTTTCCCGCTGAACGCCGAAGGTGAAAGAAAATTGCAGCAGCTTGCCGATGCGATCAAGCAAAGCGGACGCGGCAAAAATTATGATGTGATCGTGGGGGTGAGCGGCGGGCGCGACAGCACGTACGGATTATATATCGCAGTGAAATTGGGTTTAAGGCCGCTAGCGGTCCACTTTGATAATGGATGGAATTCCGAGATCGCGGTCACTAATATCAAGCGCGCCACGAGCAAACTTAATATTGATCTGCATACCTATGTGGTCGATTGGGATGAGTTCAAAGATCTGCAGCTTTCTTTTCTCAAGGCTTCGGTGTCGGACGCTGAAATCCCGACGGATGTCGGCATTCACGGCACACTGCACCGCGTGGCCGCGGAAGAGGGAATTAAATATATTTTATTTGCGCATTCGTTCCGCACCGAAGGTTTTGCCCCGCTTAACTGGACCTACATGGACGGCCGTTACGTTGAGAGCGTGCACAAACAGTTCGGGGCAAAGCCGCTCAAAACATTTCCGAATTTGAATTTGAAAAATTATTTGTATTATCGTTTTGTTAAAGGGATCAAGGTCGTCCCGCTTCTCGCCTATGTCGAATATGATCAGAAAAAGGTCGAGAAACTGCTGGAGCAGGAAATTGGCTGGACGTATTACGGCGGGCATCATCATGAATCGTATTACACGCATTTTTTCCAATCCTATTATCTGCCGCAGAAGTTCAATATCGATAAGCGCAAGATCGAGAATTCGGCGCTGATCCGTTCCGGCCAGATGACGCGCGAGCAGGCGTTGAGCGAGATCCAAGGGGAGACGTACCCGTACGACCCTGAGTTGGTCGATTATACCTTAAGTAAATTGGGGCTGACCAAAGACCAATTCCAGAAAATCATGGCATCGCCCAATAAATCATTCAAAGATTATCCAACCTATTATTCTTTGCTGAAAGTTTTTAAGTTACCGATCCGTCTGGCCTGCGCTTTGGGAATCTTCCCAAAACATTTATATCTGCGCTACTTCGGTTAATATGCTCAAGACAAGAGTTTTCCCCTGTTTACTGCTTAAAGGAACGGGCTTGGTTAAAACCGTTCAGTTCAAAAATCCTACCTATGTCGGAGACCCGATCAACGCGGTCAGAATTTTTAATACGAAAGAAGTCGATGAACTCGTTCTTTTGGACATCACGGCCACGGAAGAAAACCGTTCTCCGCAATTCGATCTGATCGCAAAAATTTCTGATGAATGCCGGATGCCTTTAAGCGTCGGCGGGGGAGTGCGCTCGATGGACGATATCCGCCGGCTTTTAAACGGCGGCGCGGAAAAGGTTGTTTTGAATACTCATGCCATCCGCGATCCTAATTTGGTTGAGCAAGCAGCCAGTGAAATGGGAAGCCAGTCCATCATTGTGTCCATCGATGCGAAACGGAACCCCAAAGGACATTACGAAGTTTTTATCGAGGGCGGAAAAAGACCGTCTGGTCACGATCCGGTCGAACTGGCCAAGCTGATGGAAGAAAAAGGCGCGGGCGAAATTTTTCTTAATTCGATCGACCGGGATGGAACGATGAGCGGCTATGATGTCGAATTGATCCGTCAGGTTTCCGAGGCGGTCAATATTCCGGTCATCGCCTGCGGCGGAGCGGGAAAACTGGAAGATTTCAAGGCAGCGGTCCAGGAAGGCGGGGCCTCGGCGGTCGCGGCCGGAAGCTTTTTTGTTTTTCACGGCCGCCGGCGGGCGGTCCTCATCAATTTCCCGGCGAAAGATGAATTGGATCGGCTATTTATTTATGAATAACATGGGTAATTCATCATTCTGGCATAAACTCATTCGATCCGTTATGGTGCGTGGTGATGTCCAGAACATAGAAAGCGTTGCGTGTAAGAAGGTTGTTGCGGATGCCATTCAATTGGAAAATAGCAAAAAACAATTTAGGTTTATAACCAAGTATTATGATCAAAATATATATCAAATATTTTCTAGAATAAATCAGCAATCTAACATCAAAACAGTATTAGATGTCGGAACAGCTATGGGAGATGTTATTTCCACGGTTGCGGCACAGAACCCCCGGGTCAATTTTTTTGCCATTGATATTATGGATGAGGCCATTGAGATTGCTCAAAGGAATTATTGCGGGATCACAAATGTAAAATTTAAGAAGGCCAACTTTTTGGGTGATTCTGTTATGTCTTGTGCGGATGTTGTTGTTTGTCTTCAAACTTTAGAGCATATAGAGGACCATACTTTGATTCCTTTTATTGAAAAGTTATTCAAGACAGCCCGTTGTGCTGTTGTGGTAAGTGTACCGCGTGAGCCGTATTGGTGTTTTGCGAATTTATTGAGGCTGAAATATTGGTCTAGATTGGGAAATACGCCGCATCACGTGCAGCATTGGAGGATGCAAAGTTTTGAAAAGGTTTGCCGCAATATCGCCTCGCAAGTGTGGACTTCAAAATATGAAGTGGTTAAAAAAAGTCCTCTGCATCTATGGACAATTTTAGTATTTATGAAGGAAGATGTTTGCCATGCAAAATAGTCTTTGGGTGAGAATCATTGGGGCAATTCTTTCAGCTGTTTCAATTGTTTTTGTCGCGAAGGTTATGGGGGGAGCAGCTATGCGGGGCCAGTATTCGCTTGTTTCTTGGAGTGAAATTCGGGTTTTATTATTGTTTTTTCCGGTAAGCTGCGGAATGGCTTTTTTGATGGTTTATCCATGGAAGTGGGTGTTGGAATTTGTTCTGAAAAGGCGTATTCGATTGAAAGAAATCTTTGCGGTCTATGCGGGATCCAATGTCGCGAAATATTGGCCAGGAGGGTTTTGGCAATACCTGATGCGGAATTTCCTGGGACGTAATTTAAATATGACGCAGTGGCAAATTGGCACGAGCAGTTTACTGGAAATTTTGTGTGTTGTTATCGGTACGGGTACCATAGTTTTTTTTATTGCTGCCGCGCGATGGAGTTATTCCCGCAAGTTAGAATATGCGCCGGTTGAGCTGCAACGGATTTTTGACTATTCAGGAATTTTTATTTTGATTGCGCTTTTATGTGTGATTCTCATAAAGTTTTGGTTAAGCAGGAGCCTAAGGACGCAGAACGTAAAGTTTGATTATTGGGAAATGGGGGGGCTATTTTTGAAGGTTACAGTGGCCCATTTTATATATTTTGTTCTCGCCAGCGTGAGCTTTGCATTCTTCTTGAGAGAATTCACTGTTGATGCGATTGGAATGCTTGATGCGTGGGTTGTCGGTGAAGTATTTATTTTGGCCTTTTTTGCAGGGTTTGTTGTGCCTGGAGCACCTTCGGGGTTGGGCATTCGTGAAGTATTTTTGTTATTTGCTCTGTCGCCTCACTACGGAACGGGGCCGGTCCTGCTGGCAGCCTTCTGTCATCGTTTCTTGCTTATTCTGGGGGATGTTGGAATTTGGATTTTGAGCCGGTTTAATTTATCACTATCAAATTATGTATCTTCCAAAATATAAAATGCACCTGATGGTGGTGGCAATCACGATTTCGGTTTGGTTTGCCATATTCGGAGACTATTTCGCCGGTCAGCCGGCGATGACCCAACACGGGCTGGATTATTATCTGATCGTTAAATATCAGATGGATAACCTGATGCGGGGCGTATTTCCGTTCTGGGATCCGCTGATGTTTTGGGGAAGGCCGGATAATATCGACAGCCGGTTCATCGGTGAATTTAATCCATTCTTGTGGGTGTATGCGGTTTTGGCGTGGGTGGGGGTGCCCCGGCCTACGGCATTTCTGGTTTATGCGTTGGGGTATCATTTTATTGGCCTGGCAGGATTCTGCCTTTTGGCCCAACGTATCTTTAAGGATGCGCTGTTGGCTTGGCTTTCGTTTACGCTGTTCCTCTTTTCCTCCTTTGTGATCCTTGTTTTTAACAATTATTGTGTGACCCTGATGACGGTCCCCATGATTTGGTTCTTTTATTTCTTCGTTGCATTCACGCAGACGCCTAAAAAGGTTTTTTTTGCAGGATTGATTTTTTCAGTAATGCTTTTAGCCATAACGTATATGCCATTTTACTTTCTGACCATATTTGTGGTCATTTTAGCTGCTTTTTCACTGCTTTATCCCACCCAAGTACCTATAATTATTAAAAAGTGGAGTAAATTTACCATAAATAATAAATATTTTATAATTTTAGGGAGTATTTGTGTTATTTTTTCACTAATTCCAGGCATTCAATGGTTCCTGGCATCTGAATCCGGAGAGTATATTTTATCCTGGCGGCATACCGGATCAAACAGCTTAAATGCCGCGGCGATGGAGCTTTCGACGATCAGCACGTCCGGTATCGTGGGCCCGGTCGATCTTAAGCGGCTTTTTTCCGGCCTGCAGAATTCCCGGCATCTTCTGTTTTTTGTTCCCCTGTTCGTATATGTGATCCTGCTGGTTTCGCTGGTCAACCGCGTGACCAAGCTGTCCCTGGTGTTCTTGCTGAGCGGGTTGGTGATCTTTTTGATCACCCTGACCGACCTGACCCCGGTGCATAAGTTTCTGTACGAGCATATTTATTTTTATAAACTTTTTCGTAATATTTTTTATTTTTCCTATATGGCGTTGATCCCGCTGATCATTTTATTCGTGGTGGAACAATTGCGGTTGTTTCTGGAAGACACGAAAAAGGAAAATAATAGGACGCTTCTTATGGTTTTTGCCGTTTTAGTCCACGGGCTTTTTGCGCTGTTTCTTTATAAAATGGGGAATATTACCTGGTCATCATATGTTTCGCTTTTTCTCAGTTTGGTATTTTTTCTGGGATACCTTGCCGGATTCCGCGCCCCGGGAGCGGGAACACTCCCGGGGTGGGTTATTTTGCTTTTGGCGGCCGCGGTCGTGGTCCAGCCGGCAGAGGTTTTTTATCATTACAAGAAAAATGCGTTGAGCGTGGTTGACTGGTCTCCGAAAGACCGATTTTATCCGAAATTTTCTTTTGTCCGGCCGACACGGCAACAAGAGGCGCAAGCGCCCAAGTGCTATAAGGGAAAAAGTCCGCAGGCCGTCCAAGATACGTCCGGGTTTGAACCGTGGAAATATACCGGATTGAACCGATCCTATTTGTTGCATCAAAATGTCGCGCACGATGTTCTCGAAGAATATGTAAAATATAAATTTGTTGTGTATGATACGGTTGAGGTGATCGGGGAAGAGGGTTGGGATTTTAAGCGTTTTGAACAGACGATCCGCCAGAAGGAAAATAAGGCTTTTGTTTTTCTCGTTTCAGGCAAGATCGCTGTTTCGCCGCAAACGCCGTTCAGTCCGCAGTATCAGGTCGTTGCTAGAAATTCTCCCGAATTCGAACTGCTTGAATTTGCTCTGAACCATATCCGTTTTAAGGCGAATTTTAGAACCGAAAAATTTTTAGTGTACAACGACGGCTATGATCGAAACTGGCAGGCATTTGTTAACGGTCGTTTAACACGCATTTTTCAGGCCAATTATGCTTTTAAAGGGATCTGGCTGCCGGCCGGAGAAAATGTCGTCGTCTTTCGTTATGGCCCGCCGGTTCTGTATATATTCACCTGTTTTATGTTCGCGCTTTACGCGGCCGTGCTCGCGTACTTGATCGTGCTGGGCGTGCGGCACTGCCGAGGAAAAGATGATTAAGAGCATTTTTAACCGGAACATTTTTATCTACCTTGCCGTCGCGGCTGTCCTGTTTTTGATCGTGGATAAACAGCGTTACCGGAGTAAGATGATCAATTATCTGACGGTTCCGGTCGGGTATCTGTATTTAGTGGGGGAAGGCGCGCAGAAAGCTGAGCCGCAAAGAATTTTAGATTATGTGGAATTTTATGAACGTCTCATCGAACATGCGCCGAACGCCCCGGACGCGCTTGGGATGCTGGGTGTTTCGCATTATTATTTAGGAGATACAAAAAAAGCGGCCGAACTTCTTGAGAAAGCGGCGGCGGCCAATCCGCATTATTTTTGGTTTCAGTACAATTCGGGTGTGATCTATGCTGAAGAAGGGCAAAGAGAAAAAGCGGCCGAGGCCTTTCAAAAAGCGCTGCGGATAAAACCGCAATTAGCGCTTTATTTTATCCAAACATCGCGTATCTTAAGATATGTGGAAGACCAGGAATATATTCGGGCTTCTTTGCGGATGCCGTCGCTGAACGTAGATGGGAAGATTGAAGAAAATTTGAAGGCCGGGTACCAGGCTGCCGCCAGACTCACCATTCTTTTGCAGCAGCAAAAAGCTGATAGGAATATTAAATTGCCGCAGGAACTGCTGCGGGTCAGGGTTTTTTAATGAGCAAGAAAAGTTTACAGCGGGCTGTTTTAGTCTGCGCCGCGGTTTTTGGGCTGGCCGCGGCTTACGGGAATTTTTGCCGTCAGGCGAAGTACCTGCATTATGAGGTTTTTGATTTTAATCAGACGGTCTCTTGGCAGAAAAAGGACGGGAATATTTTCCGCACCGCGTCGAGGGGTAACTTCGATATGTTCCTGCTTGCGAAAGATGATTTTCGGAAAGTATCGCTTAAGCTGAATATCATCAACCCGCGTGACTGCGGGATCCTGTTTAATTATCTTGGCAAAGATTATTACTATGTGCTGTATTTTGACACGGTCCATCAGGCGGTGTTGTGGCTGCGGATAACGCCGGAGGGAACATCCGTTATTCAGCGGGGAATTCTGCCGCCGGTCGCTGTTCTGCCGGTCGAACTGGATCTTTGGAAAGGCGGGGCGAAGTTTTCCATCAAAGGACAAACTCATTCGCAGGTCACGTTCAATGATGTTGTGAAGGGGAGCCTGCTTCTGGGCGGGTTGATGATCAAAGATGCCCAGGCTCCCAAGGTCATTTTTAATGATGTTCGCCTCGAGGGGACGACCAGTGAGGGAACGAGTGTCCAGGGATCTGATTCCATTTCGAATATTCCCCAGGGGCGGTATATTGCAGCGTTGTTGATTTTATGCGCGATGATGACCGCGTCCGCCTTTATGCTGGCGAGGGTCCTTTCGCGGCTGCAGGAGAAGGATCCCCAAAATAACGAATTCAAATTGTCGGGCTTGCAGGCCGGGCTGATCCACTCAGCCGCAGCCGCGTTACTATTCCTGCCGTTTATTTTTAAAGGTGAAATTCTTATCTCAAGCGCGGATAACCTCGGACAGATCTTCCCGTTGTTCTTTTTTTCGAAGCAGAATTTCTTGCAGATCTTCGGCGGGGGAGAGCCGATCCTCTGGAATCCGTATTCGCACAACGGGATCCCGTTCTTTTCCAATCATTGGAATATGACCTATTATCCGCTGAATTGGCCTATATTTCTGTTGCCGGATTCATGGGTGATGAGCGCTTTGACTTTGCGCACAATGGTCGAAGTTTTTCTGATCGGCCTTTTCGGGTATCGTTTGTTCCTGGCGGAATTCGGTTCGGCAAAATGGGCGATGGCCAGTTCGCTTTCGTATCAGTTGGGGTCTTTTTTAATTTTTAGCTTCACCCTGTTCCCGGTCACGTCATTATTTTTTGCCATGACGTTTTATCTGTACACGCTCTGGACGCTCCCGCAGAGAAAAGATTGGCTGAACGCGGCGATGCTGGTGAGCGCGGTTGTTTTGATTTTGCCCGGCGGGAATATGGCGTTTGTGTTTTACGGCGGGCTCACCGTGGCGGTCGCGACGATGTATCGGTGGGCGAGTGATGGGGAAACACGTAAAAGAGGAATCGTGCTTTTCGGAAGTTTGGTGTCGGCATTTTTGATCAGCGCGGTCCGGATCATTCCGTGCCTATTCGGCGTCAGTGAAAGTAACCGCGTGGTGGAACATTTTTATACCCTGCATGACCGGGCCGCGATGTTCGTTCGGTTCTTTGTCCCGGAGATCGTCGGCTGGCTGGGGCCAAATTTTTTTAACGCGCTGACCTCGCCGAATTGGAATTTTATCTATGAGCAGGCGGATCTGCCGTCGAATTCGCAGAACACTTTCTTCGCGTATTTCGGGATTGTCCCGGGCTTGCTGATCTTGAGCAGTATCCTCATTCCCGTGAAAGGGAAGCTTAAGTTTTGGAAAATCTATTGCTGGGCCGCGATCGCGTTAGGGTTGATGATCCAACCGTTGTGGGGCATGTTCAATATTTTGACGTTTCCGTTCAATCATTACAGTTATTATATTATCATCCTGCCGCTGGGCGTATGCATGCTCGCGGGGTTGACGGGAAAATATTGGGAAGAACAGAGCGTTGATTGGCAGAAATATCGTGAGCGGATCGGCGGCCTTGCCCTGGCGGTGCAGATCTTGATCGTGGTGATGGTGACGTATCTTTTTCCGCACAATGCACTGTGGGGGAAATTGGCTATCGTGCTTTTGGCGGGATGGTGGCTGGTGCTGCGTTACCTAAATTTTGTAAATAAGGATAAATATCTTTCGTTCAGCCGGGCCGGATTGCTGGGTCTTTTGTGGATATGGTTTTTCTTTGCTGCGACAGTGCTGGCGATCAAGCCGATCGTTAATAAAGAATTCATAATGCCTGCGGCGATCCTGCCCATGATCGCGCTTTTTTTAATCGCGGCGTTGGGGAGCGAAATATTCCTGAGAAAAGGGATGAGATTTGCAGTCCTTTTCCCGGGGGCTGTTTCCGCGGCGGTGTTGGTAATTACAGCGACCCCTTTGCTGGAATTTTTCCTTCAGCTTGAAAACGGTGCGCGGAATTATTTTCTCGATATGTCGTTTGCTGAAATAAAATTCTTGGCGCTTTTGCTTTTGTTTTTTGCGGTGCGGGGATTCTTCCGGAGGGGGAAGATCTCGCCGAGAACGTGCGGAGGGCTATTAATTTTAGTCATCCTTTTTGATCTTTTGGCGTTCAATTACCGTTTTGATAATGTCGTGGCGCCGTCGCCGTTGGGACAGGCCTTTTATGTCCGCGAGTATTTGTATCGCCCTTTTGAGCCGCGCGTTCATCAGATATTTGATTTAAAGAATTTTCGTATGACTAATCTGCATAATGCGGGACTGAAAGATAATGAGAATTTGGCTTTAAAAATTCCCAGCTATTCCGGGATCATGGGGCATATGCCGAAACGGTTCTCGAATTTTATCGTGAACTTCGGCTATCCGGCGCGGACGGTTTTGATCTACCCGTCTGAGTCAACGGACAATGCGCGGTTCTTGGACCTCGGCGCGGTGAAATATATCGGCGGTTCTGAAGAAGTAAGAGAAACAGCGCTGTCGCGGATGATGTTTTATTCTGATTTTGCGGTTGTTCCGGACGATACGGAAACTTTAAGGACGTTGAAAGATCCGAATTTTATTCCGCAGGAAAAAGTTCTTTTGAGCCGGCAGCCGGAGGGTGTTGTGCCTTTTGTCGGGACCAAAGGAATGCCGGCCGCGATCACGGCAGTCACGGCTAACAAAATTACTGCGGAGGTGACCGCAATTCAGCCGGGGGTTTTGTTGTTTGCGGAAAGTTTTGATAAAGGCTGGCGGGCCACCGTGGACGGCAGACGTGTTGAAGTTATTCCGGCGAATTATGCCTTTATGGCGATCCCGGTTGAAAAAGGGGAGCATGCCGTGGTTTTCCGGTATGCGCCGTCGCTGTATGTTTTTTCTTTGATTTTAAGCGGGATCGGATTATTTTTATTCGGTATTTTTATGATTTATCTTTTAAGAAAGAAAGCATAATGAAAAAATATCTGGTCGGCAGCTGCGCCTTCAACGAAGGCGAAAAGGTCAGGCGGGTCATTCAAAAGTACAATGACTACGGCCGGTACGATGTTTTGATCATTGACGACGGGTCGACGGACGGTTCGTTGAACTCGATTCCGAAAGGCATTCCGGCGGCCGTGATCCGCAATGAGACAACGCAGGGGGCGGGCCATTGCATCCGTCAGATCTTCGACTGTGCGCTTAATAAAGGATACGAAGCGGTTCTTTTCGCTTCCGGTAATGACAAGGACGATCCGAAAGATATTGCGAAACTCATTCAGGCCATTGAACAGGGCGGTGACTTTGTCCAGGGTTCAAGATATTTAAAAGGCGGCGGGCACGGGCGGATGCCGTTGTATCGGAAAATTTCCACGCGGTTCATTCATCCGTTTTTGTTTTCGCTCATTGCCGGGCGGCAGATCACCGACAGTACCAACGGTTTCCGCGCGGTGCGGCTGTCACTTCTGAAGGATCCGCGGATCGATATTCAGCAGGAGTGGCTGGATAAATATGAGCTGGAACCGTATATGTTTTATAAAGCGATCAAGCTCGGCTACAATGTGATCGAGGTGCCGGTGACAAAGATTTATCCCTCGAAAGCGCAAGGCTATACTAAAATGAAATCCTTCAGCGGCTGGTGGAGCATCCTGCGGCCGCTCGTATATCTCGGATTGGGGATCAAAAAGTAAATGTCGGCTGACCAAAATAAACTTTTACGGACCGTGGCGACGGCATTCGCCGCCTTTATTTTTGCGCTGGGGTTTTACTGGCGTATTGTTGATATCCAGCGTGCAAATTTTTTCTTGTTCGATGAAGGTTATTATTTGAATTTTAACCGCAAGTTTGTTGAGCTGGCCGCGTATTTTTCCCCGAAGAATTTCGCTGAATTCATCCAGGCATTCTGGACGCTGATCCGGGTCTCGCTGGGGACCGGGAAGGCGTTGTGGTTTTTTATCGTGGACGGACGGGTGTTCTTAGGGCTGGCCCACGCCTGGTATTTTCCAAAAATAATTTCGATGCTGGCCGGGTTCGGAACGATCGCGATGACGTATCTGTTTGCCCGGCGGTATTTTGATTCGAAGGAGATCGCGCTTCTCAGTGCCGCGCTTCTGAGCATACTGCCGAGCCATGTTTTCTATTCCCGATTAGGCATTCAGGAAGCCTTGAGCGGATTGTTTTTTCTGTCCGGGTTTTACTTGTATATTTTTCCGCGATCGTTCGGCCGGCGGACGTTTGTTTCAGCTGTTCTTTTCGTCGGCGCGTATTTTACAAATTACCGTCTGATCTTTATTCCGGGAATGGTTTTTTTGACGGAATTCTTTTTGTCTTGGGCTGAAAAGAGAAAGTTTGATCTGCGAAAAATTGTTTGGCACACGCTTACCTTTGCCGGCCTTTTGCTCTTGCTCGCGTGTCTGGACCGGGCGCAGAACATGGCCGTGACTTTTACCTGGATGTCGCATCAGGCGGGCCTGGCGAAAGAAAAGGCGGACCTGCTTAATTTTCTTTCGTACCCCTATTATTTATTTAAATTGGAAAGTTTTTCGTTCGGTCTGGTGTTCTGGGCCGGCGCGTATCTTGTTTTTAAAAAAGAATGGCAGAAAAGTTTTCCGTTTTTGTTCGTCTTGCTCCTGATGGGGATATTTTCGCTGACCGAAGACAAGGCGGCGCGGTATCTGTGTGTTGGGTTGCCCTTCGTTGTGATGGCGGTCGCGGTATTCTGGGCGGAAATTTACCGAAAGTGCGCGGACCATGTTTCGGGCAAAATCATCGGGCTCGCGACTGTGATCCTCGCGTTGAGCTTGTGCCCCAACGCCTTGATGATCGCAACGGCCAGATCCGATTATGAGCGTTCGGTTCAGGATGTCTTGGCTGAGCAAAAGGACGCCAAATTTCTTTCTACCCAGCCGTGGGTGCAGCGGCTGTTCGTCCCGCAGGCATCTTCCGTTGCTGAGGCCCCGCATACTTTTGAACAGTTGGTCGATTTTCACCAAAAAGGGTTTAACTATTTGGTGATCGATCCGCAGTCATATATTTCATACGCACAAAGTAAAAATAAATTTGATCCGAACTTGGAAAATTATTTGGGGTTTGTGAACGCCGCCCTTGTGCCGGCGAAGATCTATCCGCATTTCAATGAAGTGATCTTGGAGCGGTTCGTTTTCGAGCACAATGAGAACCTGCGTCGGTCGCTGGCCTTTTTGAAGGAGCGCAACCGCGGGATCGGGACGCTGAGAGTTTACGATGTGAAGCAATGTATCGATATAGTGATCAAGGAATTATCCGTGGAATGACGGTCAAGACACTTTCTTATAATGAAGCTTCATCCAGAATTAAACTTCTGCATCTGGACCGCAATCTTTTTTCTTCCCCTTCTTGGGTCTCCGTTTTGCAGAAAACGTACAATATTACGATCTTTGTTAAATACATCGAGCGTAATGGAGCGGTAGACAGTTACATTCTTTATTCCGTTGTGAAAAATTTTTTGGAATGGAAGATTTGCGTCCTTTCGTATTGCGATTACTGCGACTGCCCGGTTAAAAGCAAAGAGGATTGGAAATTATTCTTTGCGGACCTGCGCCGGGAATACCCGATGTCCCGGATCGCGGTTCGGAACCTGCGTGATGAAACGGCGCTCGCGTGCGGATGTTTTCAGGTCTTGAGCCGGGAGCGGTTTCATCTTTTGGACGTGAGGGAGCCGGTTGAGGCGGTCTGGAAAAAAACGCATGAATCTTTCCGGTCAGCGGTCAAACAGAGTCAGAAGGCGGGGGCGGTTGTGAGGCGCTGCGATAAGGCCGGCCTTAAAAAATTTTTTGACCTTCACTTAAGTTTGCGCAAAAATAAGTACCGATTGTTCCCGCAGCCTTACCGGTTTTTTGACAACATCTGGCAGGAGTATATGGAGAAAGACCGGGGCGTTTTGCTCGGCGCTTTTGACAGCCGGGGAAATTTTATCGGTGGAAATGTTTATCTGATCTGCGGGGATACGTTATACTACAAATTCAATACGTCCAGCGTAACTTCACTGAAATTGAGGCCCAATAACCGGCTTTTCTGGGAAGGAATTAAGTTTGCTAAAGAGCGGGATCTCGGGTATATTGATCTTGGTTCCAGCGGAATAGAACAGCACGGCCTTATCGCGTTTAAGAATCATACCGGCGCGGCAATGATGGACATCACGCATTTGGGTTATGCGCCGCCCGGATATAAGTTCAGCCAGAAGCGCATCTTAAGGGTTATGACAAGCTTTTTTACGCAGGATTGGGTGCCGCCTGGAATGGTACGCTTCGGGAGTAATATCATTTATCCGTATTTAGCGTAGAGGATGTATAAACTGAACTGATATGAAGAAAAATATTCTCACCTCAATTGTTGTCATTGCGCTATCAATCGTTTTTTTTGCCGATCATAACGGCAATTCCGCCCCGACACCTATTGCCCCGAACCACGAAGTGGTCGGCGCCTATGAACTTGTTATCCGCTACAATCCTTCGATCAGCGTTTTGCGTATTTTCCAGTGGAGCCCTGGAATTTTATCCAGAGGCACGGTTGATATCGGGTACATCGATCAGCCGCAGGTCGAAGCCGGCCAATATATTCATCTGGCGTATATGAAGCTCGACGCTGCTAACCGCGATACGGTCCAGTATCGGCTTTATCAAGACACGCAGCAGCTTTTACAGTCCTACCAGTTTCCGTTACCTCCTAAAACCGATGTCAAGGCGATCGCCCTGCGTTTGAACGGCCCGGAGGTCCATGTGGTGATCGCTGGGGTAAATCCGCAAACTCTTCAGTCCGTGATTTATTATTTTACGCGGGCAACAGCTACTGCTTCCTGGCAGCTGCAAAGATTTTCGGTTGCCGGCCTCGCGGGAGATGGATTGGAATTCGATCTGTTTCCACAGATCAATTATGCCGCGGTTGCTTTTACCCGGCAAACAGCGGCAAGCCGCGATGTGGTCGTCCTGGAAATTAATCATGCCAACCGCACCAATATCCAGTCAGTCGTTTTTACCGGGAACGCTTATTTAGGGAATGCCGGCGCTGACCGGGTCAGGCCGATCAGTTTTCGTATTTCGCCGTATATGTTCTCTGCCTGGCTGAATTATGCCCAGACCGATCTCTTGAATAATCCGCAGCTTGGGGTGCAGATGGATGAAGGCGGCTTTGCCCAGCCGATGGTTTGGCAGTCGAGAAATAATTTTTCCAGCGCTTGGGGCTCTTCGGTTTCGTACCGTTTTCCGTTCGGCTTTAATGTGGCGACCGTTGAAGGGCAGGGAAGTTTTTCATCCGGAGGCAGAGACTTGTATCTGTATGGATCTCCGAACGGAGTGGTGGGACCGCCGGTGTTGTTGGATTCAGGCCCGCAATTTCATTTTCCGGCGATCACCCGTCAGGATGCCAACGGAAATTTTTATATCGGGGTCGCTGCGATGACTAATCCGTCTTTGGGGCAGGGGGAGCTCCGTCTCTATAACCCGCAAGGCAGTTATGTTCTTCTGGAACCTTCCGGAGGGGCGGTCTATTATAGGGAATTAGACGTGGATTTGCGTTACTAGAATGGTATATCTGGTTCATATGTGTGGCTGGGCCGGAACATTTTTGATCGTCCTCGCGTATTATTTGGTTTCCAATAATAAAATCAATGCGGATAGTGTGACGTACCAATGGGTCAATCTGATCGGGGCCTTGGCGATCGGTGTTCATGTCCTGTATCAAAAAGCCTGGGCTGCGGTAACGCTGGAAATAATTTGGGCCGTCATCGCCATCGGGGCGTTGGTGCGGGTAAAAAAGAAAATGGAAAAGCCCCGCCACGGCGGGACAAGGAGTAATTTATGAACACAGTTCGTTGGTTACGAAACGGAGTTTTAACGATCACAGTGTTGAGTTTCTGCACGCTGTCCAGTGCCGCTTATAAAGATAAAATGAAAAAGGAAGATGCCCCGGCGCCTGTTCAGGAACAAGCTGCTCCGGCCGCCGTTGAACCGGTTGCTGCTGCGGCTGATCCCCAAACTGAAATGATGGCGAAAATGCAGGAATACGGAACCCCGAATGAAAATCACAAAGTTTTGGAATCCATGGTCGGCAGCTGGGACCACACCGTAAAGTGGTGGAAAGCCACGGGTACGGAACCGGAAGTATCAACCGGCACAACTGAAAGCAAGTGGATCTTGGGTGGCCGCTTCGTCGAAGGGGCCGTCGCCGGAACCATGATGGGGCAACCGTTTGAGGGTAAAAGCGTTGTCGGCTATGACAATGTCAAAAAGGAATATACTTCCCTCTGGATCGACAACATGGCCACCGGGGTTATGATCTCATCCAGCACCTACGATGCGGCGACCAAGACTTTTGCCGAAAAGGGAAATTTCTCCTGCCCGATCATGGGGGCAAATATGGCCTACCGCGGGATGATCAAGATCAACGACGAGAATTCCTATGTGTATGAAATGTATATGACCGATCCTGAAGGAAAAGAAATGAAGTCGATGGAGATCGCGTATACACGCAAACAATAGTCGGCGGTTTTTTGTTCGGCAGTATCGGGTTTGTGCGGGCGGCGCAGGTCTGACCGCTTTATTGTATTTTGGCCGGGATTAAAGGAAGAGAATGAAGATGTTCGATATTACCGTTGAAAATGTTATGTGTGATCATCCCATTAAGGTGAGGGACAATATCCTGCTGGGGAGTGTGGCGCATTTATTGCTGCGTCATCAGATTAACGGTGTTTTGGTCGTTAAAAGCAATGATGAGAATAAACTCGTCGGAATCATTACGACCACGGATTTGCTGCGGCTCATCAATAATGCCTTGAACACGCGTACTCAGCGGCTCAATGCCCTTAAAAAGATCGGCCTGGCGAAAGTCGGGGAGGTCGCCAGTAAGAAAATCATTTCTTTACAGAAAAATGACAGCATTATGAAGGCCATTATTTTGATGCATCGTAAAAATATTCATACCATTCCGATTTACGCAAAAATAAACTTGTCGGTGTCATCGGTAAACATGATGTGCTCAATAGGGCATTGGTTTAATCCGGGGATCCGGGGTAAAGGAGCGATTTGACCGATCGCGTTTATACAAAATTCCTCACGATATACTCTTTTTCCCAGATCGTTAAAAATTGATGCGCCGGAAAATAAAATCCGCCCTGGTTGTAATATTGCGTGGACTCGACCCCGGCTCCAGTGAGTTGCCGTTTTACTTGCTCGCCTTTGAATTTTTTCGAAACCCCGGTCACGTAAACACCGGGCACAATATTTTCAGTTAACGGGAAATACGGTGCAAAGCCTTTGGGGGCCAGATCATAATTGAAGCGATTCCAATTTTCTCGTCGGAGTTTATTCCATCTGTGTAGATGTGGATATGAGGCGTGAATGGTTTGGCGCAAAAGATTTTCGTCCGCTGTTTTCAGTTCCAATTTGGAATGTTTGATCGCGGAACGCGCGGCAAGTATCCCGCCGAAGGGAACAGGGAAATATTTGGGCAGGCTGTAGAGCGCGTAATCGCCGAATGTCCCGGCCTTAGATCCTGCAACGCGCGAGCCGAAGGCATAGGCACAATCTTCCAAAATCGGAATACCCTTTTTCTTAAACGGCGCAATTTTCCATTCCGGGCACGGGAAGCCGAATTCGTGGATCACCAAGATTAATTTTATCCTTTGACCTTTGACCTTTGACTTTTGACTTTGAATGTCCCATCGGCAGACTTTTTCGATCGTATCGGTCACGCAGCTGCTCACGTACGGCCCGTCGGTCGTTTTAACGATCACGACCGTGTCGCTGCGTTTCAATTTTAAATGTTTTAAGCAGGCGAGAAGCGCTGACCGTCCGCTGGCGTAAAATTTAAGGTCGTGCGCGTTGTCCAGCCAAAAAGACGGCCTGTCCGTCGTGCGTGAAGCGGCGGAAACTTTTGATTCGAGCAGTTTTTCCCATTCGCGCGGCACGAACGGCGAGATCCGGATAGAAGGGCGCATATGGGGAAGGGGATTGAGCCCGGTATCAGAATAATTTTTCATTGGGCGTCCAGGATCACATCATACCGCGGCGTCGGAATCGATCGTCCGGTGATCTTTTGTTCATAAAAGGTGCATTTTAAGTTGTTCTCTTTCGCAAATTTTTTAAAGAAATCGCGTGCAAGATAAAGTTTGGTCAGGTCGTGGTCCAGTGATTGGGGCCACCAGGGTTTGCTTTTGGCGCTCATTTTTTTATAAGTAATTTTGGCGTCTTGATGCACCGGTTCTAAGATGTCGCCAATTAAAATACGGCCGTCGTTTTTTAAAAGGCGGAGCATTCCCTTGAGCATTTCCTGCGCGGTTTTTTCATCCGGCAAATATTGCGTGACACCGTAGCTGAAGATCTTATCAAAAAGTTTTCCTTTAAAGGGAAGCTTGTGGGCCGGCGCGACCGCAAAGATCCCGTGCGGATTTAATTTCTTGGCGGTCTTGATCATCTGCGGTGAGACGTCGGTCCCGGTGACCTGTTTAACTTTTTTCCCGAAATATTTTGTGAAATAGCCAACCCCGCAGCCGATATCGAGGATGCTGTCGGTCGGGGCAGGGGAGAGTTTGCTGAAAATATCCTGATGGGTCGCCTTAACCGCTTCTTCGGGGTAAGGCTCGCCGGTCTGGCCGTTTTTATAGTAGGCGATCTTCATTCGCGGGTCAGCGAACTCTTTGGCCGCGCGGTCGAACCAATCTGGCCAAGACTGTACTTTCGATGTTTTCATATGAAAGTTATTCTAGTATCGAAGGCCCTTGAAGTAAAACACTTCTTCTGATATTGTTTCATTAATATGAAACCGCAAAAAATATTTAAGATGCTGATTTGGATCGCTGCTTCGCTGGGGGCAGTGTTTTTCCTTTTGCCTAAGACACAGCTGCAGCCAAAATTTCTCAAACATACGGAATACAAACCTCTCTACGGCACAACCGTGAAGCTTGATGTCTGTTATATCCCGGAGGAAGAAGAGGAACTTAAACCGGCGTTCGCCGAGGCCTGGAAAAAGCTTGAGAGTATTCAGGAGGAGATGAATGTTTTTAACGAACAAAGTGAATTGGCGGATATTAACCGCTCGTACCCGGAAGCAATTCAAGTGTCCGAGGATATGTACCGTATCCTGCAGCAATCGCTTTATTATAACCAGCTGACCGGTGGAATGTTTGACGTGACGGTCTGGCCATTGATCAAGCTTTGGAAAAAAGCCGCCAAGGAAAACCGTTATCCGACGACGGAAGAACTTGCAGCCGTCAGATCGAGGATCGGGAGCAAAAATATTGAACTGCCGGGAGAGATCCGTGTGCGCCTCAAAAATGCGGACGTTAAGATCGATCTGGGCGGGATCGGGGCCGGGTTCGCGGCGGATGAAGCGGCAAAGATTTTCCGCACCCACGGGTTCGCGAATTTTCTGGTCGATGCCGGCGGAGATATGTTCGCCGGGGGATCAAATTGCGAAGGGAAAAAATGGCGTATCGGGATCAATGACCCGCGGGACAAAGCGAAATTTGTTGATGTTGTGGAATTATCAGACATGGCTGTTTCCACATCAGGGAACTATGAGCAATATTTTGAAATTCAGGGCGAGCGATGGTCGCACATCATTAATCCGGTGACCGGCTATCCGCAGCGGGGAGTCGCGAGCGCGACACTCATCGCGCCGCGCGGCATTGATGTGGATGCGGTGGCGACTGCTTTATGCGTTTGGGACGCTAGGACCGCGATCGCTTTTGTGGATAAAATGGGGCCCGAGTGGGCAAGCGTCATTTTTAGCGGAGAGACGGACGAGGGATTGATACGGACGGAGAGCAAAAATTATAATCGTTATAAATCTAAATCTAAACAATCGGGTGATTTTTAGGAAAAGTTTGTTATAATAAAAGCACTTTAAAAATTATTCAAGACCGACAAATGCTCCGCGCCATAAAAAATAAAAATTTCACCTATAAAGACTTCATCGCCTCGATCGACGGCTTTGAGAAGAATTACAAAGACGACATCAGCGACCAGGTTTATTTCGGGTTTCCCATTCAGACCCTTTTGAACGCTGAATCCGCGCTTATTTCCGAGAAGGAAAAATCCGTCGCTTATTTTTCTATGGAATACGGGATCGCGCCGAGCATCTACAATACCTTTGCCCTCAAGCGCTCGATGAGCGAGAAGAACCATTTTTATACCCACCAGGTGTTCTCCAATTACTGGTTGTGTGATTATTTATTTAAGCTGAAGATCGATAAGATGCTCGACATCCCGATCTACAGCGGCGGGCTGGGTGTTTTGGCAGGGGATACGATCAAAAGCACTGCTGATCTGGGTTTGTCAGTCGTAGGGTTGGGGATCCTTTGGAATAAAGGTTATTTTAAACAGAATTTTTGGTACAAACACGGCCAGGTGCCGCAGCAGATGCAATGGGATCCGCATTCGTATCCGGGGCTTGTTCCGCTCCAGAATATTGTGACGATCAATACTAAGGAAGGCCCTCTCAACCTGCGTTTGTGGAAATATTATGTTTACAGTTATGACAAGAAAAATGCCTGTCCGCTGATCCTTTTGGACTCTAATTTAGAAACGAACAGCCTGCATTTTCGCACCTTGACCGACCAGCTGTACCGCAGCGACAACGCCGGTTGGAAGATCTTCCAGCGGTCGATTCTGGGGATCGGCGGTATGAAAGCGTTGCAAAGCTTAGGGTATGAGATCGACACCTACCATTTGAATGAAGGGCACGCCGCGTTCGCTTTGGTCGAAAAATATCTCGAGCTGGATGACAAAAAGAAGATGGAAGATGTGAAAAAGAAATTTGTTTTCACCTGCCATACCCCGGTCGCGGCCGGGCATGACCGTTTTAAAGTGCATGATGTCGCGCGGATCTTAAACGACGATTATATCCATGCGGCTGAATTGTTCGGCAAGGAATCCCAGCACTCCGATGAAATTAATTTAACCTATATATCTTTGAACAATTGTTCAAGGGTCAACGCCGTCGCCCAGAAGCACGGGGAGGTCATGCGGCTGCAATTCCCTGCGTATGCTTCCAAGATCAAATCGATCACCAACGGCGTGCACATGCACACCTGGGTTTCGGAAAGCATGCAGAAGCTGTTTGATCGTTACCGCAATGTGTTCGGGAACTGGCGCGAGAACCCGGAAGCCCTTTTGAATATTGAACAGTTCCGCAAGGATGATGTTTTTCGCGGAGATCTATTTCTAGCGCACCAGGAAAATAAGCGTAAATTTGTTGATATCCTGAAGAACTGGAAATTAAAAGATGATGTTTTCACGATCGCCTGGGCGCGGCGCATTGCCGGTTACAAACGTCCGGCCTTGATCTTCCATAATATCGATCACATTATTAAACTTGCTTATGAAGTCGGGCCGATGCAGATCATTCTCGCCGGGAAAGCGCATCCCAACGATAATATCGGCGCCGCGCATATTGAAGAGATCCTGGACCATATCGACCGTTTAAATGACCACAAAAAAGTGATCAAGGTTTTGATCCTGGAAAACTATGACACGTATTTCGGGAAACTTTTGACGAATTCGGTCGATGTTTGGCTGAACAACCCTTTGCCGCCGTTTGAGGCTTCAGGGACCAGCGGGATGAAAGCGATTTTAAACGGTGTCCTGCAGATGAGCACGCTTGACGGTTGGGTGGTGGAAGCGGAGAAAGATGATATCGGCTGGATCTTCGGATATCGTCATCAGGAAGGCACGGATATTGGAAGCGAAGGTAATTTGAGGCTTGATGAAGATTCCCAGGCTTTATGCCAGACATTGAAAGAAGCCATTCAGCTCTATTATCAAACTTTTCCTCAGAGGACGGTGAACCCGTCGAGCGCCTGGATTGACAAGATGATGAATTGTATCAAGCGCAGCGCATTCTTTAATACCCAGCGGATGGTGAATCAATATAATAAGGAAATGTGGCAGATCAATAGCGGGAAAGCGGCTTATGCGCCAATACCTTGATCTTGTAAAGTGCGTCTTGGACCATGGCGAGAAGAAGGAAGACCGCACGGGCACTGGAATTTTGTCTGTATTCGGTTTTCAGACAAAATATGATCTGCGTGACGGTTTCCCCATTTTGACAACCAAAAAAGTTTTGTTTGATGGGGTGGTGCGCGAGCTGCTCTGGTTCTTGAAAGGTTCGACTAACATTAATGATGGTTTGAAACAGCACACGCCGATCTGGAACGCCTGGGCTAATGAACAGGGAGAATTGGGGCCGGTGTACGGGTATCAATGGCGTAAATGGGAAAAATTTGTGTGGGATGCCGAATCCAAGGCCTACCGCAAAGAATATATCGACCAGATCCAGCAGGCGATCGGGATGATCAAAAATAATCCCAATTCCCGTCGGATCATCGTGAGCGCTTGGAACGTGGCGGACATCGACCGGATGGCCTTGCCGCCGTGCCACGCGTTCTTCCAGTTTTATGTGGTGGACGGCCGGCTGGATTGTCAGCTGTATCAGCGTTCCGCCGACATCGCTTTGGGTGTTCCGTTCAACATCGCCGGCTACGCGCTTTTGATGAGCCTGATCGCGCAGGAATGCGATTTAACCCCGGGAATCTTTGTCCATACCCTTGGCGATGCGCATATTTACTTGAACCATGTGGACGGCTTGAAATTACAGCTGACCCGCGGCTGCAAACCGCTCCCGCTTCTTAAGATTGCCCGGAAGAATTTCCGAGATATCACTTTTGAAGATGTACGTCTGATCAATTATCAGCACCACGATTTTATTAAATTCCCCATTGCGGTGTAATGAAAACGCCTTTTTCCCTCATCGTCGCGATAGATTCCAAAAACGGTATCGGTAAAAACGGCCAGCTGCCGTGGCATCTGCCGGCTGACTTAAAGCATTTTAGAGAGATTACTTGTACGGTACGCGACCCTAAAAAGCAGAACGTTGTCTTGATGGGGCGTAAGACCTGGGATTCTATCCCGGAGAAGTTTCGCCCGCTGCCGGGGAGGATCAATGTGGTTCTAAGCCGGCGTCCGGATTTGGAACTTCCACAAAGTGTTGTTCCGGCTGGATCTTTTGAGACGGCGTTTAACATTTTGGAATCAAAGGATTTAAAGAGTAAATGGGAATCTGTCTTTGTTATCGGCGGCGCAGAGATTTTTAGTAAAGCAATTAAATTTCCAGAATGTCGGAAATTATTCATGACGCATATTGAGTCGTCATTTTTCTGTGATACCTGCTTCCCTGAGTTTCAGAAAGCCTTCCGCCGTATCCGGCAGGACCCTTGGCAAACCGAGAATGATCTCCGATTTTATTTTGCTGAATACATCCGTCCATAGCAATCATAACATTTTGCACATCAACATGTTATATAAAATGTCCATTTTATTGGGAATTCTTCCTTGTTGCGTGAATATGCGCAACATATACTTATTATTGATGATATGAGTTTTCGTGGCGGGCAGCATGACCTAAATTTTATATAAAAATTTGAACATCCAATGGTATAATAAAACATCATGATTGATCAACTAACCAACCCTAAAAATATTTTGTTAGTTGATGACGACCACCATGTTTCTCAAATGCTTAAACTTCTTCTTGAGACCCGTGGTTATCAGGTCAGTATCGCTCATTCCGGACGTTCCGCACTCGAAAAAGCCAATAATTCCATTGACATTATTCTTCTGGACATTGTTCTTCCTGACCATAGCGGTTTTGAGGTCTGCCGCAAACTTAAAGAGGGCGATGAAACACGCCATATCCCGATCATTATTTTAAGCGCGAAGTATCTGTTTGAAGACAAAATTGAAGGTTTGTATTTGGGGGCGGATGATTATTTGACTAAGCCCTTTGAACATGAGGAGCTGATCGCCCGGATGGAGGCGGTGATGCGCCGGGGATCGCGCGCACACTTTGACCCGGCACTGAATGGAGAAGAAAACGTTGTATCGGAGCTGAGAAAAATCCTCGATGAAGAATTGATTATCCCGTTCTTTCAGCCGATCTATTTTTTAAAACCATTTAAATTTTTTGGGCTGGAAGTTTTGACCCGGCCGATCGTCCGCAGTTCCTTGGCGAACCCGGAGTTATTGTTTCGTGCCGCGCTGAAGTACGGCTTGTACCACGAGCTTGAGATCCTCGCCTGGAAAAAGGCGCTGCAGTTCGTTTCCAAATTCCTTGCCGACCGGAAATTGTTCCTCAACTGCAATCCGTATTTGGTGGAGGGGCCGAAATTCCTGACGATCCAATCGATGTTCAGCGATAATGGCATCCATCCCTCGAATGTCATTTTGGAGATCACGGAACGTTCCCGGATATCAGATTACAAGTTGTTTTATGAACATTTGAAGAAGTACCGTGAATGCGGATTCCGTTTTGCCGTCGACGATGTGGGCGGGGGATTTGCCAGCCTGGAATCCATTGTCGAAACAAAGCCCGAGGTCGTTAAAATCGACCGGCACATTGTGTCCAATCTTCACATCGATTCCTTTAAGAGAAGCATCATAAAATTTGTCGTCGCATTCTGCCGGGAGAATAATATTATCTCGATCGCCGAAGGGATCGAATCGAAGCAGGAATTGGACGTCCTGATCTCGCTGGGCGTTGACGCCGGCCAAGGTTATTTCCTCTACAAGCCCACCCCCGAGATCAATATCAACGAAATAACCGCCAGAGTTTTAGACAAATAAATTATGGAATTATTCGAAAAATTTATACTGACCTTTTTGGCCTATGCCCAGGAATTGTGGGGACCGGTCTTGCTGGGATTTTTTTTGAGCGGGATCGTTTTTGTTTTTATCCCGTCAAGGATCGTGCAGGAACATTTAGGGTCCGGGGGATTCAAGCCGATCCTCTTGATCTCGGTTATCGGGACCATATTGCCGGTGTGCTGTTTTGGCGTGCTGCCGATCGTGGTGACGCTTAAACAGAAAGGGGCCAGACTGGGGCCGATGCTCGCGTTTTTGGTGACGACACCGGCGACATCGATCTCGGCATTGGCGGTTTGTTGGAAATTGTTGGGGCCTCTCTTTACGGCCTATATTTTTTTCGCGGTCATTCTGATGGGGGTTGTGATCGGCGTAATCGGGAATCTCTTGCCGTATAAATCGAAAAATGCTTTAGCCTCAGTAGAGAAGTGCTGCGCCGATCCTAAGCCGTCTGCGGCCGAGCCGCGAAGCTGGAATCAAAAGGTTGCCGGGGTGTTAACACACGCATTTATTGTCCTGCCGAAGGAGATCGGCGGTGAGCTTTTGTTGGGGGTGGCGTTGGCGAGTTTTCTGGTGATATTTGATCCGCTGCAAAATTTCATCCGCCAGTATTTGACCGGAACGCTTGGGTATGCGGCCATTCTGATTTCCGGGCCGCTGACGTATACTTGTTCAACGGCCAGTGTCCCGATGGCGGATGCGCTTTTAAAAAGCGGGATGCATTGGGGACAGGCGATGACGTATTTGATTGAAGGTCCGATCACCAGCTACAGTTCAATCCTGGTCTTGCATAAGGAATTTGGTTGGAAAATCCTCGTTGTCTACCTTCTGAGTGTTGCCTTGCTTTCCTTGGCTGCCGGGCTTGCCTTTGAATTTATTTTTTTCCGTCAATTCTCTTGAGGCGGTTCGTCGGCTGTGTTAGAATTTTCAATAATGAAGTTAAAATTATATTTTGTATTAAGTGTCATATTTTTTCTGTCAGCCGGGTGTGCCGGCTTAAAGAAAGAGCAAGCGGTCTCCTCTTATTCTTTCGACGGCAAGGTTCTGGATTCTGACAATCTCAAGGGCGGAGGAAAAATTTATCTTGTCCCTTTTAGCGCCGGCGTGGGAGTTGAGGCCGGCGAAACGCTGGATGAGGCCGCCTTGATGCTCATCAAAGGGATTTATGAGGAGTTGAGCAGTACGAATTCCGCTCTTACCGTGCTCACGTCAGGCCAGGGGTCTTCGGCGGATTTTATTCTTCGGGGTCATTTTGTGAAATGGAACGACGGCTCTTCTGGAAGAATAAAAAAATTATTAACTTCCGGAAAACAGCGGAGCATTAGTACCATTAGTGTCGAGGGCGAAATCATCGAGAGGGCGACGGGCAAGGTTTTGATCCATTTCGCGGATGTTAAAGAAGCGGCAGTCAGGTCGGATGATCATCGTGCGTTAGGGTATAATATCGGCAAAGACATCGGCCGTTTCATTCTTTCAGCAGTACGTTAAAAAGGATGTGAAAATGATCGTTGTGACGGGAGCAGCTGGGTTTATCGGCAGTGTTGTTTTGGCGGCGCTGAATGCGGAAGGGTATCGCGACATTTACGCGGTTGATCATATCGACGATGAGTTGAGGAAGTGGAACCTGAACAATAAAAAGTATCTGCGTTATTTTGACAAAAAAGAATTTATCGCGATGGTCCGCGCGGATAAGCTGGAAAAGACCGCTGACTGCGTGATTCATATGGGCGCCTGCAGTTCAACGACGTCGATGGACGCGAAGTATTACGAAGAGAACAATTTTCAATACACCAAGACATTGGCCGAATGGTGCCTGAAGAAGAACGCGCGGTTCATTTACGCCAGTTCGGCCGCGACCTACGGCGACGGCAGCCACGGTTACAAAGATGATGACGAAACGCTGCGCGCGTGCAAGCCGCTCAATTTATACGGCCAGTCCAAACAGAAATTCGATCTGTGGGCCTTGGATAATCATGTGCTGAACAAGATGGCCGGCTTAAAATTTTTCAATGTCTTCGGGCCGAACGAATATCACAAGGGCGATATGCGCAGCGTGGCGGCCAAGGCGTACGAGCGGGTTGTCAGAGAAGGGAAGATGAGTCTTTTTAAGTCTTATAAGAAAGAATGCGCTGACGGTGAACAGAAAAGGGATTTTATTTATGTCAAAGATGCGGTGGATATCGTGATGTTCTTTTTCCAAAATCCGCAGATCAACGGCATTTTTAACGTCGGAACCGGCAAGGCGCGTTCCTGGAACGATCTGGCCAAGGCTTTATTAAAGGCGGCGAATCAGCCGGTGAATATCGAATATATTGATATGCCGGAAATTTTGAAAAAACAGTATCAGTATTTTACCGAAGCCGAAATGGGTAAGTTGCGGCACGCCGGATACGATAAGCCGTTTATGTCTTTGGAAGATTCGGTCTTAGATTATGTGCAATATTTGAAGAACCGCAGGTATATTTAAACCCCGCCCGCCCCGCCTATGGCGGGGGCAAGCGCGGGGCAGGAAGGTGAGCCAATGATCTACGCTGTATTGATTCTTATCGTTGTGATCGCGTTTCTTCTGGGGGTAACCTTTGTTTATAAAGGGATCTCCGAGGAGCCGCAGGCCGCCCTTGAGGATTTTGGAAAGGTCAAAGGTGAATTGGCCGCCTCCCGCCAGACGGAGGAAAGGCTGAAGGCTGGTCTGGAATTCGCGAACAAAGAGATCGGGTTGGTGAAAAAGAATTTAGAGGAGGCGCAAAGCAGTCTTCAGAAAAGCCAGCAGGAATTAGCCGCGGTTCAGGATAGCGAAAAGAGTTATAAAAGCAAAATTCGGGATCTTGAAGAAAAATTAACGGCGCTTTATGCCAAAGCGGATACCCAGGCGAAAAACGCCCTCGAGTTGATCTCAGCTCTCCGTCAGGAGAATGAGTCACTTAAGCAGAAAGCGGAAACACCGCCACCGTCGCCGGCACCACCAACCCCTGATCCTGGGGCCGTTCAAACCTTAACAAAGGAAGCCGAAACTTTAAAAGCCCAATCGCAAGAGTTGTCCACTAAGATTCAGGAGCTTGAGCAGGAATTGGCATCCCAAAAAAGTGAAAGCGAAAAGCAGATCGCGGAAGCTCATTCGACCATTGAAAGTTTAAAGGCGCAGCCGACAGCAGCGCCGACAGCAGTGCCCTCTGTTCCGGTGGCCGATGATATCGGAAAAGCGGATTTTGAAAATTTACGGTCGGAGAACGAGCAGTTGAAGGCGCAGATCGCTGAAGGTTTAGAGAAGATCAAGGAATTTGAAAATACCGTTGCGCAATTGAATGCCCGGCCGGTTGCCGCCGCTCCGGCAGTTCCATCGGAAGCCGATCTGGCTGAGCAGGCAGAATTGAAGCGGGTGAATGAGGATTTGAAAGTTCAAATCGAAGCAATGCGAAAGACGGTCGAACAATTGAAGGCGGAAAACGCCGCCTCTGCCGCAAAGCCGGCGGACGGTAAGGGTTCTGTCGACCTTGAAGCGCAGATCAGCAAGCTTCAAGAATTTAATGAATTTCTGACCAAGAAAGAAAAGATGCTGCAGAATGAATTGACCAAAAGCCGGGTCAAGGCCTTGGGGTTGGAAAGAATTTGTGCGGATTTTAAAACCCAACTGGAAATGATGGCACAGAGGGCTGTTAAGGCATAGGTTTGTAAGGACCGCAGATGTCCCGCCAACTCGTCGAAAACTTCCGCAGTGCGCACGCAACGATTCTCAGTTCGATCGATCAGATTCTGATGGTGTGCCGTTCGTATGCCCAAGCGAAACCTCATTTGCGTGCCCTGCATCAGAAGGTTCTGGCTCATCTCGGCCGCCAGGATAAGGAGCTGATGGATAAGCTGACAGTTGCTTTTGGCGACAATAGGGAGACGGCAAAGTTGCTGGAGTTTCTTGAACATAATCTTAAGGATGCTAAAATTAAATTCCTGATTTTTTGCGATAATCATTCCGGTGAACTGGCGGATGTCAATG
>CAYING010000002.1:0-23534 GCA_964364715.1 uncultured Planctomycetales bacterium
CGGGCCCAAGATAGCCTCGCGCAATTTCCATCCGGCCAAGGCGGCTTTGGTCAAAACCATATTCGCGGCCGGTTCATTATTATTTTCCAAAAGGGCGATGGCTTTTTCAATGCGCTGGGCCGGGCCTTCCAAAAGCCAGACATTGCGGAACATCCAAACCCTGGCCTTCATGGTCTGAAGCAATTCCTTTATCTCCGCGTCAGCTTTTTCACGCAAGGCCGCATCCGCGGATTTCCGCTGATACGATAAACGGTAACTCTTGAAATTCCATTGAAGGGCCCAGAAAACATTATCCGCCAAATAACTGTGGTATTCCCGACGGATCTTGCGCATCTGCCTGCCGATCGCGGCGGGTTCGCCTTGGATTTTTTCGTGGACAGCAATGTGATCGATGACCCAATCTTCGATCTCGGCAGAATAGCCGAGGCTGCGTAAAACTTTGCGCAATTCTTTGGCGAGGGCCGGGGTCCAGGTTTGTGTTGTGGCAAGTTCAAACGAGAGGAGCGCTTCTTCCGTCGGCGGGCCCTGCAGTTTTCCGGACTTGGCCAGATATTCCTGTATGGCCATGCGGAATAAAATTTCGCCCAGCACCGTGAACGCGCCGCTCACATACGGCTCTTTGATCAAATACCGATATTTAAGCGCCGCCTCAAACATCGCCCGCGGGGTGATGGGATGGTCTCGCGGCTCTTCCTCATCTGGATCTTCCCGAGGGCCAGGCCTCACAATGCCCATTCCACGTCGACGCTCGCTGGCTAAAATTTGCGCAAGCAAGTGTTGGTCAGTTAGTTTGTGTCTTTTGTTCTCAATGAAAACTAAGGAAACAGCCGGCAGGGACGCAGCAACGCCCAGGAGTAACACAAGCCATTTATTCATCGTAGCGATCGAGATGATCAATGCCCATCCTAAAACGCTCAGCGACGTATTGATCCGCTTCTTCATTCTTCTCAGATTGTTCAACTGTGATCTTAGGCTTTTAACCGTCGGTAATTTTCTAAAATCTTTCGGGGCGGTGTGTCCATCCCGGGCCTGCGGCCGGGATGTGTTGCGGCGCGCGTCGCGCTTAACACCAACAGCAATGATCACAGCAAGAAATACCCCGCCGACCCATAAGACAGCGAATAATCCGGAGCCGTCCGCCCACGCCCAATTCCCGGCCAACCACGACGCCTGCCTGCCGATTAGGCTGGGGTCCACCGCCCATGCCAAATACCCCGCGACGCCTGCCGCCGGTAAAAAGGGTAAAATAAACCCTCCGTCGGGCCGGCCATTCCTCGGCTTGGGTTTATAAGGCCCTTTTCTAATCCAGTCAGCCACAGCCGATAATCCGCAACTTTTCGGAAATCTCGGCAACGCTCTCTGAACAACTTCCTGCGCCTTTTGCAGCTGTCCGTTGAAATAAAATATATTGGCCAACACGCTGTGGGCGACCGGGTTATTGTCCAGCAGCGGGATCAAACTTTTACCCTGGTCAGGGCTTAATAAATTCAGGGCGTCGTCAAAACGTCTCATTTGCTGAAAAATATTAGCCAGGGCTGTGACGGCGTGGGCCTCACTGTGATCCAGCTGCCTCAGCTGATCGGAAGACAACCATCCGTCGGCGCGATAACCCTGGATGATCTCAATATTTTCCCGATACAAGTTCATCGCGTCATACGAACGCCCCTCTACAAAGCGCCCTTCTTTAAAATGAATGGCGGCTAAAGAATTACGCGCCAGCAGAGCCGCCAACCGTCTGTCTCCCAAAATGAGCGCGCGGTCATAATGCCAGCGGGCTGTTTGCAAATCCGGGGCCTTTTTCCCTTGCCTGATCAAATGTTCGATCTCACTATCTATTTTGCCTCTTGCCTCTAACCAAACCTTTTTCTGCTTCAGCTGTGCCAGTTCCGTTGTCCTATTTCTTTGGCGCTGATCGATTGACCTGCTGAATTCTTCAATGAATGCCGTCGCAAACGCGATATCTTCATCCGCTCTCTTATATTCTCCCCGTGTGATGAGCAGTTGGATAGCGCGGTTCAACATGCGGGTCACATCATCCGCCTGTTTCTTGACATCCAATGAAAAAAACGCGTATCGTTTCAGCGCCTTCGCCGCCAAGATCGGGAGGCCCAGCATTTGCCCGCCTTGTCGAAAAATGGCCGCTTCTTCAAAAAGAGAATTCAGCAGAGAGATCACATTCTTTGCCTTCCTTTGATAAGGCCTCCCGTTTAAAGATTGTATGATCACCTGCGCCACCCCTTCCAGCAGGCGCGCCGCCCCAGCAAGGTCTCGGTGCGAGGACAATTGCTTTGCCGCATTCAACCGTTCCTCGATGTCTATTTCTTCACGGGTGAGCAGGCGGTCATCCCCCATCCGCGCGAGCGCCAAAAATAAAGCCGCGCTTCCCCACAATGCCCATACCCAGTGGGATACCCAAAACGATTGCACCATTGGATCGACGACCATCGTCTTAACTGTTTCTGTCACGACGGTGTTTGCCGCTGTTTGCGCTCTGCCGCCGGCGGCAAAAAGTGCAGCCGTTAAAGCGGTCATGCCGACAAATCCACTTCCCTTCGGACGATTACGCAGAATAACCTTCATTTTCTTAATAAATTTCTTACTTTGTTGTACGGAATATTTCATGATCCACCACGGATCAAACCACTTCAAGAATGCGAGTTTGTTGCGCAGCTTTTCAGATCTAATAATAAAGCCCTTTTTATTCAGGCCCCAACGGTCGAATATTCTGAAGACGCTGGAAGCAATCGACTCGACGGCGCCTTGCGCATTAGGCCAATAAACAGCAACAACCATTTGTACAAAATAAACTTTTGCTAATCCCGGCAGGCGAGTGAGTTTATACAGCTCATCTTTTTTGGCCGGATCCGCTTCGGCATTCTCGGTAAATTTCGCAGACACATTAAGCGCTAACTTAGTTAAAGCAAATTGGATGAAGATCCGCGGGATAGCAGTAATAATGTGCCGCGGCGCATTATCGAATAAACTCACGGGAGGGATAACTTGATTCAAGATCCAGAAGCCGGCGGCCATGATAGATCCCATCATGATCCCAACCGGAAACATGACCAGGACCTGTTTCCAATTGATGCGCATATTGGCGAAAATCTGACCGATGATGTCATAAATAGAAGTAAACGGCCCCCACAATAGGGCATTGACCAACAAATTGATAATGAGATTTTCTTGCAAGGTTGGTATCGGAAAAACCCAGGCGACAAAAGCGGTGAAACTGATCGCGAGCCCGGGGAAGATGAGCTTCAACCACATCGGAATATTTTTTTGATGGGAAACCGATGGTGGAAAGATGATCTTGCGGACGAGCCAGATCAATATTCCGACCAAGATCCAAACTCCCACAACCCACGGCCAATTCCCGGTCCACCACGACGGGTCAGCGGCCCACGCCATAGACCCAACGACGCCGGCAGCCGGTAAAAAGGGTAAAACAAAGCCGCCGCTGGGTCGATCATCCCCCGGCTTCAGCTGCAGCGCTCTTCGAACAGCTTCTTCGGCTTTGTCAAAACGTTTCAGGCGCGGCAAGATATCGGCAAGGGCTGCGACGGCATGGCCTTCAATGTCATCCAGCTGCCGCCGCTGCTCAGGGGACAATTCGAAACCGGTACGATACCACTGGATGATCTCAATATTTTCCAGATACAGATTTATCGCGGGATACAAATTGCCTTCTTTTAAGTGAAGCGCGGCCAAAAGATTACGCGCGGGCAAAGCTGCCAATCGTTTATTTCCAAGAATGATCGCGCGGTCAAAAAGCCTTCGGGCTGTCTTCACATCATCCCCGGCTTCTTCCCCTCGCCTGGTCCAATCTTCGATTTCACTATCTATGTTTCCATTTTCCTCTAACCGGATCTTCTCCTCCTTCAGCCGTGCCAATTTTGTTGTTCTGTACTTTTGGCGCTGATCGATCGACCCGCTGAATTCTTCAATGAAGCCGATCGTAAACGCGATATATTCATCCGCTCTCCTATATTCTCCTTGGGTGATGAGCCGCCGGAGTGCGCGGTTCAACGCCTGAACGACATATTCCGCTTCCTCGCGGTCATCCGATGAATCGGGGGCATACCGTCTCAGTACATTCGCCGCCAACATCGGAAGGTCAATCATGGGCTCACCTTGGCGAAAGACGATCGCTTCTGCAAAAATAAAATTCATCGCAAAAATTACCTTGCGGGCTCTATTTTGATAGGGCTCCTTGTTCGGGGAGTCTATGATCCCCTGGGCCGTCTCTCTGAGCAGGCGCGCCGCCCCGATGAGGTCTCTGTGATCGAACAATTCCCTTGTAGTGCGTAATCTCCTTTTGATGTTTATTACTTTCGGGATCGGCCGGTCATCGCTCACGCGCATGAGCACAGTAAATAAAAATATACTTCCCCACAAGGCCCACATCCCAAGGCCTGGTGTTTCCGGACCCGGAGCGCTGAGCGGCATCACCGGCAATATACCGGGAACCATTGCTATGGCACCCATTTTCCCGCCGACATAGGCCTTGACACTCGAAAAGACGGATGATAAAGTTGAGCTATGGTTAAAAGTGAAATTAAATTTGAACAGATTCGAAAAGCCGCTAAGCGTCTCCCGATGAAGCAGCGCATCCGTTTGGTCGAAGAACTTCAGCGTGACACCTGGCAAAAACGTTTTAAACAAATGCTTTCCCGCATTGACGCCCGCCGCAAAAAATACCCCATTTCGCAAAAAGAGATCAACGAGGTAGTAGCCGAAGCCCGCCGCGAGTATTATGCTAAGCGCCGTCGTTGACACAAATGTCTTCGTCAGCGGACTATTAAAAGGCAAAGTAACAAGAGCGATCGTCAACGCGCTCATTGATAATAAATTTCGATTAATTATCTCTGTTGATCTTTTTAACGAGCTCATCATCACTGCGAATAAACCTCGGCTTGCGCCCTTTATTGATGAATTCGATAAAACTATTCTTACTTCTCTTATTAAAGACCGTTTTCCTTTGATCAACCCTTCTGAACGCGTTGATATTTGCCGCGACCCGGAAGACAATAAAGTGCTCGAAGCCGCTGTCGCCGGAAACGCCGATTCCATCGTGACCGGCGATAAGGACCTGCTGGCTCTAAAAAGTATCAAAAATACAAGCATCATCACGCCCAAAGAATTCATCCAAAAACTCAAATCAAGATAAACTGGCCACATTCCCCCCGCCATCAACAGAGCACCAACCGACAAACCAACTAGTCCAACCGCAGCTGCCAAAACTGAAAATACATACCCTTCCTCTTGAGGACGCTTAGGAGAACTTGGCCGTGCCGGTTCCTCCGCCTCACCGGGGGCGGGATTTCGGGCACTATCCTGTTTTTCCATAGGAAACTTGATTTCCCGGGCCGCGCCTTCGGTAGATTTCGATTCATCCAACAAGTTTAAATACCTTACAATACGACAGCATGCGGCAGGCCCACGCTCCTTATAATAATGAATACCGCGATAACTCCCGACGACGCCATATAAAACTGATCTATCATTCAAACCAACCTCTATGGCAGTAACTCCCTCTATCTTAAACATTTCCATATCGCGGTTCTCATAGTTGTCACCCACGACTAAGGTTTCATGAGATTGTATACCATATTCCTTTTGCTTTAAGTGAACGATACCACCTTTACCAAAAAAATAGCAATCGTCTTTACGCAACCTGCCTTTACTGGTGAAATAAAAATGCCCTCTGGAAGTAAATATCTCAAAATACTGTCTTAATTCTGGCGGAATCCTAGTGTAACCAATCCGTTGTTGAGTATAATAATTTGGTAGTGTCGAAGTACTAACGATTAGCACTCTCCTGTTGTTGTCACTCTGCACCCACCTGATTAACTCAGCTATGGTTTCATCCGGGATCGTATCACCTCTATATCTGGCTAAGGTATCATCTAAATCAAAAACTAATAACCTGAAAACTTTTTTATCAAGCTCCTTTCGGATATGGACTGGGACTAATTCTTTATTTTCCGTTTCGCGGGTGCTTGTCTGCGTTAAAATAGGGACAAACACTATTTCTCTGTACTGCTTCTGACAAATACGCCAAACGCCGATCGCACCGACAAGGAAGCCCGCCAATGCGAAGATAACCCACGGCCAATAAGCTGACAGCCATGCTGTGACAGAAGCCAGCCATGCCGCGGCTTGCGCAGACGACCCCGACGAACAGCTGGCCAAAAATCCGGCGAAGACAAAGCCAAACAGCAGACCCATAGTCTTCCCCGCGCCGGGGGCGGGATCATCAACGGGCGCTGCCCCCTTCTTTTCCTGCTGTCGCCGGACATACTTATCGATTTCCGCTGACATCTGTCTATACGTATCTTGGTTGATTCTTAATTGAATCACAAAAACTTTACGAACAAAGAAAAATAACCAACCGAAAAAAATCCAATCGGCCAGGTTGGAATAAGTCAGCCCCTCTAACGCAAACCAATCAATGGCGCCGCCCCGGATAAAAATTTCCAATAGTTGACTTAGGGAAAATCCTATAAAGATCCAATCAAATCGTGAGAATCGTGGAGTCGAACCGTTAATGCTTGCGGCACGCTTAGCAACAGCCCGCATAGCCCACACAGCAGCGGCAAAAATCGTAATTTTAAATATTACCTCCCACAAATTTAGCTCATGCAGGACATTCGATATACCAATGATACCCGGGATCAAATGAAAGACATTGTCTTCGTCAAAATAAGAAGAGAACTCCAGGGGTAAACCGAATAGACAAGGAACTAAAAATTTTAAGGACTGGTCAATCAAAAGGGCGAATAGAATAATGCTAACCGGGCTTGAAATAAACCGCGCGCCCTTTTCTTTCGGCAATAAGGAGGAAAACAGCATGAGCAATATGCCTCCCATAAGCATATAGATCAAATGGTACAGGGCAAAAGGCCCGCCCGATACGATCGATAATACAGCCAAACTTAAAATAGAGACGATCCCAACGATCGTTGATATCTGGACTCTTAAATGAAGCTGCTTCTTTAATTTTTCGGTTTGTTCAAAAATGTGCGGTTCTGTAAGCAGGGACTGGACCCGGGCCGCTACTTGTATCAACCAAATGACAACAACAAAAGCCGCTGCTCCACCCACGAGCCACAGCCATACGGGTAAACCGAACAGCCCCAACGAAGTTAAATCAAGATAATTACCGTGCCGCATGACTAAAACTATCCCAGCCAAATCAATCAACGCCAGCGGTAGGGCAAGGAGCACATGCCCCGCCCCGCCGGTGCCGCGATCATTAACAGGCGTCTGCCCTGAAGAGGCGGGACCTTGCTCGCCTCGCTTTGCAGTCGAGGCAGGCCGCGTTTTGTGGCGGGCTGTCCCGTTTTCCCTTATCCCCTTCCTCAAAATATAAAATTCCCGAGGGACGACTCTGGGATAGTTTAGCGGGATGCTCATATTTATCACTTCAAAACCAATTTCGCGGAATTCTTTGGCAGAGAGGTACCCCCGCGTAAATCCTGTTACGATGAATACTCCCCCGTCCGGTAAAAGATCATAAACCATTTGAGCCACATGCCTGGCCTCTTGAACGGAGTTCACAACAAGGATATTCAAACCGCCAATGGCTGTCACGATATCCGGCCTCCTCTGGACAAAACCGCGCAATGAGGTGAGCTGAACAATATCCACAGAAGGATTGACCGCTATTTGATTAATTCCTTTCAATTTTTTCCGGGCGAAAATCAAATTAACCTCTTCCCTTTCTAGTAATTCCATCGAAACCGAGTGGTCCGGTAAATTTGCCTTTAGGTCTTGAGCAAGCCTTTGGGCAAAGCTGCCCTCGCCGGCAAAAATGTCCAAAATATGAACGTCCTTTCCTGAGAATAAATCTCTTAACACCGCTTGGACGCTTCGGCTGACTACAGGATGGATACTTCCCGGATAGGTCCCATCTTCATTCATCTCGCGCCACCAATCCTTCCAATAATCACGCCCATGCCCCCAGGCATAAGTCAAGCTGGATAACGAAGGCCGGATCTCAAATTCATCACCTTTGAGCAAAAGAATGAGCGTGTCCGTCAACTTAATAATGCTGCCCGGCGTTTCTATCTTTCGAATGATTCCCCTTTCTGAAATCTTTAAATAATATGTCTTGGAGCAGCCAGTCTCATTGATGGCAATCTCTATCCGCTGGACCGGCACATTATATTTACTCAAATCAAGTGTCGCGGATTCCAATCTGTCCTCAGACATCTCCAAAGCAATGGCATCGTCTCTTTGTTCGGCATAAATATGTTCCAGCCTAAACAATAAGGCTTCTGTTTTCCGCTTGACCAGATCTCGACGCTGTGCCTCAGCACCGGCAAATCCAGGCTCAACGACAATTGAATCGAACCTTGGCTGCAGCCCGCCCTCAAAAATGACCGGTGTCGAGGTATCCCTGGATTCCGGTTTCCCGAGGTCAATGACCGTGCGCAGTTCGCTAACATACGGAGAATCGTTCTCAAGCACCCTGGAAAGTGCCTCCAGGTATTCTTCAACCGATTCATTCTGCTGGTACAGAAGTTCAAGGGTGAGATTGATGTCTTCTTCGGTTAAGACAGCTTCGTCATCAAACCCTGAGGCATGCCCCAGGATCTCATGCAGGATTGCCACTCTCATCACAATGGCCCTAACCCGCTCCGGCAGCGACGTGAAGGGTGATGGATTGATGATTAATGTCGATCCTGTCTTTTCAAATCCGCTCATGTACGAATAGCCAGGATCCAAACGGATCCTGAAAGGCAAGTTCCCGGGGCTATTTATTTTTTCTCTGGTCTTTAAAAGTCTTATCTGTCTGATACGGGTATTAATATCGCTGTTAACCATACGCTCCATCGCGGCGGAATTTAAAAACCCTAACTTCTGGGCCAAAGAATCACCCGCTCCGCTAAGATCAACAATCGGATTTGCGAATCCTGAATTTTCTTTTACAAAAACCTGATCTGATTCAATAACACGCGCGCTTTTATCAATGAACTCAGGTTTAACCTTGGCTTGGAAATAATTGCAGACTGCTGACTCATTTTGTGGAACTTCTGCGGGAAGCGGGGTGCGAGCATGCTGTACCGTTGACGGCGGGGACTTGTTATGCCGCTCTCTTAACCAAGCCATAAACCAAATCACACCTGCCACAGTAACCACCCCAAGAAAGATAAGCCACGGCCAGTAAACTGCCAGCCACGCCGTGAAAGGAGCACACCACGCCGCAGTCTGCACACCCGGGCCGGTAGAACAACCGGCCAAAAGCCCGGCAAAGATAAACCCAAGCAGCAGGCCCATCGTCTTCCCCGTGCCGGAGCCGGGACCGCGAGATTCTCCACCTTCCTCTCCTAACACCTGCTTAAGCCGAGCCATGACTCTTTCAAATTCCGCTTCAGTATCAAACGTTTCACCAGGAAGCAGCCATCCTTTTTGTCTGAATTCTATTTCTAATTCCGCAAATTTAAGACGACTGCTATCCTCCGCATACTCTGCTTCTTCCCTAAAAACTCGCATCCGATATTCTTTGCTGCCATAATACTTTAATCTTTCTTCAAAGATATGGCGCAGCCTGCCTTGAATACCAGCAGATTCTAAAACCTGCAAATACTCCTCAATCCACTCCTTAGAACGTCCTTCTACTCCAGATTTCTCAAATTCCTTTTCCAGACCTGAAGCAAAATATTGTTCAAGCGCCGTAAAATTAGAATCCCGTCCAACCATCACAAGCCTTACGGGGGAATCGGTAGAATTTCTTCCCTCCAAAGGAATTGTTAAAAATATCTTATCCTCCACTAAAAGTATTTCACCAAACTGTAACTGCACGCTGGCTGGATCAATCGTAACATTCTGTCTTGGCCCAAGATCAACTAATCGATAAACACCATCTAATATTTGTACTGCTTCAACTTTCCAATTATGATCGTCTGCTAAGACGGCTGTGCTCGGTGAGTTTGCCAGACCCGCCGCGCCGGGGGCGGGAGTTCGGGCGCTGTCCCCTCTGCGGTTAGGCTGCACAGTTTGCGGCGGGGACACACCAAAATCTTTGAGAGAGTCCCGGCTTCCATTAATTATACGGAGAGGACGGGATTTATTGTGCCGCTGCCTCAGCCAGGCCGCAAGCCAAACCAGGCCTGCCGCCGCAGCCACCCCAAGAACAGCGACCAGCGGCCAGTTGATCGAGGACCAAAGCCAAAGACCGCTTAAAGATTGATCATCTCCGCCGAGCAGGATCGTCCCCGCCCCAGCCGCCGCCATACCGGCCGTTCCGACGAGCGCGAGCGGCAAGGCTGGGAACACAAAGCCCGCGTTTGAGGAGGCTTGTTTTTTCTGAAGACTGCGAAAGGTTCGCTTAATCCACCAGATTCTCAAAAAATTCGGCGGATGCGATGTTGCTAAGAACGAATTTGGGAAATACTTTTTAAAATCAGCGGGGATATCATAACCGGCTTGATAAGCATAGATCGTTCCCCAGTAATCAGCCTTTAGCTCTCTGAACCACGACATAAATAATTCGCAAAAAAATATCGGAACAAACCACCAAACAGGGACCCCGAAATACAACGCAGGCACCATAACAATTGGAACAAGAAAAGGGAACGGAATAAATATTCGAGCAACCCAGCCAGAGATAACATAAGGTATGGCGTCATATAGAAACTTTTCTGTGGGGAAAAAATCTCTTAAATGAGCGATTTCATGGCCCAACACAGACGCAAAATCCCTGTCATCCTGTTGTTCTATTTTGTTTTTATTCAGGGTAATCAGTACAGGTCTGCAAGAATAACGAAGAGAATCTTTTTCACCGCGAGCGATCTTAAACTGTAGCCCTTCTAAAGGCTGATGAATTTTCGCCGCGGCCAGTATTTTATTAAGAATATTTAGAATTCTTTCATCAGTCATTGCTTCAGGCTTAGTTGAATTTTGACCCTCTAAACCTGCAAAGAAATAGCGAAAGGACAGATAAATGGTACTCATATAAATAACCAAAATTTCGAATAGAGAAGATATAAATACCGTACAAAGCCCGGTCAGTAACGCAGTTGCAATAATTATTGGAACTCGTCGAATTTGCTTCGGATCCAGCCCAGGTTTATTAAGCGAGCGCTGTACTCCTTTTGTCAGAAAAAATGCGGCGAGACCTAAGATGACCACATACCAGACAATACTAGGCCATATGTCCTGTGGAGTTTTGACCTCTGCCTGCCCCGGGGCGCCAGCCTGGCAGGCGGACAGACCGGCGGCAAAAAGACTCATCATCAACAATCCCAAGCCCGTCTTTACGCTATTAATGACATTCATGGCGGACTGCGCCCAGCTTCGCCCTCTGGCTGCTTCTGCAATATAACGGTACGCCCCGTCGGCGATGCCGGAGGCTGTCGGTGGAACAACTTTTCGCAAAGCCAGATAGACGCCAAACGCGTAGGCAACCGGTGCTAATAATTCTCCGGCCTGATAATGACTCTCAGCGTCTTGAACCAGTTTTTGTTTTCTACGCAATTCTTCCAATAAACCCTTCTGTCCTTCTATATATCTCAAGGTTTCAAGGAACTCCCCCAGATCATCAATGCTAAATGAACCATCCCCGCGGCCTATTAATTCGTGCAACATTCTTGTGCTTAAATTTTCCGTCCAGTCTCCGGAAGGATAAGCCGCCATGATCTCATTATCGATTGGATTTACCCCTTGTAATTCCAGGATCCGTATCCTCTGGGCCGCGGTTGGAATCGGGCCGTTATCTTTCATAACGCGGTGTTCTCGGCCAAGCACCTCTCCCGTCGGGCTTTCAATAAATTCAATCTCTGTCTTATCTTTATTTTTCTTAACCATGCCTTCGGTTTCCAGCCAATGAACCAATTCATGCGCTAACACCGCCCGGTTTTGAGCTTGTACTCTCAAAGACAGCCAGGGCCACAAACGCGGCGCGGCAACCACAATTTCCTCTTTACCAAATAACTTTGTCCTTCTATGCGCCCCCCCCAGGCGGGAGAATATGCTGAATTGAACTTCAAAAAACTTTTGCAGAAATAGAAGCCCGGCTAAAATGAAAGAAAGTTTCTCGCCGTTCCAGAAATTGTATTGCAAGAATATCCAGAGTCCGGTGTTGATAACCGTAAACAGCGCCAGAGAAAATATAAATAGAGGAAATGTACACCACAAAAAGTCTTTGACCCCCAGCGGATGAATAATGGCCCTGGCCTTGTCATAAATTTTTTCGCCATCGAAACCTAAGCGCTGGATGAGCAGCTTCGCTTCATCTTCAATGATTTGTCTCTCCGCGCGGGTCCACCGGCCCCAGATATGCGCTTTCAGGTATTCCCAGGGCGATTCGTTGATGGGGAAAATCCGTTGAAATTTGCCCCGCCAATATCCGTATAATTCTCCGATGTGCAGGCCGCGCAGAAAGGACATTAATAACATGAACCCTGAAGTAAAAATTAAGAGATATTTAAACACTGCCCAATCTGACTCAGGCATTGCCGCTGCGCCGCCTGCCTGCCGGTCAAAAAGCCCTGCCACCACAGCTGTCAGCAGCACACTTGTTACCGCGGCCGCAACAGGTAAAGCAAGATAAACACTGCCCCGTTCATCCGCTTGCAACGCTCCGCTCAAAACAGGTGGGCCTTTTACTGCTGCATCAATTTTATTTCTCCATTGTCCTTCAAGTTCCAAAATAGATTCTTTGTGATTTTTCAGCTTCAGAGGATCTCGATTTTCCCATTTACATAATTGAATAATCACTAATGCTTGGAATACATAGGAACTACCCAGTAATTCCCAATGAATCGGCAAGCATACAACCATCACAAAAACCGCCAAACCGGCAAAAAACAATCCAATTCTCAATAAAGACCATTTATTAAACTCAATCACATATACGCCAAAACTTTGGAATGACGATAACACAGCGACATTGAACCCTGCTTTTTCAAATCTGCGGCTGATAAAATCAAAGAAACCTTTTCCTGAATTCCAAATCATAATTTTTCCATTCGGTTTCAAGCTTACTCTTGATCCATGGGCAAATTTAACCAATGTCCTTCCAGCCGAGTCGCCATCCCATAGCGCTGATAATCTGCTTTGACGTTCTTCCCATAACAGATCAATATCGCTGTACCCAATATTGTCAGGGCTTAATTGCGGCATATTCCACAAAATGCGGTCATATTTCCTGCCTGTCACAGATAAACCATCTTCCGTAACAATATTATTATTAAGCCAGGCGTCCACAGGCATTCCTGCTATCTTGGCGGTAGTTCTGGTATTGGCAATTTCAAAAGGATTAATTCCAATAACACCCACCTGTTTCTGTGTGTGAAGCCAGACAAGCCAGGCATCGATTCCTGCCCCGGGACCCATCACCAAAACATCCTGATCCTTTTGCAAATCAATGCGCCTTCCCGAATAGATTTCCCTCACATAACGGCCGTCAACTTTTTTCACGCCCGGCGTAGCAAATGGATATACCGTCGGGAACATCGGGATAATAATCTGATGCTTTTGCGGATTGCTGACAAACCGCTGAGTATCAAACGCGTCCGGACTAAAAATTTTAATAAAAGATTTTCCTGTCTTAGGATCAAACTCCACAAAGGCATAGCTGCCATAAAATTTATAAGGATAAATTCTCGCAGCCGGTGATAAAGGCTTAAAATAAGCGGTAATAATGGCCTGATTGGATCGATAATCCTCTTGCCATACTTCTAAAAGAGGCCCTGAAAGCGATGGCTGAAGTGCCGTATGCGAAATATAAAACGCGCTTAAATCGAAATAATGATTTTCTGAATCTTTACGCTCAACCGGCAGGATTGCGATGAGATGATGGCGCTGGTTATAAAGTAAATCAAATTCCTTCGAAGAACTAAATTCCACGTTCAAAAGGTGTATACCCGATGCAAGCTCTTCATTCGAATTTGGTTCAACTCCTATCCGTTGGACATAAGAATTATCCGGACATGGACGAATGCCCGAGACTTTTTGGGCTCCTTGCGGAATCACGCGCGGATCATCCAGATGCAATGTCTTTAAAAATTCCCCCACAACCATGCCTTCCAACCCGCCGCTGGCCTCAACGGCTGAAGTTTTAGCCGGAGGAGCTTTTTCATTCATGAAGCGGATCTTCCCGAGCGTTAACATTTCCACAAAATCTTTCCAGGACGTGTACGGCAATATCCTGAATAACTTCCATAATAAAAACGCGCTGAGTATCATCGCCGCGATGATAACACCATCCTGTACATAATCCAGCCAGGTAAAGTTTTTTACAGCCTGCAGATACCCTGTCCACAATGCTGTTCCCAACCCAGCCGCCGCCACCGCGACCGGCACCGCCGGGAGGACAAAGCCCGCGCCGGAACCGCGATCAGAAAAGGGCGCTGTCCTGATTTTCCCATTTTTCCCCTTCCGTCGAAGTCTCTTTACGGCAATAATGATCGCAGCGAGGCCAACCAGACTAAGCAACCACGGCCAAATGCGCTGCCATAAGGTAGGTACACGTTGCGGAGGTAGTACGTCTTTTCCTATATACTGCGGATCAACAAGAAAGGCGAAGGCCTCTGTGCCGCCCTGCGCTTTACCGGTCGCAGGATCAATCTTCATCGTGCCTTCTGCAATTGCTATTTGAAAGAACGCTTGCGCAATTTTGGGTTCGGTATCCCGAGTATGACTGAAAAAGATGTGCATCTTAAAGGATAAGTCGCGATCCGTTCCGGTCCTACCGTCCACGCCTTGCAGGAGATATTCGAAAGTACGTAAGTGCGCGGCCATCCATGGTTCCGGTTCCGCGACTCTGACGGCTTGAATTGTTTGTGGTCCAATGCCATGCCGCTCTAAATATTCCAGCGCTAATCGATAGCCGACGGCCTCGGCCTCAAGATTATGCGCCGCCAAGCGCTTAGCCAAGTCCCGTTGTGAGGCATCGCGAGCGTCGAAAGGCTTGGCCGAAAATGCTTCATTAAGCCGATGGTGATCCAAATAAAATGGTATATGCGCAAAGATGTCCCGAATAGTTTCACCCTCTTTGATAAATATCGCTGTCAGGATTTCACGATACATCGCACTCGTCCGCGCCTTTTGTAACAGCGGCTCAAACAACCCTGCATCAATACCAAGACCCGCATCGGGATGGAAAATCTGCTGACCCCTCTCTTCCGTGACTGCAAAACCTTTCAGCATAGTGACGATAAGCCCCCGCTTACTCTTATCAGCCGGCACCTCAAGCAGCGTCAGTTGCCGAAAAGCCGTATCCCGAAAGGCTTGTGCCGCTGGTAACGCTGGATCGTGAGCTTGGGTGAGTTCCTCGACGGCGCGAATCACCGCCGCATTAAAGGCTTCAATGGTGGCTGTAACGTGCCGCGTCTCCTCTGGCGTTAAAGGATGTAATGGAATGATTTGCTGCTGAGTGCCTTGTGGAACTTGTGGTTGTACTCCAACCAACACGCCCGGGGTAAGAGAGGCGGCCATCAAAACCGGCGGGGATTCGACCTTGACCGCTTCCGGGGCCGGGATGCTCGCCTCGGCGTAGCTCAGCGAAGCCGGGCCGATAGGCATGGCCGTACCGATGGCAGCCAACAACCCAACCGCTAAACCGATCGACCCTACCGTCTTCCCCGCGCCGGGGCTGCGTTCAAAAACAGGCGCTGTCCCATTTTTATTTCCATTTTTATTTTTGCAAAATCGGAGTTGAACGACCGCCGGGTTTGGTTTGTTCCGAAGGTAAGAAATAAGATACGCCAACAACCCAAGGCTTGCCGGGATGGCAAAAAATCCGTACAGGCTGTAAAGATATACCGCCCTCAACTGCTTTCTATACCATCGTATATACCATCGTAAAAACCGAGTTGAATATTTTTGAACTTTAGTTTCCGGGATACCCCATGGAAATTCATGCATCCGGCCGTCCTGACCGGTAAACCTCACAACACTTCCAGCGGGTATTTTATATTCATGGTATAACCGCTCAGCAGATCCGTTATACGTACCCCGGAATAAAATTTCCTTATCCGGGCCTTCGATCTGCAGTTTGGCGTGGGTATACCAGGCTATCAATGTGCCGGCGTCATTAAATAATACTTGAGGAAGCCGTTTCGAACGCACAGCTTTTTTCAGCAGCCGGTCCAAGCGCGCGATGACTCTGACAAAATATTTTACACTGGCCAGAAGATTTTCCCGGGAGACAGAAACATGCCGCACCCGCCCCACCCTCCTTGTGTGAAAAAATCTTCCTGACGCCTCTCCAACATTCTCCCATCCGATCAATAGTTCCCACAGATTGAGCAGTTTATTGCCTTTGTCCGGTTCCGGAATAAAGCGCCCATGATTAAATATATCTGCCGCTTTGAGAAATTCGTCGTCGAGCAGATGCGACCGGAGCGAAAACTTTTCAATTCCGGTAAATACCTTATAATTACGCCGGAGGTAAGACGCCAGCAGCGTCAAATCATACAAGGCCGCGCGGACGAAGCGCAACCTTTGATATTGATTCCGTTCTCCGCGCAATGGGGCTTGAAAAGAAGGATCTAAATGCACCTCAGCGTACGTATCTCCGGGCTGATGAATGGCCAAGGAAATAGAATCACCGACGCGAATCGTCACTGCTTCTTTCTGGGTTTGTCCCAGCTTAAAAATATTCAGAACCTCACGCCATCTGGGCCGAGGCGGATTTATACCGGCAGGGCGATGCAATAATTTAAAAACCCGTGACATCAAGATCTCAAATAATTTCCCCAAGCCCGCCAAGAGAAGAACCGTTCCGTAGACAACAGCACCGATCAACACGGTTTTACAAATAAAAACTTCCGCAAAAGCCGCGATCACACTGAGCAGCAGCGCGGCCGTATAAACGGCAACCAGGATCCGGACGTCCACGCGGCCGGATTGGCCGTTTCCACTTTCCATCTTTGTCAAATCTTTCACCGGCACGCTCTGGTCATACACCATCCGGGAAACAGCCCTTTCTCCGGTGATCTCGACGCGGCGGCGTTTGAAATATTTGATGCCGGCGGCAAAATCTCCCATCACTAAATAAACCCGCAGGCGCTGGCCGCGTTTGGCCATAATGTTCTGTAAATGCGGCATCATGCCGACGAGCATTTGATGTTCATAACGTTCCGGCGCGGCGCCCAAAACCATCGCGGCGATATGCACGAACGCCTGTTCCCGCGGGTTCATCGAGGCGATCATCGGATAGGCCGCGCCGCCGCGGCGCAGCAGTTCTGCCGCGTTACGGCGATAGGCGCTGTCCGTCTCTTCCGGCGACGGCCGAACCGGACGGCCATTATTCCTCTCATCATCATAATAAGCGCCTTTGACCATACGGATACCGACCGTGCTCCCGTCGCGGGCGCCGTTAAGCTGAGACGCGATAACAGCATCCGCGTCCGTAAAATAACTCTGCACGGCAAAACCCAAGCCGTTCCAATTTCTTAATTCCGGATCTGTCCGTAACGCTGCGACGGCGTTTAATTGCGCTTGCCGCGCCTCGAACCGTTCGCCGTCGATCTCAAGGTACACGCCGGCATCCTTGCTTGCCGCCGCGATCCTGCGCAGTAAAGAGATCACCCTTACCGTATGGGATCCATCCTCAGGATCAAAGCCCGGATGAAGGCCGCTCATTTTGACCGCGAGATGCGGGCGTAATTTTTCATCGCTCCAGCGGCGGCTGATATTCTTGGCCAGCTGAATATATCCTTTCACCATACGGTCGACATCTTCTTCTGTTTCCGCGTCTTCGCCGGCCAGGGCGATCGTCGACAAACGCCCTTTCTTCAACTGCTTATTGACAGCCTTGGCGATCAGATCAAACCGCTCCACCGACCCCGGCAGAATATAATGCCGCCCGATCCACAACGTCATCCGAACAAAAATAAATCCAGACAAGGGAACATAGATCAGTAATAAAGGCGCGCCGGCAAAACGGATGATCCACACGAATCCGCTATGCAGCCACAAAAGGATCTTGGAAAGTTTTCCGCTCGGGTCAATGAGTTCCTTAAAATGATCCGACCCTAATAACCGCGGCACGATCTTAAAGTCAATGTCCGAAGCGATGCGCCACGACAGCCGCGCGTATTGTTTGAACCTTGCCCAGCCTTTTAAGGATGTCGGCGGATAAAAGTCGATCCAGCAGTCAACTTCCTTATCCATAAATTTGGCGCCCAACTGCATGATCCGTTCATACAGCGGCCGGCGGTGACGACGAATTTCGCGGATATCGTCCGATACGGCCTTTTCGACGGCGGTGTCGATGCCGCGCAGCCGGCCGATATCGATAACAAACACTGTTTGCCGCACCGGATTGACCAGAACAGCAGCCATCGCCGCACCTGAATCAAATTTTAATACCGCCTCCACCGCTTGATCGGGCATCTTGTCTTTGAACGCCGCGCGCGCCTGGGTGACGTTAAGATGATACACATAGGTTGAATCCGGATAACGCCGGGTCAGTTCGTTGTGGGCTAACAATTGTATCTACACACGCGGTGAATAATTCCAGATCGCGGCCCAGAGCCCGTTGGTGTCCTTGCGGGTATCGCCACGACCGCTTACGGTCTTTGGATCGATCTGTTTGATCAGTTCAAACCCATTAGGCATAGCCGCGATGCCGTGCCAGATCCTCACTTCATCCAGCTGGGTCAATTCAGCAAAGAGATTAATGACCCAAGGTAACGGCGTCGTGCGCGGACTGAAATGATGCCCGTTGATCTGCTTATCCAAAAGCATCCATTCGACCCGCTGCTTTATTTCATCAATGAATCTCAATTTTGCTTCTTCCTTGATCACGCCTTCCCCATCGCTAACCTCCGCGAAGACAGGCGGACTGAGCGGCTGGCCGAAAACGATCGTCACATCGAACGGGGAGGCGATCAACCCAAAACTCATCCGGCTTAATATGAGCCTCACGATGACTTTCCACGACATCACCGCCGGGATCCGCCCATACACCGCAAACGGTAAGACCGGGACGCCGGCCTTGATCGCCGCGACCGCGACACCCGTGCTCCAATCAATAAGCCGGGCCCGTTCAGTTTCTCTGGTCCGTCCAGCTTCAGCCGGTAAAAAGCCGATGATCGCTCCGGGGTTCGCGCGCAAGGCCGCGGCCACACGCTCAATATCTTCTTTCCCGTTGATCGGGAATCCCCAGCCGGCTTCGACCATTTTTCTGATCACAAAATCGGTCCGCCGCATATTGGTGAGAAACGCCGGCTTCTGATAGGCGTCCAAAAAAATCTTGGCCGTGATCAAGGCTCCGTCCAATCCGGCGCTGGGATGATTTCCGGCCAGCAGGATGGATTGTCCTCTCGGTAAATTCTGCAGGCCTTCGATCGTCACATCCCGCTGAGCCACATTTCTTAAAACATGTTCCACAACGATCACCAGCCAGTCTCCAAAAGAGAAGGCAAAAATACCGCTGATGACCAGCCCAACGGCCCAATAAGATGACGGAACGATCAATAAGAGGACGGGAATGGCGATCAGGCTGGCGATAATCCCGGAGGAGCCGGTCGATTTCGGAACGTGAATACCGGCGAAGAATAAGAATCTAAAAGTATTTTTGATCGAAACCGATAGAAAATGCTGGACAGTGGTCAAAACCCGTCCGGCGATCCCGGTACGTTCGATCATTTTTCGTAAGCGTATTCGCCAAACCGGAGTTTTACCGCGGGTCTTATGCGGAGGGAATTGTTCCCTGAAAAAACGCGGATAATTCTTTAAACCTTCTTTGAACCCAAAACGCTTAATAACATCGATCCAATGCCCGGCTTCGTGAACTATGATCCCGAGAATAAATATTCTAAAAATCACGGTCATGCGCCGGCTGAATTCCGTTTCTCCCAGCCCGAAGAGATCAGGAATAAACAGCGCCAGCATCGCCGCGGCCGCCGCGCCGAAGATGTTGGCCCAGTTGAGGGCAGAAGTGCTCTCGTCACTCGGTCTCGGCCGCAGCTTCTCTAAATCATTCTCAGCGGTAGTCGGCGCGATCGGCGGCGCGCGTTCTCTCGCCAATCTTTCTCTCACCAACCGCGCGATCAGCGCCCGGCGCTCGCGGCGGCGCTGGACCATTCGCGGCGTGACTTTATCTTTGCGGGCCGGCTGCTGTGCCGGAAGGGGAGGGCTCTTTTGTTTCTGCTCTTTTTTATTCTTTATATCTGCCGGGTTGGGCGCCATGCCGTGCCATTTTAAAATAATCTTTAATCTTGCCAGTATGGCCTCTGCCCATTGAAGCTCCCCCTTGGGAAGGCTGTCCCGCTGATCAACGATAAAACGGCATTGATTTTCAACTTCGGTCAAAAATACCTGCTGGGTATGGCCCTGCAGTTCCAAAACCTCCAGCCAGCGGAGGGCTTGATGATCCTGCGGCAAAAATTGCAGAAGATGTATCAAAAGAAAAATACGGTAAGAAATATTCTGCTGTGCCGGGGTGGATTGCGCCAAGGCCTCCTGCACGGGAAGAATATCTGAAATAACATTGATCCTTTTCGCCTCATCCTGACTCCAGGGCATGGGCGGCGACAGCCGTATTCCCTTGCGTTCATTGCTGGCAGCATTACGCAGATCCGCCATTCCGCTTTTATCAAGGGCCAAAACCTTGATCCAGGAAGCTATATTGTCACCCGGCATTTCCATCAAAAGCCTGACGATCCTCTTCATGCGTTCGGCATTCGGCAGCGGCGCGGGAAGACCGAACATCATAAGCGGTGCCGTAGCGAGAACAGCGCCGGAAGAAGACAGGAATAACCAGGAGAGTAGCGCTATGGCGAGATTGACCAGGATCAAGGCTTTAGAGGAAAACGGATTGACACACCGTCCGGCCAAAGATATACTTAAATCAGATAAAGGAGATTTTAAAATGGTTTCACCTCTGATCAAAAACTTCACCAAAGAAAAGACGATCCGCCTGAACTCCGCCACATTAAAACGCCTGCCGTTCGCTTTAAAAGGTGTTGTCCGCATCGTTGATACCAACGGCGATATGAAAGCGGTCGTGCTTGATGAAGCGGTCTGGGCGGAATTTGTTGAATATCTCGAATACTCCTCGCCCAAATTCCGGGAAGAGATCGAAGCCTCTCGTAAATCCGGGCGCATCCCCTCCGCCGAAATCAAAAAACGTCTTAAATTAAAATGATCGATTATAGTTTTACCCGCCAGGCAGACCGCCAGCTGCGAAATTTTCCAAATCCTCTGCACTTTGCGGATTCCATTGAAGGCAAACGAGGCAAAGTTTACCGGTTTCGCATCGGCGACTACCGAGTCATTTTTGACTGGGAAAAAAACCATATCCTTGTGACCAAAGTTTCGCTTCGCAGCCAGGCCTGCTAAGGCCAGCACCGCCAGCCCGCCGACTATCAACATCCAAAAATCCACCGGAATGTTCTGTAACCCAAAACTCATAGCCGAGGCGACGGAAATTAAGCCCGAACTGATGACCGCCAACGGCAGGGCAGGAAGAGCAAAACCCTTTTCCTGGTGATCGCCGGCATTTCTTCTCAGAAATCTCACTTCGCCGTTATCGAACCGTCCGGCCCTCCACGCGACCAGGCCTTGGCCATCAATAACTTCCATTTCACCGTCCAGAGTGCGAATACCGTCGAACAATGTCCCGCTTCCAAAGAGAACCACTTTGCGGCCGGCAAACCTCGCGTTAAACATCACAAATGCCCTGATAACGCGGGCAAGGACTTCAGCGAAATTTTCCCCTCCCTCGAATTTGGCCAAGGCATCATGATGATTCACGATCCGGTCCCAAATACGGTTCATCTCGTCAGTGCGGTCCCGAGGATGAACGTTCCCTGCCGCACCAAAGTGCATTTCCTCCAGCAGGTCAAAATAAATAACACTCTGCGTATCAAACCCAATGGCCTCTAAGCAGAGCTGTGCCGTCTGACGGACGCGCAATTGCGGACTGCTGACAACGGCCAGCTGATCGGCTGAGATCCCCAATTCTTTAAGAAGTTTCATCAGATCATTTTTAACGTTTTCCACATGCCGGCCTTTGCCGAGATCACTTACCCCATTCAACTCCGGATCATCATTCTGCCCCTGGAGTATCCCCAGCGCGTTGGCCGGCGTTTTGAAATGACGGACCATGATCAAATCAAATGTCCGCTCAAAAGCTTTGACAAATTTGATCCGTCCCGTGCTCCGGTGGATAAGAACATAGCCGCGCAATTCTTCCCGCTCCAGCCATTCATCGCGAAAGCGCTGTTCGGCTTGAAAAAATTTCAGCCACGTCGCCAAGATCCCTTCACGTGAACTCCGGCGTATCTTGCGCACGTACGAAATATCATAACCGCTAAACCGGCTGAACTCTGCGAGCTCCTCAACGGATAAAGCGCTCAATTTCGGCTGAAGCAGTTGAAAGATCCGGGACCTTAAATTAATAAGCTGTTTAATATCGGCAATGATCTTTCCGGCCCACCATTGTTTGATCCACGGCAGCTTCAAGGACTCAGCGTTGACAAGATCCTGCTGATTGATCCCGGCCGCTTTAAGCCGTTTGATCAATACCGCATCGACCTGCGCATGAAGTTTTGCCATTGTTGCCGGCATCCTGCCCAACCCCCGTTCATAACGCGTCACGACCGACTGGTCCCCCAGCTCCGGCTGGCGCAGGTCTACTGCCGCCCGGCGCTGATATAACTTTGCTCCGCCTTTTTTAAGAATAAAAGAACGCAATTGAGAGACTTCTCCGCGCGCCAACAGCACAACATCGGCGAGCATTTCTGTCGCACGTTTGTGGCTGAGGCCAGTATCGCCGTCGACAATATCTTCAGCCGTCAACTGACTCCATCTGAGCTGTCGTACGATCTCGCTATAATATTCACGGTAACGGCCGTACAGCCCCTTGACCATTGCTTCCGGCATCCCAAGAACAGCGGCGATATACTTAAAAGTCCTGTGTTCGCTCACCCCGTTAAGGATTGATTGTAAGATCCCTATTTGAATTTTCGAAAGATTATCCGTGATCTCAAAATCAACGTTCACCCAAAGAGATGCGCGATTCGGTGACGCGGACTTACGGCGGACATTTTGCCGGGCCACCAAGGTGAGATAATGCGAACGGATTACATGCCGCCGTGTCAACCTGCCTTCTTCCATGATCCTCTCGACCGTGACCAGGCCGTTTATTTTTTCTAATACAAGCTGAATGACTTCTTTGGGTTTAGTTGAAAGCGGCTCCGGGTCTGATTCTTCCCTTTGCCGGCGAAGATATTCTTGCCGGACCATTTCTTTGTACTTCAATTTGAAGACCATCCGTCTGGAAACCTGGGCTTCTGCAACGACCCGGTCAACAGTGACCCAGCCCTTCATCTTCCGTATGGCCTGCCGCATCTTTTCCGCCTGCGCCTTCACATATTCTGATCCGAACCTCAGGGTGCGAAAATGCCAAACCGCCATTAATACCATCACCGCTCCGAAAAAGATCAGCGCGCTCACCGGCATTTCATGAAGATTGTTCATCCCCAGCCCGGCGATCGCCATATTACCGATTTTGGAATAAACCGCGCTAAGCTTGGGAGCGCCCGCGGACAAAGCAATTAACCCCAGCTTTT
>CAYING010000002.1:23544-71561 GCA_964364715.1 uncultured Planctomycetales bacterium
CGAATAACCAATCAGGATAGAGCTTCAGGATCTTTTTGACCAGCTGCCGCCGTCCGTTGCGGCTCAAATACTGCAGCAACCCTGCCCGCATGTTCAAAACCAAATTCAGCCTCAACCCGGAACGGTTAAGAAAATCATTGAGGCTCAAGCGCGCAGTTAACGTATTGTTTTCAGGATCGATCCCGTACATCGCATAAAGTGCCTCGAGATCCTGATCATAAGCAAGGGAGAAATGCTCCAAGCGCGCGAAATTGGTAAACTCCTGGACCAAAATTTTGATCAGCGGCCCGGCTTTTTTGGCCCGGATCTTTTCTGATTCTAATTCCTTCGCGGACTTTTCAGCTCTCCGGTCCATCACCTCTCTGATAGTTCGGATCCTGTCAAGGTTCTCGCGCTGTTCAATTTCAGCCGCTCGAGCTTTTTGCTCAGCTCTTTGACGGAATCTTTCCGCTTCACTCAGTTGAGCCTGCTGTTGTACCCGTACCCGGGCTTCAACTTTGCGCAATTCCCTCTCATTCCGCCTTGCTTCCTTTTCTCGAACGATACGGGCATTTCGCTCGACCGATATGACCGATTTTCGATGCATCTGTTCCGGGATATTCTGCGTCAAATTGATCACTAGGTCCTTGCCGTCGACAGCCTTTATCGGCCGGCCTTTTTCATCACGGATAAAGCGGGCCCAAGTTCCGGCACCGTTGACGAACCGGATCTCGACCACAGCGTCGGGATAATCACCGACAAGGACATTGATGCCAGCAAGCTTTAATATTATTCCTCTCAGTTTTTTATCAGGAAAAATAAAATCTCTTAATGTCTCCCGAAGGTTCGTCTTGCCGAGGCCGCGGTGGACCATCTCGACAATTTCACCGCGGATGAATGAATCTTCTCCGGCCCCCGGCTTCACGGCATAGACCGGGTTCAATTCAATCACCTTCCCGGTCGCAAGCGATATCGCTGTCCTGAACAGGATACGCTCTTTGGTGATCCTCACGATATCCTTCACCAAGACCCGGCCATTTTTCTCGCCGAAGCAGGCCATGCTCTCTTTCCCGCCGAAGGTCAGGTATCCGGCGCCGTTCAATTTCTCACCATAAAACTGCATATCCTGGGTCACCAAAGGATATTCCTCCTTTGGAATGTAGCTGAAATAGGATGATGTGAACTTCTGCTTTTTCTTATCCCATACGAGTGTAAAGTTCTCATCCAGATCCGATTCCGCTGACCAAACTCTGACAACTAAGCCGCCGCGGACATAGGCCATGACCCGCTCATTAGCATAGTCTTCAATATGGGCCCAAGCTTTCTGCGGTTTCGGCATTTCCCCGTCCAGTAACGGCCGCCCGCCGCCGAAATGCAGATTACCGATAGAAGTCAATTCCGTTTCCACGACCACATCACCATAGCTTAAAATCTTTTCGCGCTTCAAGCTTCCGGAATAGACATGAACTATTTTCCCTGTCCGCGCCTCCATGATCCGGAAGAATGAATAAACCTTTCGTGTCCTGGTCATCTTGATCCGTACCGGTAATCCATCGATCATCTCAAGTTCGTAGGCCTCACCGCCATGGCGGGTAAATTTGCCAAAAAACTCCCCAACGACCAATTTACCCGTGCGAGTCAGACGGCCGGCGATAATGACATGGCCAAGTTTCTTAAGCTCCTTCAAAGTCGGGTTCTGCGACATATTTTTCCGAGCGATCTTCTTTAACTTCTTGTTCGTCGGCTTGATCCAGGGTGAATCTTTATGGCTGTTAAAAAAGGCCTTGGCCTTCTTTAACTCTGCCTCAAGTTTCCTGTATTGTTCCATCCCGAGCTCCGGCGATCTGCTTGCCCGGGACAACGGCGTATGCGCCAAGGCCATAAGCAAAGAAAAGACCACGATCACGGCGATCCAGCCGTATCCGGACAAGAACGATGCGGCCGCCGGCAGAGCCGCGAGCGCGATCGATAATTCCGCCAAGATAAAGCCGCGATGCCCGTTTTCCGGCACAAAATCAATCCGAACCTTGCCGATGATCAAAGTGAACTTAAATCTATTGTGTTCTTGTAGATAAAGGATCGCTTCGCGCAGGACATCCCCAGAATCAATGATCGACAAGTCATCTTTGATCTTATTGAACAAATTCTCAAGAACCAACACTGTACCAACAGGGATGCTGCCCAAATAATCTTCTACTACTTCAATGTCATCCAACTCATAATCAAAAAAGGCCTGCCGTTCCTCACTGGCGACAAGATTTAAATAATCTTTAAATCTACTCAGAAATTTCTGCATCCGTCCGGGAAGCTCATCGTCCGTGAAAAGCCGTGAGGCTTTGACGCGCGAGGCCACAGGAGCAGCAAAATTTTCCGTCCGCGCACGGATCTCTTCCTGCCGTCTTATAAAATCTTTCTTATCCCGCATTTTCCCGAGGCGCAATATCCTTAATACCTTTCGTGTGGTTCCCTGCATTCCGTTCGTCCCGCCGATATCGATCAAATGGCGGCCGATCAAATAACTGCGGTAAACCGGCTGATGTCCGTCCCTGGTGAACTTCACACTGAACTGCAATCCTTCTTCCACCAATTCGCTTTCGATCACAACCCCATCCCAGCCTACACGGCTAAAACCTAACGCCGGCCAGTCGTAACGGAACTTACTGACCGGGGTTAACGAGTATCTACCGCCGGCCATCGTTGGGCCTAACTGCAATCCGCGCAGGTCAGGGACCGTATCCCAATCTTGATCCCAATTTATGGTTACCCGGTTAACAAGATCGGATAAAGCAATGATCCCCAATCGGTCAGAGACCATTAAGATCTCGAGAGGCTTTTTCGCTTTTCGTTTATCAGACACTAGTAATTCCGTAAAATACCCCATCTGAAATGTTCGCTCTAATCTCTTTTTCCTTCTCTTTAACTGCACGGTCACAAAATAATAATTATGCGTGACCCCTGAGGCAATAATCTTCACTTCAGCATTCTTTAATTTACAACCGGCCGCCTTCCAGGCGTAGTTGTAAGCGGTATCAAAATTCAAATTGACCTGGCCGTACGCATTTGTCCGCCCGACCCGCAGGCCGGTGATATCCGGCAGCGTGAGGGCATTGTTCCGCCAGTCAGAATCTTTCGGCTTAGACATCAATTCGATCATCGCCCGGACGCCCAATTGATCGCTGATCTCCAGGACTTTTTTATCCTCACGGTCCCCGCAATTTACCAGCTCGCGGGTGAAATGCGGATGAAGCTGATAAATCTTGCGGATAACTTTTTTATCAGCCTTTTTAAAAACAACCGTGATCTCAAAAAGATTTGGCCGCATCGTGCCTTCTTCAATAAATGCCTCCCAACCGGACTCTCCCTCTTTCAACGCGACCCACGGATAAATATAACGTTCAAACGCCAGATCGATCCGGCCGTTCTTGTTAGTCACGCCCAAGCGCAATCCGGCAAGTTCCGGGATCGATCTTTCATCCAGATTCTTTTGTAAGTTATCGGGATGGCTGAGGATCTCCCACAGCGCCCGCGAGCCTAAACGGTCATCGATATCCAAGACCTCAAGCCTCATGCCTTTATGGATCCATTCACCGGGAATGGCCCGAGTATACCGTCCGATCTGAAAAGTACGCTGAACCGATAGATCACCCAGCGTCAACTCAACAGTGAATTGATAATAATTCTTATGAATTTCCTGTGTAATCACGTGGATGGCCCAGCCTCCCTTCGGAACATCTCTCTCAACGGGTCCTAAAACAGCCCAGTTGAATTGATACCCTGACACCGGGAAAAAATCAATTGCCCCGCGGCTGTTGGTCATACCTAAAGACCGGCCGGTCAAATCCGGAACTTCGCTGCGCCGCTCTTCCCAATTGAAATCTTTTGATTTGGTGATGATCTGGGAAAGCAGTTTTCTAGTCTCCTGCGCCTCGCTCAGAGGTTTAACTTTTTTGCCCGGCAGCATCATCATCCCCAACATCCCGCCCGGAAGGCTGACGGCAAAAAGAAGGACAACGGCGATCATTCCCCACAAGAAAGGAAGATCCATAAATCCCGCCTGATCAAATTCAGCGTCAGTGAGATACGGCTGTTTGGCTTTGAACCTGGCATGCTCCGGCGACAGCATACTGTAGGTCAACGACCGGCGGGCCGCGTGCTTCTGGAATTCTTCGCGCAAACGGTCCACCGTCCAGAAGCCTCCTCCGGCGATCCTAACCTCATCCTGCGAATAAAATCTTCCGAGATAACTTAAGGCATTTTTGGATTCGACATCAGATGCACTATCATCCGTGCTCAAAATAGCCTTCGCCTCTCTGCCGCCGAGCGTGACCATCGCCAGATAAAAATTCTTCGGCAAGATCGAAAAATTACTGAGCACCGCGCGCAGGAAATCTTCCGGCGCCGCAGAATTAACATGGCTGATCACGATACGCTGATGCGGCATCCCGTAACGCGTCATGGGCGAAAGGCTTGTATCGATAACGACCTTCTGCTTGGAATCCATCCTCACGAATGAAACGACTTCAACATCAAGCAGCGGCGTCAAAGAAAGATCATTCTTCAAGTCAAGCAACCGCCTCTGGATCCTGCCCCACGTCAACGGCTGCGGCGGCTGAGATTTGCGACTGGGCTTATTCGGCATCGCCCTGAAGATCCCGACGAGCAGGGCGATGATCAATCCGCCCAAGAAGATCGTCTGCGCGATCAATTCGGATGTGACTTTGACCCTGACGGAATAAGAGTATCCAGCTTCTTGTTTAATCGCCTCTTTCGTTCCATTACTCTCAACGGGCGCCCCGGGGTTAAAATCAGGATTTTTCAGATCCTCAATTCTGGCCCGGATCAATCGGTCGATAACATCCCGGTGCGTTAACCCGCCAAACCCTTTAAACGATCTTCGTATCGGATCAAAAAATGGATTCCCGTCAAATAATTTATCCTGCGGTTCGCGCAAAGGATGGTCTTCCAAATATCCGTGACTTAAAAGCCGCACTACACTGGATAATTCATACTGGCCGTCGGAAACCTGTCTGAAGGCCGGCGACCCGCTGTCTCCATGGAAGACAAGCAAAGTTGAATACCGCAGCGTATCTCCGTAATATTTGAGAACATCTTCGGATGAAAACTCTACCCGATCCTTTAAAACAGACGGCAATTGTACCAAGGGTTTCCACACCACTTGGCCGAACCGCGCCATCATCATCGTTGCTGGATCGACCGTCATTCGTCCCAAATTAAAGACATCCGTCGTCAATGAGAACTCATACGGCTTGTCATTCAGTTGCTTTGCCAACGCTTCTTTCTCTTTATCGGAAACGCGGGTGAATAACGCCAGCTGTTCTTCATCCGTCATCATCGCGCCGAGTGAAACATTCACTCCTTCAACCAAAGACAGAGGCTGATACGTTCTCAAAAGCGCGATATCCCCCTCTTTTTTATTAAAATATTTAGCTAAATAAAATTTATGGCGCAGCTGTTCGTCTGTGGCGCCGGTATCCCGCTGTTTGACAAGCCTGGATCTTGTCAGGTCTTCACCTCCAACAACATGCCCAGACGTTATGAATAGTCCTGGCCCGATCTGGAACGCGCTGCCGAATCCAAAGCTGTTATCAACCCTGTAAAGAATCTCCCCGATCTGTCCGACGGTCAAAGACGACCGCGTGTTGATAAAATTCTGCAGTGCGGAAATTTCAGCTTCGCGTTCGGGCTGTGTTAAAACAGCCGGCTGAACCACGACCGACGGCGAGGGTTTTGGAATGTACCAACCCTGCGCCGCTGCTTTTGATGCGCTCGAAAACACCGCGCCGATTGTGAGGATCAAAGAGAGTAACCATCCAAAACCGGTGTGAACATTTCGGCTGGGCTCATCCGGCTGGAATAATCGATTCTGTCCTAAACCATTGATGAGTTTCGTAATGGCCGGCTGCGCCTTTTCTTTTTTGCGGCGGATATGCGTACGCCAAACAGCCAGGATAAATTTCCGCGCCTTTGATAATCCTTCGCCATCCACTCCGTGATTAGCGTGATAGATATTGCCGATCAGAGCCTCAGCTATAGCCGCAGCAGCTTGTTCTCCGCCCTTGACCCGATGGCTGATCCCTAATTCATCAAACGTATCTATCATCACAGAACCCAAATTGTGATTAGCGGTCAATTGATTATGGTGTGTGGTCATGATCCCAGGCGTCAATTCATCCAATTGATATTCATGCCAGATCATTAACATGACAAAAATATCCAGGACCGCGTCGCCCAAGCCGTCCAGGCGTTTATCAACGAGCAAGAAAATACTTTCCTCTATCTTTTCCGCATGGAGCCCCCGCGGGCTAAAGCCCGCGGTTCCTTTCTGCCTGCCCCTCGCGGGGCGGAATCCCGCCGCTTTCCCATCCCCGGGCTGAAGCCCGGGGTGTTGTGGGAAGGCGGGATAAACCGCCTGGAACTGCTTGCCGGAAAGATACGGGCCGATTAATTTGCTCAATTGAGAAAAGATCTTTGCATCATCCTCATTTACTAACCGCATCAATTGTGATTGGCGGTGAATTTCAGGAGCCGCATACCTGCCGTAATTTTCCCTGAATCCTAATGACCGGGCCGCGGCTTCAAAATGAGGGCCCGTGAAAACGCGGACCTCGCGCATTTTTTTCTCAACAGCCAAGACCCCCAGAAGAATGAACGCCCATTCATGCTGATCGACCGGTGTTTGGCCGGGTGATACCAAATGTTGCGCGGAAAGTTCGTAGAAGTGCTGATAGGATCGATAAAATAAAGGAGGGGAAGGCTTGTTTAAAATTAAACCGCGGAACGCGTCTGCGGGCCCGGCCGCGGCGAGATAACGTTCTTTATCCGTAACACTGATATCGGGGAATTCTGTGAAGAGATAATCCCACACCGCCCATTTAAAGGCATACGTGCCGATCATCTTGAGCAGTGTCCGCTCTTTTTTCGCTGTCATCAGCCGCATCAGGCGGGCCCGGTCCTTGACGGGATACCCGAAGACCTCCGCGAATTTCAGCGCCAGAAGATCTTTGCGCCCGTAATCCTCGCCGCGCCCGGGTTGAGCTCGTCCGGAAGAAACTATCATGGCAATGCTCAAGAGTGCCCCCAACATTATCAACACGGTAAGAACCGCGACAACACTGCCGAACCCTGCCGGACCGGTGAAGCTCATCAAAAATGGGCTCAGCAACAGCATCAATCCTCCCGGAATGACAAAGCCGCCTTCACCGTCCCGGCAGCGGGTGCCGGGAACGCCGTTGCCATCCTCCGGATGCCAGGCAAAATCATTACCGGCATTTGCCAAATACGCCTGCACCGCCGGATTCAATTCTTTGCCGCTGCGCCGGGCGGCATCCCGGTAGACCTTAAATGCATCATCGACGAACATCCCTGCTTTCCGGAATCCTTCCTTACGCACACCGCCGTGAGCCATATAAATCTCTCCCACGACCCACTCGAACAATGTCGCCGGATATTTATGGAACGTCGGACGGAAGCGGATACCGGTCCCGGCCAAAATAGTGATCATCACTCCATGCAGCGTCGCATCCTGGACGAGTTTTTGCCGAAGTTCCTCATACTCCGCGAACGTCAGATTCTTCCAGCCGAAACGTTTTCGCAATTCCATAATAACGATCAGGTCCAAAACAGCATCACCCAACATTGACATCCGCACAGTAACAGGAAACAGCCTGTTTTTGACATACGCTTGAACTTTTGTATCATCCGCCATATAAAGCCGCTGATACCTTCTCCCGGGGAAATACCGTTCAATGAAAATGAAAAACGGTTCAAACCTCTTGCGTAATGCCGTATACAAAGGATCCGAATGCCGCCGCTGCTTTTGCCAAACAGAAGTTTTCTTAACGATATCCTGAAAATAAACGGCCAAGAAGTCCTTGATCACATCAAATCTCTCCTCCGCCGCTAAAAGGCCGAGCGCAAGAAGAACAAAATTATATTCACCGTTAACGTTTCTGCTGCCTTCAAGTTCTCGTTTATAATGCAGCGCCTTGCCGAGCCTGCGGTAAGGCACATGGCTCATCTGCAGGATCTGAACGACCTGACTTGCCGGATTAGCTGTGCTCGTGAATTCAGCGAGAGAATCAGAAGATATGTTTGGATAATGGGTGACGGCAAAATCGACCATCGCCCACTTGATCGAATAAACTCCCAGCGTCATCAGCATGCCGGTTTCATGTCCGCGGCGCTTCGGCAGAAGCGCTCTTTCCAAACGGCCCCAGTTGAGGAATTCGTAATTGAACGCGAGCTGCAGCTGACGAATAATCTCGTCGAATAGAACATATTGTGAAACTTCCTGGTGGGCGCCGGCGCTCAGCGTGCCGATCTTGCTCCTGAGAACTTCCGGCCGGACAGGATACGTTAATTGCTGTCTTTCGGCAGCGGAAAGATTTTCCAGGATGATCTGGCGTTCATGAGGTTCATGGCGCAGATGCAGTCTGAACGACGGGTCTAAAATGCGGTCAATGTCAAAATATAACTGCGGACGGGATAAACCGTAATGCGAACCGGTGAATTCTTGCGGCGGGCCGCGGACACTCACGGATGCTTTATCGGCGATATGATTATCCAGCCCGCCGATAAAGATCGGATAGATAGGCTGCCCCCCGATCTCCCGTTGATCATCGTCGGACAAGGCGAAAAAATCTTCTTCAAGTTTGAGAAATTCCGCTTCCGTAAGCTTCAGTTTACCTTCGGCCCGGCCGCCCTGATCCATGGGCAGCGCGGCATGGACGAACCGTTTCCGGTCAACATCATAACGGACCGCGGCGAAATTTCTCCGCTCGATGGCCCGGCGGATAGTTTCTGTGTAAAACGAATTCGGCAGGCCGGAATAGCCGCGGGAATCTAAACTGCGCAACTTCTGCCGCACCAGGCTCGCGCGGGCGAAGGCCAGGGCGGCTTTGGTCCGCTCATAATAATTCCTCAACATCCCGACGATCATTTCGTCCGGGATCGCGCCGTCCAGGTAAAAGGACATCTGCCTTTCCAACGCGAGCATACTTCCTGATTCAATATGCAGGCTGGGGTCGATACTTCCCAGGAGGATATTCCCTTCCGCGATCCGTCGGTACGCCTTCCCTCTCCAGACCGGGAACGCGTCCGCATAACGCCCCGTCGACCTGGTCTGTTTTCCGAATAATTCTTTTGCGTGAGAGACCATGGCCCCGGCCAACGCCAAACGATGAATACGCATCTCGTCCATCCCCGGAAATGGGACATCGGCCAATCCTTCTCCCTGAAGAACTATGCCGGCATTGGCGGCGACGGCAAAGGTGCGCCCGCTCTCATAAAGCTGTGCCAGGGTCATAAAATGAACATCCGTCCAGTCGGTGAACAGGGAATACTCGCTATGGAAGACATTTTTGGGGATCTCAGCCGGATATTTGATGGACTGAGGAAGGTCAGCCCCTTCGACGATAACGGAAAGATCGATATCGGTCGGGTCCTGCTTAAGCCCGTAAATATAACTTCCGAAGACAACAATACCGACGACGGACCCGGCCCCGCTGCGCGTAACGCGATGCAATTCATCGGTCAACCATTCTTTAAGCCGGGAAACATTGAACATCCGCGCACGGCCGGCATAAAGCTTAATGCGCCCGGCGCTTTGGCCGCGATAAGCGGTCCGCGACTTGATCTGTTCTTTATAACTAACGGGCCGTTTTCTCGATAAAGACTCCGCCGTGAGGGCTTCGATCTTTTTCTTATCCAATTTTGCATACCATGTTCCTGCCCTGCCCGGCTGTGCCTCCCAAGGGGAAACCATCAAATCAGCTCTTGCCAATATTAAAGAAGCCATCGAACTGTATCTGTGGTCTCTCAAAGAAGATAAACTCCCCATTCCGAACTTTTGTAAAGCGATATAAAAAAGTATCCCTGCTGTCAACACAGCTAACCCGGCAATAAACATAACTTCCACACCAATAGCCAAAACCACCACAACCGCCGTCAAGCCCAAGGCCGCCAGCGCCGAAGGGATGATGATCCCGGCTTCGCCCTTTTCCCCCACCCCGGGAGTGGGCGCCGGCGGGCCGATCAGATCGAGGCTGATGTGTGCTTGCCTTCGTTCATTTTCCCACCAGGCCGATTCTAATAATTCAGGAAAATGAATATCCAGCAACTGCCTTAACTCTTGCGGAACATCCAATCTCGCGGTAAGAGATCGAGGATAGAAATGATATAAGCCGTCTTTCAAAAGGCCGTCCTGCTTCTTGTCTTGATCGGACAATATCTTGACTGCTGTCAACGGAGCGATATCATCAAAACCGACCAGGACAACCCGGCCGCTGTGATCACTCACGCCGAACTTATTCATCCGCACATCCATCGGGAATAACCCGTTCCGGGCCAGGTCGGTGATCGCCATACCAATGTCCATGGCGAGCCGTATCCTTTCTCCCTCATTCGATCCTTGTCTAAGATAATCTTTCATCATGACCACTTTCTGCTGAATATAAACATCAGTCAAGATGACCTCATCCCCATCTAAAATAATACTGCTCGGGGCCTCCCGGATAAGGAGGTTCAGGAGTCTTTCTGAAAAGTCGCTCTTGCGGAACCGCAGATTGGCATAAATGAATGCCTGCGGGATACGCCCGGCGCGGTGCGCGCTATTGATGAATTTAGTTCGCTGGATGACGCCTTCCCGTCCGCCGCGCTCTTTAAAATTCTCACGCGGAGATTCATCGACGACCACCTTAAAGACATACGGGAACCGCTTGCCTAATGTAAAGACGATCGTCGACCAGCCGACACCGCCGACAAAATCAAATTTTGTTCTTTTCTTCGACAGATCTTTGATCGTGGCACGGATAATTTCTATCTTGGCATGGTCCGTTAATCCGATAAGCGCCAAGAGTTCGGCACGGCTCTTGCCCGGGGCCATGGTCTCCAAAAAGGCAATGGTCTCCCGGTACTGTTCAATGTCCCCGATGAAATTGGACAATGACAGAAGATTCTCAATTTCTCTGTGTGTCAAAAGAACTTTTGCGGCATGGATACCGCCGCGCAGGCCGTGTTTCAAAATGATCACGAACGGCCTGGCCTGCAAATTGCTCCGCAGGCGTCCCAGGATATACGCCTCATCTTCCCGGACTAAATTACTGTTCAGAACTTCTATCGTTGAAACTTTACCTAACCCGGCTTCCTCGCGCATCGCGAGAATTTCATGCTCGATCTTTCCGGCATCCGCTGCAATATCTTCATACGAGGCGTCCTCCATCTGGTGGTCATAAAGGATCTGCTCGATCACTTGGCGCATCGTTGTATCCTTGGCCTTGCGGTAAACCTTAAATACCCGGACGCTGCCGAATGAAAACAGGGCGCTTTTCCGTATCCCTTCGCCATACTCCACCGCCACTCTTTGCCGCAAGAATATCCGGCGCTTCACCGAGAAGAAAAAGTCCATGGCACGGTCCGCGTCATACCGCCCGGCGGCAAATTCTCTGAAAAACCCCTCAATATAACGCCAGATCTCTTTATCATGAAGCCTGACCTTCCAGAGCTCGTGGACGTCCTGCTCCGCATGATCCACGGCCAGGCCGCGCTGCCGATCTCTCTGATCGACAATTTCCTGCAGAGCGGCAAAATCTTGCCGCGCCCAATGGCCCTGGGCGGTCTTATTCAACCGGTGCAAATCCTCGGCCAAAGCGGCAAAGGCATCGAAGATACCCCGCGCGCTTTGCCCGGAGCGCGCGGAAAATATTTTTTCTTTAAATTTTAAACGCCGAAAAATACGTTTTAACAACTTAATCACTTTCTCGACCAATGATCCTGCGGCGAATAAACGATTTTCAATCTTTTCTACCGGCGCCATAGAGGTTGACTCTTGTGCCTGAGAGATCCGCAGGCGCTGGCTTTGCGGGTACGGAAAGATTTCGATAACTTCCCCTGAATCAACCCGGGCTTTAACGTTGTCCCAGTATTCTTGGGTAAATAAGTCGGCGTGGAAACTTAAGAAGAATTCATGATATTCAGCCGGGACCCCTATTTTACTGAGAAGATCGTACATTGTATCCTCGGGGTTCCCCTCAAACCGCTTTTGGGAAGACGCGAAAGACAACGGCGCTACTTGATCCCAGTCATAACCTACAACTTTCTTGCTTTTTGGGGTCACTCCGATATTTTTGGTTTCAAAATCTCCGTAATAAATGCCGCCCGCGGCCAGATCTTTCATCAATTGGCCGAGATCGATCAAAAACTGTTTTACCAGATCAGGCTGGTCCTTTATCTGCCGAAGATAGATCTCCGACGGGATCACTTTGCGCTGGGCCTGCATTCTCACCGTGATAAATTCTCCGTCCTCCTTAATGGAAGTTCTTGCTCTGGATCGTAATTCATGAAGCTTTCTCTCGGAGAAACGGAATTTCTTAAATTTCATATGAAGCGTGGACCCATTCAGCAGCCGGCCGGCTCTTTCGTGCATTCGTATATAATGGAGAATATTTTCAACAGCCTGGCGTGGGATGATCAGCCCCCTGTCTTTTTCATGCGTATCGGAAATGACTTTTAAAACATGCTGAAACCCATCAACAGTAAATGTCACCATGACAAAGCCGGGAGTCCCTTCGGTCTCACGGAAATGCCTGCCTGTCTCCTGAAGACAAACCCGCAGCTCCTTCGCTAATTCCACCTTGGCAATTTGCTCAAATCCTATGGCCGCCCACAAGGCCGGCCTGCCTTTCCAGGGCAGGATCGTCTCTAAAAATTCGATCAATTCACGGCAATGCTCTTCATACACCTGGAAACTGGAGCGCGTTGAGCTGAACAATCCGCCGATATGTTCATCTTTCATTAATTCCGCGTCAACGTGAATGCCGACTTTTGAAACACCTTTGATCTTAAATTCCGCGTTGCGCAGAGGGATGATCAAAGGAACGGTTTTAGCGGATGTTGTGATCCTTCCGACCAAATAAGCTTTCGTATCCAGGAAAAACGGCGCTCTGAGCATTTCAACCGCGCTAAGATCTTCTGCCCCGGTTATGGTGTTCAGGTCTCTTAGAACAGCGCCGAGAAGCACGTCAACATCCTGCCTGATGCGATACGAGGAATATCCTTTGAAGCGGTAATCTTTTAAGAGCCGGATAAGAATTTTCCTGAGATCTTTTTGACCGGCTTGATACACCCTAAAGATCGAACACTTGCCTCTCCCGAGATCCATGTCGACACCGTCATCGTCAGGCTCGACCGACTCTCCCAGTTGGGCAAAAATTCTGCGCATCACAGAATGGAAGAAAGTGACCCCCAGATCTTTCTCATCTCCGCGCGCCTCTTCTTGGGCATAATGCTCTTTGATACTGAGCCACAACTCCCGATTATGCAGTTCCGCGCCGAATAGATACGCCACCGAAGAAGTGACCGAGTCTAAAGCCTTACTGCGTAAACCCATTTTCTCATCGGCATCGTGAACAGCCAAACGCCACAACCGCTGTTCGAATCTCGATTTTGCCCGGCGGCTGATCGCTTTAAATTTTTTATAGTAATTCTTGAATGTCTTCCAAATGATCCTGGCAATTTCTTTTTTCGCTTTCTCCAAAGACCGGTCATCATTGACCTGAAGAGGAGCAACCTTTGTCCGATAGGGCACAATGTCCTTCCGCGGCCTTCCGCTCACGCGGATATTCTGCGGGAAGGTTACCTCCAGCTTTTGTCCGTCCTGTTTATCCATAACGTTCAATATCAGCCCATCTTCCACATAAAAATCAAACCTGCCGGGAACATCCACCCCTTCCGGAGCCGATTCAATGACTACCGGATAATCCGGCGCTGTCCCCACGCGAACACTCCCCGCCCATTCTTTATTTTTCCACAGACTGATCCGCCCGACACGGCTGAGAAAATCATCGGCGCCGAATGCCTGCCATCGGATCCTTGGATTTTCATCGTAAGCTGAGGTTTCATCAAACGAAACTTCAACCGTCAGTGCCGCGGGAGCAGAAATTTCCTTTATCAATCTTAATAGATCAAATTCTCGTTCTATTTCGATCTGAATCTTAGGGATAAATCTCCGATTGGCAAACCGGGCAAGCCAATGGGCCAATTCCCGGGCCGATCCCTTTTTGTTCCTTAGATCAAGACGATGAATTTCCAAGTACTCAGGCTTATGCGGATAGGGCAGGGCTTTAAAAGCAAACCCGGATATCACATGCTGATCATCCGAGCGTTCATCAATGCGTTCATTGTTGGACCATGCCTCATAATAATTGGAATAAGCATCGCGCCCATGAAGGATCACTTCGAGAAAACCTCCGGGCGTCTTAATGCTGATCCAGACCGGCAGGTTGTCTTTGTCCGTACGCTCGATGGTGCCGTCGGGATAAACGTGGCGGGAGACGATGGCCTTTTCATCTTTGCTCGCTTTGCCCAGCGGACGATGCTTCCTGTCGGGATCGAATAAATTGCGGATCCCGAGCCGAATAAAAAATCCGGCGGCAGCGATCAATGCGGCAAACACCGTGACAACCAGCCAATCAAACGGCCCGGAAAAACTCATTAAAGGCAGACTGAAAAGAATGATCGCTCCGCCCATCCACGGCCATCGTCCGCCGCGGCCATCCGGCGACGCAGGCACCGCAAAGAATTCATTGAGCTTCGCATGGATCTTGGGATTGAAGGCGCGGGTAAGACGGTCTGCTTCGGCAGGCGATTTCTTAAGGGCTGCTATCTGATATCCGCGGAAGGCGACCGTTTTCAGCGCCGCGTGGAAACCGTTACCGAAATCTAACTTAAGGCGGCCGACTGAATACCAGGAAGAGAAATAAACGCGGAGTTCATTATTATGGAAAGCAGCATAGACAAAGCCTTCCGGAGGCGCCCGCGCAATAGTCCTGGTCAAATAAGCGAACCGGACATCCCTGGCTTCGATCGTTACAAAAAATTCTCCGGACGCCTCGATCGCACGGACGTTTCCGCCGGCGATCATGCCTTTGATCTTCCAGGCATCATTCCAGTCCGAATCGCCGGGGTAGATCTGCTTACTGCTGTAAGCGGGATTGGAATATTTCCAACATGAAAACATCAATACACCGGCCCCGGAGATCGTCAGCCAACTGAAGATGGAAACGGCCCCGAATGCCGGCGCCGCCGAATAAACGACCAAAAACAAAAGCAGAACCGTCACCGCCCCCGAGCCGAGAAAGGCGAGCTGATCAACCGGGATCACGCCGGATTCAGATTCCCGACGCGGCGGATATTGATCGCCTTCTGCGGACAAGGTTACTAACTCGACCGCCGGCTCCGGTGCGGCAGCGTCAGCCGGTTGGGCTTCAGGTTTTTTCAAGATCACGACATGCCGGTCAACACCCTCCTCTCTTGTGCCCTCGCCGTTGCCGTTCACCGGCCCGCGCCAGCGGTTGAATTTTTGGCGGTACTTAATTTCATACTGCACCAGCCACTGCCAGGCCTTTTTCACCAATTCATAAACCGGCCCGCTCAACTCGCCCTGCGCGGCCAGGTACTTTTCCAATTGTTCGATCTGCTGTGGTGTCCAGATCTCCGGCCCGAACAGAACTAATTTCTCCAGAAAGGCCCTGACCTCGGCATCCAATTGCTCCGGATTGACATACCCGGGCATTTGTCTAAACAATAAATGAAACCGTTTTATATAACCTTTGATCTCCATAGTCTGAGCATACCCAGCCAACTCATGAAGCCGGTGGATCGTTGCGGAAACCTTATTCTTACTATCAGACTCGAAATATTTTAAATAAATATCGATCAATTCCGTTCGCTCTAACCTGAGCTGAAAATCTATGCCGGAATCGGCATTCTGCGCGCTGAAAAAATCGTGAAACTCACTAATCTGCCGCTCAGCCGGCAGTTCAAAGATATAGTCAAAGTTTTTCAAATTTCGGCTCAACCCTTTCATCTCACTCCCGATAAAAGGTTGAAAGGCTTTCAACAGCGGCGCCGGGCCGCCCGATGGCAGCATTCGCGCGGCCCACACATCCAAAGGCGAAGACGTGATGAGCTTATTGCGTAACTGCGGATCTCGAATGCCGATCATCTCAAAGATAACGTGGAGGAATTGAAAAAGAAACGCCAACCCAGGTTCGATACCATTTTTCACAAAATCATAATGCTGCCGGTCAAAATGAATGCCCAGAGCTTCGAACGCCTGGATGCGCCGGATCAATTCCGGCAATGGGATTTCCCTCGCGATCGGATCTGGCGGCGGTAAAACGCCCCGCCTTCTCAGAGAAATTTTTAAACCATTTAATTTTCTCCCGTCCAGTCTCTGGGCATTTTTTTCCGCTTTCTTGAGGGCCATTGCGGCGGCCTTTACTTCCCGGACAGCTTTTGCCTTTGCGTCAGCCTCCTGTTCTTTCTTCAGACGTTCTTCCCGCCTCTCGCGGGCTTTCTCTTCTCTCTTCAAACGCCTTTCTTCCTTTTCGGCAGCTTCCCGTTCTTCCTTCAAACGCTTTTTTCCCTTCTTGCGGGCTTTCCGTTCTTTCTTCAAACGCCTTTCTTCCTTCTCGCGAGCTTCCCGTTTTTTCTTCAGGCGTCTTTCTTTCTTCTCACGGGCCGGAGCAAGTTTCTTAACCGCTTTCGCTTTAATTAATTTTTTATCGAACATCATTAAACTGCCCGCCGCCGCGCTCAATAAGAAAATAAATCCGAAAATCCACGGCCCATACAGATGAGCGTTCACCACCCATCCGGCGAGGCCCAAGACCGCGCCGGGCAGCTGGGCGCCAAGATTGCCAGGATTACCGGTACTATCGGCCGGCCCGTCGGCCGTATAATCTTTTTGGGCTAAGACAAGCAATTCATCGTCCGACAACACTTTGAGATTTTCGACCAAGGCATCAAGGTCAGTGATCAAATGACTGTCTGCCGGATACCCTTTATCCCCTCGCTCCCAGAAGCCGTGCTTTTCGATCAACTGTTTCAGCGCCGCGGCCAGCACCAGAAGATTGTGGTATTCGTCCGCATTGTCCCCGATCGATAATCTGAATTCCACTTTACGGCCGCGCACGGCGGCCAAAAACATCAGATTAAAAGGCGACCGGGCGTCCCCTATTCTTTCCTCGACCGGCATCTTGACGCGGGCATCGATCCCGACAAAATATTTCATCGCCAGAAGCGTAAAGACCTGGTGCGCCGGCTGGGCATGTATACCGTGCTTATTCACGACCGTGGCGATCACGGTCAATTCCTTCTGCTGAGCGGTCAAAGACGGCGCCGGCTCCGCTTTTCGCTCAAGCGACCCCTGTCTTGCCGCGAACTCCCGATAACCTTTAAACGACAATTCCTTGACCCAGACCCTTTTGTTCTCATCAACGATGATCAAATGATAATACGGCTCCAAAGTGATCCGCACTTTTTCCCCTTTCATCGTCACATAGACATACGTCACGAACTCGCGGGCCTCATCCCTGCCGAAATGCCTGCCTAATTTGATCGCGGTGAACTTTCTCATCCCCGGGATAAAGATCTTGATCGTACCTGGTTCTGCCCCGGGAGTTGCCTGCAAACTGTCCTTTAAGGATACATCCGGAAGTATGCCGAACGCCCCGATCTGGCCGCTGGCAATCACATCCTGAACGTCAACCAGGTCGCTTTCAAAGCGCGCTGTCACACGCATCCCCTCTTCCGTAACTTCGACCATCTCCGGCAGGATCGTGGCCTTGATCGAAACAGACCGGACATCTCCGAATGTCGTAAGCGGCGCGCAGCTGAGGATATAATTCCTGCCGTTGCTCTCGATCAATTTCATGATCGAGGACCGGCCGTAATGATCGTCTACCGCCAGGCCGAAATCGATCAGCCTCTCTAAATTAAGGTCCGTGATCGCTACCTCTGAACGCCCGCCGCCCGGGAACTTCTGGACCTCCCGTGTTTTCTTATTCACCAAAATCCCGTCCGCGTCCAGTTCATCGGATGATAATTGTGCCGGCGACCCTTTCACGGTATTAAAAAACATAAACCGCCAGCTGGTCTGCGACGGGTCCATCGTGGACATATTGACGGCGACCTCTCCTTCCCCTTGAATATGCTCCTGGATCGAAAGGTTAGGAAAATATTTGGCAAAACTATAATCATCCGGCTTGACGTTGGGTAAATTCTCAACAATGTGCTTTACAGTGTCTGTGCTAAAGCTTCCCGCCCAGACCTCCCGGATAGCTTCTGCCAGGGTTTGGCGAGAGACAAACCCTTGGGACGGAATAAAATTGCGTATCTTATGTTCAATGATCGAGGACGCTCTCACAAAGATCGGACGGCCTGGCAAAACCTCTTCCGCCGCTGCCTCGACCGCCTTGCGGACCTTTACCGGGACAGGATGAGTTGAAATCAGCTGCCGGATCTCTTCCGCTTTTTGCTGCGGGGTCTTTCCTTTTTCTTCCAGGATATCCCACAATGTTTTATCGATCCGGTTCGTTTTTAGAAAATATTCAAACACCCGGAACGTAGCGACAAAATAATCCGCCTGATAAACATTCCATTTTGTGCGGCCGGGATCTTGCTCGAGCAATTGCTGCATAATGATCATATTGTAGATCCTCTGGCCGAATTTGCGGCCGTTGGAGCGCAGGACAGGATCATCGGCTTTGAGGATCCATCGTTGCTCAGGAATGGGAGGCACTTGGTCCATTCCGGCAACCTTTTCGCGTAGGCTTTCCCACAGGATCCCCAGCCGGCGGAGCGCCTTGACCGTGCGTTCAAGGATGAAGCCGTCGACCGTTTCTCCCTTGTTCAATTTCGCTTCAATGTCCTTGGCCTCTCCGAAAACCTGTTCCCGCAGCGACCGCACTTTCGAACTTTCAGAATCTCTGTAGAACCGATTGAGCTCCTCTGCGGAATCCGTAAACCAACTCTCGGTTTTTAGCGCGATATCTTTGATCTTGGCCAGTTCAGCCACAAGCCACTGCCGGGTCGCCTCGATATTCTCCCCGGTCGAGGCGTATACCAGGCGTTGATCCGCCTTCTTAAAACGAAACTTGATGGCCGCGTTCGGCTTAAATTTCTCCGGCCTCTTGATCTCAAAGCACCGGGCATCCAGGATGACAGTGCCCTTGATACTTCGAATAACCTCGGCCTCACGTTCACTGACGATCATCCGCGGGATGTGGCTCCAGATAGCCACCGTGTTCGGGTCACCATTCCTGTTGCCCTTGTTGATCGAGAGGATCCCTTCGATGCCGAGATCATACAGTGTATTCACCTCAGCGCGGGTTAAAGGCTCGGAGTGCATAATAATTTTCCCTCGGACACTGTCCGGAATAGGCCGCATTTCTTCCGGCAGGAACATGACCTCGCCGAACCCCAAGCCGGGCGATAATCCCTGCGGCTTATCGTCCAGGCGTTGCTGCAAAGTATCGCGAAGGGCCTGCCATGCCGCCTGTATCTCTCTATATTCCGGATCGGCAAAATACAGATTGCGTACTTGCTCCGGCGCCTGGTCATAATACCGGGCCGCGTCATCAAGCTTGTTCAGCAAAAATCCGTAATAATTCCCGACCATGATGCTGACGCGCCCCATAAGCTCTATGACTCGTTCACTCCCCTCTCCAAACCGCTGCGCAGCCCGCTGCATCAGCTTGAGATATTTGCCCATTAAAGGTTGCAGGGCCGCGGCGTGCCCGGAATTGGGCAGAATAATATTCCGCCATCCTGCACACCGCTCCTGCTGAACCGCTACCAATTTTCTCCATTTCCTAAATTTATTTTTTTCATGGGTCGGATCATGCTCCCAATCAGCCAGAACCTCCTCAAATTCTTTAAGCGCTTTGCGGAAATCTTCGACCGGGTCGATATTGCCCGATTGTGTGCCGCTTTTATCTTTATCGACAAAACCGACAATAAAACCGGCAAAAACCGCGGCGGCCAGCAGCGCGACGGCGATCACACCGCATCCGGTAACGGTACTCGCACTCAACGTTCTCGTGATAAATTCGCTCGCGGCGAACACATCAGCCATACCCAGCACTGCAGCCGAGAGAAGAACAGGCAGCACAAACCCGCCGGAAGAGAATCCTTTTCTGTTCCGCAAAGCTTCCAGCGCCTTGCTAAAACTTGCTTTCTGTTCATTGGTCAGAAATCCCTTTCTCTCCGCCAGGCTCAGGGCTTTTAAGGCCGCAGCCTCTTCCAAAGCTGAACCGAAAAGCCGGCTGATCACTTCATCGAATTGGCCTTGGACAGAATCGCCGAAATCACCGCCCATGTAAATTCCCGCGTCAGCAAAAACAGCTAAATCAGCCACGGTCAGCATCCCGAGATCGCGGAGAGGGCCTAGTGTGACTTGGACCGTAGCTTGCGAAGCTTGCTCTGCCGGCGGCGCGGGCGGAGCCTCCGGAACTGATGAGGGAAGCCGAGGCGGGCCGCGCGGGGCGCTTCCCAGCAGAATATCCTCAAGAAAATTAAATATCCAATCCAAAGCCCCGAACCCGGCCATAACCGACACGACATTCCACTGGTAATAATAAGCGGAATAAAAATAGAACGTGTATATGGCCACTTTGGCAATCACAATCAGGCTATAAAACGGCTCGCCTATTACTCTGAATTCTTTTTCACATTGTCTATATGCGTCATTGATGACGTAAACCCAGGTCCAGAAGATCGCCCCGCCCGCGGCAAAAAGATTTAACGTCCAGCCCTGCGTCAACGCCAATCCCGCCAAAATGGACACCATAACAACGGAAAGAGTCATGATATACGGCACTTTCCCGCGCTCGTGGTCGCGATGATCATCGAGTTCTTGTTTATGGGTGCCGGAGAATATCAGGCTAACCGCTTGGTCGGCAAAGGGTTTGATCATCCACCAGAAACCTTTGCCCAGCACAACCAGCGGGAACACCAACGGATACAGACTGGCGGTAAACCCTAAGAAGATCAGATAAAATTTATTTTTGCGCAGGCCGTCATTTTTTACCATGAACCATGCCTTATTCACCGCCCAGGAATAGAAGATGCTGAAATACTGTGTGGTGATGCCGTCAAAGGCGACCGCGAACGCCGCGAACGCCGGATACTGCACACCGAAGGAACGGAAGATCGAATGGATCCGTGTCATCCAGAAGGCCTCGAATTGTTTTTCCTGACTGCCGGAAGTTTTTCCGCGCACGCTCTGGACCATCCCGGCGTAAATAAAGGTCCGCATCCGCACGACCGCCATGATCCCGGAGACCCGAAGCGCTGTGACCAAAGAATAACCGAACGCATCCTGTGTGACGGTAAAGAGCCCGAAGACCGCCCAAAGGATCAGCGTCAAGATCGCGGTGCTGACAATGACAAATCCTATTGCCGGACTAAATTCCTTCCAACTGAACGCCTTGGAAAATTGCAGTGTTTTATTTTTGATAAATCCGCCGATGATGTAGGTGAGCGTCATAAAAACGGCGATCGCCGCGATCGAACCGCTGATCTGCCCAAGGCTGGTTCCTTTGGAAACGAACGCGTTGAAGTACAACAGGCTCAAGCTCGACAAGACACCCATCACCAACCCAACAGGCAGCGCAAGCAAAGTTTGTTTGAGGATGAATTTCTGTTTCGCCATCCAGACGCCCAAGCGGTCATTGGCTGTTAAGAATATTGTAAAAATGATGATGTTGGTGATGAATGGCCCGGTCCACAGTGTCAGGGCATCGAAGAGAAATCCGTAGGTCAGCGCGGCCAGGGCAGAGATGACCGCGGCACTGGCAGCGACGCGGAACCAGAGTTTTTGCGGGAGGCTGCGGATCTTTTCTGATCTGAAGAGCGTGTACACACCGGCCGCTGCCGCGGCTAAAACTGCGCCGATAACGATCCCTATCGTCGCCATCAGTAAAATGGTCATCACCAGCGCCGGCGCCAGTTCCGTGGCCACTTCTCCTCTCTGCGCCCTGTTCGGGACCGGCGTGCCGAACATTTCTTCCCAAGTCCTGTATTCATGATCATAAACATGATGATAGGTTTCTCCTTGGGAAATATCCGGGAACGGCTTATACCCCACATTGGTATCCGTCACGAATCTGGCCGCGCCGTGCCGGGAAACCGCCACCATCCCGCTATGCAGGTATTCTCTGCGTTCAAAGATGAACATCGGAATATTGCGCTCCCGCAGGGCCTTGGCTAATTTTCTTTGAGCTTTTTCCTGAAGGTTGCCGCCTTTCAAATGCTTATAGCTTTCAAATCCGGCCGCGACACCCCGGATAACTATTCCTTCCTCATTCTTCAAATGATCCAGGTAGCGGACGAAATCGCGGTAACCCAAATGATCTGAAAAATAATTATGCGCCGCGCCGATGACCCTTTTGCCGCCGCGCTCGCCCACAAAGGCGATCTCGGAACAGTTATTGCAGACATTCTGGAAGGCTGTGCCGATCACTTCATCATCTTGCGGGTCTTCCCAATAAAGGGCGTGGCCGGTCTCCATATCGTAAAGCCGCATTCCGTCATGCTGAAATTCAATACCGCTGGAACGGGAATATTGTTTCAGGCCATAATCTATTGATACGGACCGCCGGGGCTCGCGCGGCTCAAGCAGCTCGCGGACAGTGACCGCTGAACGGCCATAGTAATTCTGATCCTTTAATCGCCCCCGATGCAGATGCGTGCGCCAGAAGTCAAAATACGCCAGCCCCATCTTGGCGATGTGGATGACCTTGCGCTCCTGTTCATCCTCGCGGCGGCCGGTCAAACTGTTCCCGAACACCCAATCATACCCTTCCGCCGAAGGACTGCGCTGGGAAAATTCATTGAGATAGTGAAGGCGGGTACGGAGACTGGTTTCCCGCGGGAATTTCAATTGATAGATGTGCTCGCGGGTCGGCAGGTCGGCCTGGACACGGATCCTGACATCAAACTTGACGCCGTAAGTCTCGACATCTCCGGCGTTAAGCCCCTCGAACATCAAAACCGGCGGCTGATGCTGACGGACATATGCTTGAATGTTCTCCGCTGCCGCCTGGACATTCCAGGACTCTCTCGGATGCAGATGTTCGCTGGCATGGGATGTAGCAAATTCTTCCAAATATGCCTGATACGCGGCGACATTGAGCGAATCGTCAAGGGTGTGATGATCATCAAAGGCGGCCAGGTCAAAACCGAAACGGCGTTGTAACTCCCTGCTCAGCTCGGTCTTACCGACGCAGGAATCCCCGTCCACCAGGACGAGCAGAGTGCGGCTGTCGGCGCGCCTTTGGGCGGCGGCAATGACCCTGGACAACCCGTCTAAAGTCTCTGGAGAAAAGAAACTGGCATTCTCCCTCCCGCCGGGAATAACCTTATAATGGAAATCAAGATCTTTAAGGGAGTCGAGAAATTCTTTTGCTCTCATACCATTGTACGAATGGCCATTGCCAAGCGAGGCATTGATCTCATGGATCAATGTTCCCAAAGACTGCGGATGATCATTGTCAGCCAGGAGGACATAGCCGTCGAGGCTGGCGCCGTAAGCGGTCACCATCGGGCCGGCGCGCAATTTTTTGGAAGTGACTATTTCGCGCAATTGATCGGCTTCTTCTCGGCGGCTCAATAATTCCAGGCGGCGGATAATGTCCCTGATCTTCCAGCCATCCAGTTCAGACTCCAAATTCAATATTGAAAATCTATGAAGCCCGCTATCGATGGTCACTCTGGCCTCTGCTATGACATCTTCCTCGGTAAATCCCGGCCGCGGCTTGGCGTGGTCGCTTCGCTTAGGATCATCCCCCTCTTTTGATGCAATACCCCGGATCTGTTTCTTCCCACCTCTCCGATAAGCGGCATAACCGCTTAAAATCATCGATATGAGACCTAAAACGATAATATTCAAACGGGTTTGATAAAATCCGGCCCTTAAATATCCGCGTGTGATATCAATCACATGCAAATGCCCATAAACAACCAAGACATGAGTTTCGGGATGAGCATCGCGGTACGCCAATAATCCTTCAACCGCCTGCTTATTACGAAAACGGTTTATTTCATCATATTCTCGATTCGCTTGGTCTAACTCTTGCTGTGATTGGGCGCTCAGCAGTCTACGCAGCGCCTTAATGGCCTTTTGCACCATCTCTTCGGTTTCGAAGCCGATCACATCGAACTGTCGGTTATTTTTTAACGCTGCTGATGCCTGGATCAAGGTCTCTGGACTATGAAGCAATAAAGAAACTTCAATGGCTTTGCTTTGCTCAATGCCTTTTTCCTGCATCTTGGCCATTGCCCGCTGTAGAGTAACAACCGAAAGTTCACGTCCTAATACTGTCTCTTGGCGCATCTCACCGACATAAGCGGCACTGTGATGGTTTTGTATCAGGCTGTCGAACTTTTGAAATATTTCTTTGTAACGGTTGAGAACAAAAGAGAATTCTCTCAAGAATTGATCAATATTTCGTTGATACTCTGCCTTTGTAAGATTGTTTGGATCCGCGTAAAATTGCTGCATATATTGTTTATCGAATCCTGTCGGAAGATGACTAGAGCCCATGATGGTAAGCCCCTCTTCAATTTCGCCCTGCAGCATTTGATCGATCTGAGATACAAGACGATTAAAATCCTCTATCTTGCCGTCCACCAACAGGGAATGAACTCGCTTATTGAATTCTTGCGCTTGTTCATATTTTGGAAGGATCTTTGACAATCGCTGTTCAACCTGTTCATCGAGCGAAGGAACAACCGCTGACGTTATACCAAAGACTCCCCCGGAAAAGAGAATCAAAGACAGAAGGCTTTTTCTTAATGATGAAATTCCCTTGATCCACACCGCCGCCAAACCGACAATTCCGGCCAGAATTCCTGTCCAAATTAAGATTTCAATCAATGAAGTAAAGACCATACCGCTGTTAACGGCTAGAGCGGTTAATCCACTGATGAGAACAATTCCAAGAAGAAGCGCGACGTGAACCGATCCGGCGGTATGCGGATTGGCCGGGTCGCGGGGTTCCTGTGACGGCCCCTTGTCCCGAGGGCGATATTTACTGCCCGCCTTCGGTCCTGTTTTTCCTTTTACCGGAGTGATCGCCAACTTATGAAAAAGTTTTTTAACCATTTCAGGATTGACGCCGAACTGTCCCGCCACTTGAACGATAGTTTCAGGAATGGTTTTTCCCGCGAACGGTTTGGCCCAGGCTTCCAATTTTGATCGCTCCGGGGATTTACCACCCGCCCGGCGCTTCGCGGGTGGTTTCGCGGATGGTTTCTTTTCCTTTTCTAATTCTAATAGTTTTTTCCGCAGTAATTCACTTTCCCAATCGGCTTCTTTCTGCCTCTCTAAACGCGCGACAGCAATGCGCCGTTCATTCTGGATCTCTGCTTCCAGCTGTTGACGGGTGATGATGCCCGCATTAACCAGAAGCGTTCGAAATTCTACATATCCCAAATTAAGGCGGCAGTGAATGGACATGAATTGATGGACAGCACGAACATTGCCGAATTCTTGCAAAGCATTTAAAATTTGCTGATGGGTCTTGGCGCTTAAACTAAGCTCTTTTGGAACCGGGGCATTGACTGGCTGCGCGTCATCCTCATATTCCATTAAGTCTAATCTGCCCAGCATTGAAAAGAACTCAACCCTCCCCATGCCCGGGAATTCCGCCATTCTCACTTGGAACCAGGTCTTGTGAATTTTTTTTGCCTCAATCAACCGGGCGCGTAAAGCCTCATCGTCCGATTCGGACCCGCCGGACGCTTTACCTTGATCGCCATCGACCACGCCCATCGCGATCAGAAATAATGATCCAATCACAATCAATACCCAAATCGACGAAACCACGGCTGATCCGGACAGCGCGCCGGTCCCCGTCGCCGCCAACGCGGCCGCCACACCGCTCAACACAAATCCGCCTGTGCCCGAGACCAGCTGAGAAGGCAGCTCCATCGGTACCACAGTCGGAATAAGACGCGAAGATTGACCTTGATTTAAAACTATGTTATTCTCGGGACGTAAAGAAAATATTCTATGATTAAACCCAGACCGAACTTTCCTGTAAATATTGAGCAATTTCGAAATTGCATCAAGAGCGAGAAATATGAAATAAGTCTTCATGCGCACAAAGAAAGATGTTACGAAAAAATTAATATAGGAGATATTGAAAAGGCTGTTCTTCAAGGAGAAATTATTGAACATTATCCTGAAGACAAACGAGGGGCGAGCTGCCTTATATTGGGGTATTCGAATAAAAGATCCATCCACATTGTGTGTACCCTCTTGCCGAATCAATGGATGCGAATCATTACGGTCTACATTCCCGGCAAACATAAATGGGTTAATCCCAAACAAAGGAGAAGATAAATGCCAAAGCATAAATACCACGATTGTTCCTATTGCGGCGGCACTGTAAAAGCCGATAAAGTTAAAGTTGATTTCTGGTGGAAGGACAAATTGTACATTTTGGAAAATGTTCCCGCCGGCGTATGCCAGCAATGCGGCGAGCAATATTTTACGGCTCAGGTTTCTAAGCGTATGGAGCAAAGCATTCGCAAAAATAATTTCCTGAGATTTTTGGAAGTACCGGTAAGTTCTTTTTCGTAATTGCGACCCGCCGGACGCTTTACCTTGATCGCCATCGACCACGCCCATCGCGAGCATGACGGTCAACAGGACAAGCGCCAAGGCCGGGACCATTAATGCCACTGGCGTTAACACCCCTGGGGTGATAATGCCCATCCCGGCCATTGCCAGCGCACCCACGAGCGAAGTCAGCACAAACCCGCCGTTGGGATCTTGCCGCGGGCGGATTTTGATCGTCCCGAATTTCTGCAAGCGGCCGTTGAATTTATCCAATTTATCCTGCGCGATAAACTGCTCAAGATGCCGTTCAAAATTCCGGCCCAAACCAAATCCTGCTCTTCCTATATCCCCCTTCGTATCATACGCCAGGATCACCACCCCATGGATCAAGGCATGATGCTGCCTCGAATTCGTCCATTCTCTTTCTTTCACCCAGGGACTGCGGATATAATAAATTTCATAAGTTTCTTCCGTTCCGTCATAGTCCTCATGGGCCTCGGCCCTGCTTTGTCGTCTTCCTTGTTTCTTGTTAAATATACTCTCGGTGATCCCTGCCTGCTTCAGATACAATTCGGCCTGTCCGTCGACAGCGTTCAGAAAATCACGCAGATTCCGGACAAATTCTTCGTATGACCCTGCCCGGGCGGTCCGTTCTCCCAGTTTCTGAGAATCAATTTCAGCCCAAACAGCCGCGGCCTGTTCCCAGGCTGCCATCTCAGCCGCAAAATCGCTAAAAATGCTCAGGTCCGAAACGAGCGGCTCGATGGCCGGGAAGATGTTCGAATGAAAGCGCTGATAAATTGCGTCTATAGGTTTATTCACCGACCCCGCCAGTTTCTCAAGAGAAACAGGCTCATTGCGTTCGCGCGCCTTCAAATAATGATCCAGCAGCTTAAGGTCTAAAGCGTGCAGCACGCCTTTGTCCCGCAAAGTCTGAATGAGGCTGCGGATGATCGTCAGGTCCGGGATATTACGGATATAAAGCGCCAGCAGGATATATTCCGGCCGCTTGATGATCAGCCCGGCCAGGCTGACCTGAATATCGCTTTCAGCATCCAGATCATAGTTGATGCGCGCGCCGCGCTGTTTCCAGCGTTCAAATATTTCATAAAGCGTATCCCAAAGTTTTTCCTGGCCATCCTGCGCCTTGAACGTGATCGTCCGGTATCCCTGTCTCTGGGCCCAAGTCAGAAGGTTGCGCAGGAACGAACGGAAGTACAGCGCCTTCACATACGGGTCTTCAACGCCGGTACGCATCGTGAAGATCAGTTCATCCCCCCGAAGGAGAATGAAAAACGGGATATTTTCGCGGTGAACCTGGCGGGAATTTTTCTTATAATTCGTCTCCAGAACGCCGCTAATGCGCTCCGCGGAACGGTCAATGACGCGGATATCCGATTGTTTTCTGAGGACATCTTCAAACGGCGATTCCTTGACCCAGGCATTGAAGAGATCTTCGCGGGACAGCGAAGAGAGCGATCTTCTTACCGGCAATATAACCGTTTCGATCATGGCCATCCACAATAAAAATATCATCCCAAGCGCTGCCGCTCCTAAAACATAAATTTCCGCGGCCAGCGAAATGCCGGCTGACGCGGCAGCCCCGAGAATACTCGGAACGACAAAACCGGATTGGGAACGATCGCTCGGCCTGTTCTTCAGCTCTGACGCGACATCAGTATCCAAAACGATCGTCACCGCCGGATGGTTTTGCAGTATCGACGCTGGAACACTATCGGTGACCGGGCCTTCCCAGGATTGTGCGACGATCGCAGCTTTTTTGACGCCGTTGGCGAAGAAGAAGATGCGGCGGCCTTCAAAAATATCCGCCATGCCCATTGTGTAGGCGAACGGATCATCGCGAATGGTTGGATGGTCTTTAACATTTGCCAAAATGGTCGACTCATCCAATTCAACCGACTGCATCCGGCTGTCGAATTTCGAATAATGCGGCGGCTCATTGAATGCCAAATGTCCGTCGAGGCCGATGCCGACGATCACGATATCCGCACCGCCCAAACGTTTTAATTCCGCCATATAACCGTCCAGATCCGGATTTGCTCCGTTAATGTAATGGATATTCCGCAGCGGAATCGGAACTTTGGAGAAAATATGTTTGTTTAAATAAAACGCGAACGAGGAAGGATGATCCGTCGCTAAACTACGGTATTCATCAAGATGGAACGCCTGAACACGCGTCCAGTCGATGCCGGGGCATTGCACGAGTTCCGCATAGATCGGGATCATCGTGTTACCGGCGGCGAAAACGATGTTGAGATATCTAGTCGAAACTTTTTGCAGACGGACGATCTCTTGTCCTAACTCCGCCGCAGCGCCTTTGCCGAAATCATTTGCCGGAAGAATACTTATCTTGCGTTCCTTATTGATCCGACTTCTTCGCTTCGCCATCACCGCAGCAGACACGACAACAGCCAATCCCAGGATCGCGGCAGCGATGATGATCAGAAGCGGTGTTTTATACGGCGCTGGTTTCGAAACAGCCGGGGCTGGTTGTTGTTCCTTTTGCGGGACAACCGGTTTTACCGGTTCAGCCTTGGCCGGGATTGGGGCCCACAATTTCTTTAACGCGTAATACGCCTCACGCGGTTTGCCGTCGATGTCGAGGAGGCCCCACCAATCTTCGTTGATAACGCCGTCTTCGCTCACCGACATCGGAAGTCCGAGGGCATCATGAACATTGACATCCCCGGCTTTCCACCATTCATCCTTCCAGGTCATAAAAACTACGCCCAGGAATGTCTCGGGATCAGCTTTCTTAAAAATATTTCCCCAAATGGCCTTATTGACGCGGGCCTGCATCGCTTCGTTAACGGTTTGAACGCGGGCGTCAAAGGCGTCGGTGCCGGTCTCGGAAATATACATACGGATACGGTTCTGACGGGCAAAATCGATGACGGCACTCGGATCTTCGTGACGGTAAATGTTCACGCCCCAGACATCGACCGACGGCACAAGGCGGACAACATCCAACGCGGGAATTTCCCCATGAGCGGTCGCGACCGGATGTTTCTGGTCGATCAATTTGGCTGTGCCGGCCGCGCTCTCGAGCATACGGTACCAATTACTGATATCGCCGCTGAACCATTCCGGATGATAATTGTATTCATTGCCGAATTCCCACATCCGGACAGCCGGATGATCTTGATAAGAACGGATGTAATCCCTATAGCTGCCGCCGGTAATATCAGGCCCGCGGATAACGCGGTCATCAAAACTCGGGATGCCGATAATCGCCTGAATTCCATGCGCGGTGAGCTCATCTAAATAGCGCCGGGAGGTAATGGGATGATACGTCCGGATCGTATTAACACCCATTGCTTTCATCAGCCGGATATCAGCGAGGCCGCTGTCCCAATCAAACCCGTCGCGGTACCCTTTCCCTTTCGCGACGAGCGAGACCGTGACCCCGCGGATCGGGATCTGGCGGTCGAGATCTTCGACGGACTGAACCGCCGGCGGTTCTTGCGGTTCTTGTTGAACTTCATGGCTGTCCCGGAAAGACCCGAAGAAGGCGAATAGATTAGCGATCAAGGCCAGGACAGCCGCCGCAAAAGCCGCCAGCCATACGGATACAACGCCGCGCTCGCGGCTGCCGCGCCAGAATTGAAGGGCTTCCTCGGACAATTCGTCGCTGATATTGCTGCCGGTTGAAATCAGAACAACATTTTTGACCTGCAACTCTTTCAGTTTAGCTTCAATAAGTTGCATGGCGAGATAGGGCAGAACTGAAGCGCCTTCGGCCTTGACATTATGATGTTGAGAATACCCAATCATCGCTTGAATCTTCGACGAATCAACCCGCACAAAACCGTCGGCGAGTTTTAATAAAATTCTAAACGCCACCCTTTCTAAAACCTTGGTGTCGATACCATCTTCGCGATACCGGCCGTTTTCTTTATGCTTAAACGGAAGAAGTCGTCCTTTCAAAAACGACATAAATCCATGTTGAGTTTTCTCAGTCTGAACCAGCACCACCTTGATCCCGGAGTTATGGGCTTTGGCGGCAACTGCCAAACCGCTGGCCAATCCGCCCGTACCGACAGAGATAATCAACGCCATGTGATCAAAGGACTTTTCCGCATCTTCAAGCTGATCGATAATGGTTTCACCCAAGGCGGCGTATCCGGTCACAGCTTCAACATTCGCATGTTCCACAAAATACGAAGAATCGCGGTACTCAGACGATTTAGACAGGGCTATGCCGGCTTCTCTTGCCGCGTCATAATTTTCAAAAACAGGACCGCCTGCTGCAGGGTCACCGATGATCTCTGCCTCAAGTTCTCTCATGCGCTTGATTTTCTGAGGCGGCGTATCTTTACCGATGAATACGATGGCCCGAACTTGTCGATCTTCCTCGGCCGCCAATATCTTAGACAACTCACTGACAATATAGCTGCCGGCGATCCCTTGATTACCCGTCGTGGCCATAATAACCCATTTAATTTTGCGATTCTCCAAAACCGCTTTAATAATTCCGTACCCGATCCACGGTTTAAAAGAATTCGTGGGCTGGCTGCCTAAATCCACCACGGACACGTCAAGCCCGTTATACGCCGGGAATTCTTCTATGCGGACTTTATGTAATCCGACAAAATGCTTTAATAAAATCTGAGCGATCCTCTGGCTGACGATTTTACGGATGAGGCCATACGGGCGATTAGGCTTTCGCCACAGGTAGGCCTTTCCTTCGGTGGTATAATATTTCTTGAAGATTTTCTGGAAACGATTCGAGAGCGTGTGCTCCATAAGATCATGGATGATATTGAGAACCGCTTTAACCGCCGGCGGGGCGCGAAGGTTAAAAACAAAAAACAATATCTGCTGTTTGAAAAACGAGGCCGCGACCCAAGCCAGGATCGGGACCATCACAAATATCAAAGTTGTAAGAGCAGCGCCGAGAATCGCATCGCTCCAGGATCGATCGCTTAAAGCGCTCGTCATCAGGGCCAGGTTCACTGCCGCCAAAAGAACCGCAGGATACGCAAAGCCTGATGCTGGATGCGGAATATCCGCTGCCTTCTGTTCCACGCCGCTGACCTTCATCATCAAAAGCGACATATGCGGTTTACCAAAGGCCTTTAAATTCTCAACTTGCATTTCAAAATGCTTGAATTGATGCCGGGCAAAAAGGGCGAACGTTGCCGCGTTGAACCAGAACACGATCGATCCGTCATACGTCATGGCAACGGCCTTGCGCGGCATTCGGGCATATTCTTCAATATTATTGACGCTGATATCGACGATCTCAAAAACACCCTGAGGATGCAGGATGTCCTGGATCTTACGGCCGCTCTCGATCGCCTGCGTCGGGACAAAAATCTCCAGGTTCCCTTCCTGCTGAACGAGGCCTTCCTCGAGGATCGCTCCTGATACCGAAATTGAATTGATGACCGGCTCACTGCTCAAATCAGAAATAGCGGCCAGGCGCTCTTCCATCCGCAGGGCTTGCCAAAAGTCGATCCAGAAAAGATAAAAACTCGACGCTTGATTTCTTCCTGTAAATACGGCCTGGTATATTTCAAAGAACCTGTCGGCATCCTTGCCGAGGGCCAAATGGGTTTCGATATCACGCCGCAGATCATCCAAGGACAATTGATAGTCCTCAGCTAACTCTTCCGCCTGCGGCAGCGGTAAATATAACTTAACCTCAACGCGGTAATATTGACCGTTCAGCCGCGCCAGCTTGTCGCCGTAAAGATTGTCATAAACATTCGTGGAATGGACGCGCAGGATCTTGCCGCCGTAGTTTTCCTGCAATTGATCCGCCGGATTAGCTGAGGTTAAGGTTAAGTATTCGACCTTAATTCCGTTGAACTCGCGGCCCATTTCACGCTCGGTATTTTCGATAATGCGCGGAGAATAATCCGCCAGGACATAGACGACATAGCGGCGGATATCGCCGGCATCCAGGCCTGCCGCGGGAGCTAATTCCGTCAATTTATGAAGGAAGATACGGACAAATTTGGCACCGGCGGTTCCAATCTCGACGAAATAGAACACTTCCTTGCGGTCTCGGTCGAAAGTTTCCCGTAATTGCCGGAGGAATTTTTTGGCCAGATGTTCGACAAATTCCGGGTTCGAATCCGGCGACCCGGCGATAGAAGCATCATAACCTTCGCCTTTGGCCTGCTGGAAGCCCAGCAGATCTCTCCAGAACACGCGGTTAAATCTCCAAAGGATCTTGCTTTGCGAGACCGGCGTGAACTCTTCCGCAACGATACTTCCATGGCTGTCTTCCCGGCGGTCAATGACCCGGCCAAGTGTAAATAACAATTTGGTTCCAAGTTCCTGGTCGGTTAATTCTTTCATCTGCCGAAGATCCAAGACAACATCGTAACGGCCAGCGCCGTCGATCTCCCGCAAAGCCGCAACCGGCTGGAATGTGTTTGGTTTGATCGTATTAATAATATTGAAGCGGACAGCGGCGCCGCGCAGCCTCTCGGTCAATCGCTGTCCTCGAGTTACGACATCCTTCATCACAAACAAAATTCTTAAAAGTTCACGCGCGAGCGGCCGTGTGCTGACGACATCGCCGCCGAATTCACCCGCTGCCCCGATTTGAGCCTTAATGTCCTGCGCCAACCTCCGCGCCTCTGCCTTGAGCCATTCGATCCCGGCGATCCTCGCCCATCCCGCAATCGGCATAAAGTGAATGCCGGCGGCTCCGCTTAAATGACGGATCTTGGCATAAAGCTCCAAATTCCATTGTTCAATTCTTTCGGCAACCGCTTTCAATTCTTTCTCGTTCTTGGCGGTAAAGGCATCCAATAATTCCCGCGCTTCTGCTGAGCGGCGGTTGATGCCCATCAGCAGATACCAAAATTTCAGTGAGCCGGCGGTACGGATGAACGGGAGCCCGACGGTGATCCGGCCTTTCAAAAGCTCGCTGGCTTGCGCTTTTTCCCACCAGGCGCTGAAGGAATTCCACAAAACTGGCGGCTGAGTGAGGATCCTGGCCGCGCCGCGATAGACCTTTTCTTCGGTGCGCTCGATGGAATCTTTATACGGATCAGCCGCGGCCCAGACCGCGATCGATTCAAGGATCTCGCCACGGGATTTCATCTGCGCGATCAGGTCAAGAATTTTCATGGTATCCATCAGAAAGAAACGCATGATCCGGCCGGCGATCGGAATAGAAAGTAAAAGACGCCTGAACAGATCTCCGCCGGAGACCACGAGAAGCCCGGTAGCGCCGGCCTCAACAGCCCGAAGAATTATTATACGGATCGTCCTGGACCTGTTCATTTGTGCCCCGACGGTGTAAACCAGATTTTCGGGAGATAATGTTTTCAGGTGTTTAATAATCTCTTTGCCGTCGACAAAATTTTCCAATGGATACGGCGACTCCAGGCCCATCTTCTTCATCACCCGAATAACGAAATTACGGGCTTTAAGGATAAAATTGAAATACCGCGGCCAATCCGGCACGACTACCGTTTTCAAACGGCCGGCGGAAATTTCATGCTGAACATATTGGGCGCGGATCTGATAATTGATCTCTTGAAGATCATGCGGAGGTTCGAATTCAAACGTGTCTTGCGGGGTAATGGCGAAAGGTTCGGTCACTGACTGAACGGAGGTGTTCGAAACGGCCTGCGGCGCCGGCTTGTTCTTTGCGCGGATCAAAATTAAATAGATCAAAATACCGCCAACCGCCAAGACCCCTAACCCGCCGGCGAGCCAAGCCGTCCAACCGCTCAGGGAAACAGCTTCCAATACTCCCAATACAGTGACCGACGTGAATCCGCCTTGCGATTCAATACCGGCTTTTTTGCCGGATTTCTTTCGCTGACGAGTAATCCTTTTCTTAACTTGCCTAGAAGGGTCCAAAACAGAGGCCTCGTGAGCGGAATTAACGGACCTTATTAATCCGGGAAGTTTTGCCTTTGCCCTTTCAATGATCTGCCTGGCCCCTTCTGGTGTAACTTTGCCGATCCGCAAGGCGACTTCCCTCAAGACCATTTCTTCCTCGAAACGCATCCTGACTGCTAATTGCTGACGAGGAGTCAGTTCCTCCATGGCTTGGCGCAAAGACATTATTGCCTCACGCCTGGCAGCTTCTTCAGCAACGTTTCCGTTATTATCCTCGGAAAGAATGCTTTCCCAGAACTCGCCGGCATCGCCGCTTTCGTCTCCGATCTGGCTGGCCCTTATTTCACGGCGTTTGGCAACAGTCAAAATATTCTCAACACTCTTCACTCTTTTGCCGATGCCCGCGGCGATCGTTTCCGCGTCCGGCATTGATCCGCCGTTGCGATGCTGATAACCACTAATAAAGCGGAAGATCCTGCTGGTTAATTTATAAACCCAATAAGGGATAGACGTTGCCCTGCCTTGGTACGCGACCAGCACATTAAACCTGTTCAAAATTTGACGGGTAAAATATGCCTTAATACTAAAACGGTCCAGCATGCCTTCTTCCAATTTGCCGACTGCTTTGACCATCGCCCCATACCCTTTCTGGAACAGGTCGGCTAAGGAAATGATCCCGTGCCCGCGATAGCGGTTCGCCCACTGCAGATTAAATAAAAGATGCGCCTGAACGATCCGTTCGATCTCCTGCTTAGCTTCCGGCGTGAATTGATACGCGCCGCGCTTGCCGCTTCTGCCGGTGAGCATCCGCTTGACCGCCGCTTTCACTTCCCCGGCATCCATCGGTTGAAAACTATACACAAGCTCGGTCAATTCTCTGTTGCTTTCTCTGTCCTCAGGAGAAATGAACCTGCCTCGTGTCATACCCCAAACGCCAAAAAAGATTACCGCCAGCGGTACAAGAAAAATAAATGCATTAAAGAAAGGAGCAGTGACCGCGGATCCGAACATCATCGTGCTGAACAGCGCAAAACCTTTCTGTGATCTAATATCCCCTTTACCGGATCGCGGCCGCGCATTTTCGTCATACAGCGCTTCCGCGGGAACGGATCTGGCAGGGTTGTTCTTTTGCATCAATGTGAAAAGTTTTTGTATTGCCTTATTAAAAGCTTTTGTGGCCCCCTGTCTTGTTATGGCACCATCACGGATTGTTCCGGCTCCCCCGGCCTTGCCGATTTGCCTAAAGTGAGCACCCTGTTCGAAACGCTGCTGAAGCAGAGCCTGCTCACGACCGGACAATTCTTTAATGGCTTGACGCAAGAACATTAATTCCTCATTTTGGGCAGCGTCTCCCGCGACGTCATGTTCCGCGGGAAGGTTTTCCAGGACAGCTTTTTCCTCTCCATCTTGATCGGTCATCTGGCTGGACCTTAATTCATCGCGATTGGTAATAATCAAAACCAGCTTTACGTGTTCCACTTCCATCTGAACTCCGGCGGCGATCGTTTCCGCGTCCGGCTCATTTCCACCGTGTTTTGATTGATACTTCGCTGTAAACCGGAAGATCCGGCCTCTTAATTCATCAAGCCAATCGGGAATAGCCGTTATTCGGCCTATTTTCCTGCGTAATTTATTAAAACTGTTTTTAATATGACGGCTGAGATAGGTCACAATGGTCATACGCTCCAGCTTGTCCTCAGTCAAATTCTTAACCGCCTTGGCCATTGCCTGATAACCTTCCTGGAACAGATCAGCGATCGAAATGATCCCATGCCCGCGGTAGCGCATCGCCCACTTCAAATTCAGCAAAAGATTGGCGTTCACGATCCGTTCGACTTCTTCAGTACGGCCGGCGCGCATTCTTTTGACCGCTGTTTTCACTTCCGCTTCATTCATCCGCGGGAAACTCTGCGCGAGCTTGGCCAATTCTCTGCGCTCGGCATCATCCTCAGGCGAAAACCTGCCGCTCCTGCCTTGCGCCATGCCCCAAACACCAAAAACCATCACGACCAATGCCGCCAACGGTAAAAGCAGAACAAATCCGTTGAAGAGAGAAACGCCGGCCGCGGCACCGAACATCATCGTGCCCAACAGCGCAAAGCCTTTCTCTGTTCTTTTCTTTATTATTTTTTCCATTTCGTGAACCAGGCCGCGAATGTTGGGCGGGATCGGGTTAAGGACAACCTCCATACCCCAGCGCAGTTCGTCGACGGAGAATCCTTCCAGGATCGCGACGGCATCTCCCCAATTTTTATTATGGTCAGCTTCAGAGGAAGTCCGATATCCTAAAATCCAATTATGCCGGGCTTTATCGATCTTTTTGCGCAGATCTGCCGCGTTGTCCGGTTCTGGAACATTTGGCTTGGGCTGAAAAACCGGTTCTGCCGGTAACGGAGGCGTTGTTTTCCTGTCATAAGCGGTCGGCCGGCGGGTCTGGGTGGGCATTTTCTCGACGGCAGGCACAACCGGTTTTGGTTTATCCTGGTCCTCCAGGTCTTTCAGCAGCGCTTGAGCGATCGTTACTGCTCCCCCGGCGTCCTGTAACTTCCTCCGCGTCTCTCCGGGCAGTTCGCTTCTCGGCCGGCCGGCAACCTTGGCCTTCAACTCATTCCATTCAGCAGTGACACTTTCCAGACGCTTGCGGGCGGCATGTATTTTCTGTTCTTTGGAAACAGGCCCGCTGACTTTCGGCATCAGGTCGATCCCGTTCTCATCTTTGAGAAGTTCAAAGACCTCAGCGACGAGATCGACCTCGCCCTTCTTAAAATGCTCCAAAAGATATTTGTCCAAAATAAATTCCAGCTTGGCCATAGCCAGGCCGAAAATCTCTTCGAACCTGGACTGATCATCGCCCAAGCGTTTTTTGATCTCATCACGTAACATAAATTCTATTTCAACAAAAAGCCGTCTGTGGGCGTCGAGATCCTTATCGCCGCGGTAAATTTTCCAGAGGGTGAACTGCTCTTGCGGTGAGAGCGCCATCCAGACACCCGCCAAAGCGATCGCCAGAATGATAAAAAATAATCCGGCTGCGGTAACACCGCTCAATACCGTCAACCCCGCCCACGCCGCCGGCGCTGAGATGCCTGCGGCCAGCGCGCCCGAGCCAAGCAACGAGATCGAAAGCAAAACTGCAACCATCCCGCCGCCTTGTTCAAAATCGTGACCCACGCTTATTCCCCAGCGGCTATGATATTCCATCGCGACCTGCCATTCGTTAAATCCGGCGATCTCTAATAATTCTTCCAGGCCGCTTTGTATATCCTGCTCGGTAAATTCCAGATCCTTCATCCAGCCGTATAATTTATCAGCGGTTTTTTTCGTATAGCGCAGAGGGCTCTTCCGTGCCCGCGCCTTCAACGCGGCAAAAATAAGCTGCTGATAAGCTGTCTGTAGCGCTTCTTCAACAATGTCCAGGACCGTGCATTTGCGCCCCTCATCATCGATCTCGCGATTTTTAGCGGATTCAAGTTTTTGCAAAAGACGCTTAAGCTCCGGCCAGTTGCCGCGCTGCCAGCTGACAGAAAAAACCTCATTAAATCCCAAGCGGATCAAAAGATCATCAATGAAATCAAAAAGATCCTGGACTATATCAGCCATTTCGCGCTGAAGCGCCGTTTTCACGGCGCACGGCCTGTCGTCAAGCAACTCCATGATCGCATGGCCTAAAATATGATAGCGCCTGAATATCTTTTCATAGACTGGCGGAGCCTGGTTATCATCCGGCAAAATAAAGGCAACATTCCAAAGGTCCGCGCGCTGGTGATAATCCATGTCAAAATGTTTACGGCCATACTCTTCATAAATAACCCCGCCGCCTTCAACGATCGGGCTGTAGGTATCCACCTGTATCGGAATTTCATCGTTGTATTTCAAAAAATATGGGTTGCTTAACAAAAGGCCGAATAAGTTTTCGACTGCCGGCTTCAAGGCTGATAATTTTTCGCCCACCCAAGATCTCAACCGACCCTTTAAGGGCCGCCAATGATCCAGCGGTACAATGTGAACGCTGATCGGCAAAAATGGGCCGATCCACCTTAAGAGATACGGTTCTTCCTGCCAGAAAACAAGTTGACCGGGCATGGAAAAGCTGACTGCCTTGGCTTTGTCAGCTCCATCAACGAAGGCAAATTGTTTAACGACCTTTGGCAAAAACCTTTTATTGAATGCCACCACAAGAATCTGTAGCAACCCAAACAGACCCGTCAAGATCCACATATCCACGCCAGACATTCTTATAAGAACTGTGTAACCTAATAAATTTTGCGCCTTACAAATTATAACAAGCGTTAATGGGATGAGGAGCGCGGGATAAAAGCGGACTAAATCGTCACAAGATATCCGTATTTTCTTTAAAGAAATTAACTCATAAACCACCCGCTTCAAAACCAGCGCGGCCATCAAAATGCCGGCGAAGATCAATAAGAATTTGACCTCCGCCGCGCCCTGCGCCGCCGCCAGCGCCGCGTACGCCGCCGGCGCGGCGAGGAGCATGGTTTCGACGAAGGCAACGCCCTTTTGTCTTGGTGTTTTCTGGTCACTGGGCAACGTTGGCTGCGTTGACAACATGACTGATCTGGCTTCTTCCTCAGATTTCCCTAACGCCGTCAAGCGCAGGAAATCCCATCCCTTTTTCGGATCTCCATTTTCCTGTCCGAGCGACAAGGCTTTTTGGGCCAAATCTAGACCTCTTGAAGGAACCTGGCTATGTCGCTTAACTTCTTCATTAGTCCCTGTCGTTTCCAACGCTCTCAATAACCCGAACGCGTAGATAACATCATGATCAGCTGCTAAGAAAATCTTATGCCCTGTTTCATGAACAACAAGATCCGTCAAACGGACACCTTGAGATCCGGACTCCAGAGATATATTTCCTGTAAGACTCTCGTAATCCGCATTTTTTGTCATATGAGATACCAAAACATAAAAACCGAAACCGATTGCAAGAATCTTGATAATTGATTTAATGTCTCCAATGAAAAAGCGGCCGTTCTCGTAGTCCTTGCGCCATATGTCATTATTCTTGGGATCCCTGGTCAGAACCAAACCTATCACGCCCAGCAGCAGCGCCAAGTTGATCCAAGTAAAGATCCTTCCCCGCACTGTCAAAGGATAAACTTCCTGATGAATGTCTTGTATTTTCTCAGCTGAAAGATCCGGCGCTACCCGTTGAATAAATAATTTCTGTTCACGAATGATGATCTCGGATTGTTCGCGGCTAAAACCGTTTTCCGTTAATCTCTGGATCAATGATTCATCTTGAACAGATTGGGTTTGAGGTGCCTGAGGTTTAGGTTCTTGCGCGGGCAGGGGTACCGTGAAGGCAAAAATGGTAAACAGGACACCCGCGATGGATTTTCCAACCACCGGCGCGCGGGCTTTCATAAAACGAAACACCTGCACCAGGAGCAGGATGAAGATAACAACTCCCGCAGCGATCACCCACGCTGAAATATTAGGATCACTCGTCGAACCTGCGGTATCGTTTAAGGAAACCATATCCGGAATAAACGGCACGACGGCTAAACCATTTTTCGATCGCGACACCGAGCGCGAAGATCTCCGCGCCTTTACCATTACTCCAGCGACAAAGACGCCGACCGCTAAAAGCAGCCACAGCTTGGACGGTGGCGCCTCTGTCTTCTCTACGCTTGTCCTTGCCGCGCTTACCTTCTCTGCGCCTGCCTTCTCTGCGCCTGCCGTTTCTAAACCTTTTTCGCGAAAGATCTGTTCAATAAGAAGATACATTTCCTCCATTTGTTTTTGCGCAAATTCTATGGCCATCGCGTCGGTTAATTCGGGCTGTCTCCCTTCACGCCCCTGACTCACAGCAAAGCGATACTGCTGTAACCATTGATAATCTTGCCAGAGAAGAACATTCACGGGCACTGCTGACTGCCGCAGCATCTGCCAAAACATTGAGATCATATAGTTGGTTTCATCTATAAACAGCGCTTTAGGATCGCCCTGCAATGAACAATATGAACGCAGGACCGCGTGCTGAGGAGTGATCTCCGGATCATTGACCGCCATCACCCGCCGATCCATTTGAGCTAAAGAAAATAATCCTTGTCCGCCGGCCCACGCTATAAATTCCTGCTGCGACTTTCGCTCAAAATATTCCGCGGCAAAAAGAAGCGCCATGCCGCGGTTCAAAACAGCCTGATTCTTTAATAAATATTTTCCTAAGGCCTCATCATCTTTGGCTAAATTCTTTTTACCTTCCTGCAGATCCTCAAATATCCGACGAATTTCCGGCAGCCATTCCGGGCGCTGTTCTAAAAGCCATAATCCAAATGCCCCGCGAATGATATTCACGATCACGAATTCAATATAAGCGGAATCGATCCCAACCTTCTGCGCTTTTATGAACTGGTAAGGAATGACGTCGTTATTCAATATAATCTTTGGCAAACCTGTCGTTCTATCTACATATTTGCCGGCAAATGCCGATCCCATATTTCCATTTCTTCCTTCTGCGCCGGCAAGGTAGCTTAAATAAGTATCCATTTTATCCATATGCGGATAATGATGCGCCCGCAGCCATTCGACGGCCAGGCGAATAATTTCTTTGGATCTTTCCAGCGTCCATGGCGGCGGGATCGGATAGGTCAGCCAATTTGGAATAGCGTGAGGCCCTGCGGCCGGCGCGGGTGCTGCTTTAGTTTGTCCTTGAACTTGAGCCGGTTTCGTTTGAGGATCTTGAGCGGCAGCCGGATTTATGAATATGGTTGAAACAGCAAAGAAAATGCCCGCGGTCATTTTTCCAACCGCCGGCGCGCGTGGGTAAATAGAATTCATTAACCGCGGCAAGAGCAAAATGAAAATTCCAAATCCCGTGAAAATGGCAATGGCCGTCATCACCGTCGAAACAGTCACCGCGCCCTGCGCCGCCGCCAACGCCATATACACCGCCGGGGCGGCGAGAAAAGTTGTCGCGACGAGCGCAGAACCGTTTTGGCGATTTCCCGCTGAAGTGGAAGACCTAAACTGCGCTAAATCTTTCGCTACCTGAGTTTGAACGCTCCGGTCAGATTGCCGCAAGCCAAGGACATACTGTCTTAATTGATCATCCGACAGGGTTTTAACATACCCGACCAGAACATATTCCGTACGTCTCGAGTATTGCTCACCCATGACATTCTTTAAAAATTTCAAACCGTCAAGAATGAGCATGATTTCATACATTGATCGCTTCCAGGAATCCGTTAAGGGCACAACGGACCGCATAAAGTCTAAAGTACAACCCTCCTCACCCTTCAGTTCTCGCAACCCGGATTCAAATTGCGAAAAGAGCCAACCCGCAACCTCTCTAACAAGCAGGTTCCTAGGCTGTATCAAGCTGGCATCAGTCAATTTATTTACTGAACTGAGCAGTTTTCCTTGTGCATTACGCGCCAATACCAGCATCGGAACTTTATTCCCGCGGCCTAAAATAGCCAAATGATTACTTCCTATGATAAGCACATATTCGACAGATGGATTGAGCGGTAAGGCGTACAATTGTTCCTCAACCCGGATATCCCGCAGCATCATCTCTTTCGCCTCATAAACGATCCGCATGTGCAAAGACTGAACACAGCGGTTGAGCTCGAGAATGTTCCCTCCCTGAACTATTTCATCCCCTGTCCATTTTGCTCTTCCATAGAGCAAAGTAGATTCCCATTGCGCTTTTTCATAGATGGGCCTTCGTTGAGCCCGATGGATGATCCACCACAATTCCGTCAGAACAAAATCGCCGATCGCTCTCACCTCTTCTTCTGAAGCATCGGTTACCTGCTTAAACAACCGAATTATTGATTTTTCCTGTGCAGACAATTGACGGACAAGAATCGATTTTAAAGACGTCAGATCCCTATCTTCATCAGAAAATACGACTTTCAATGCCTCAGAACGGGAAGAAGAAATCTCGTCCAATAAAGGATCAAGCGTTCCCACGTCCTCGACCACCACTTGCAATTTTCTTCCTTTATCTTCTGCGGCTTGACGCCTCTGCTCGAGATATGGTTTGATTTCGTCAAAGTCATTGACCGTTTCATGCGCAACCGGAACAACCGTGACCAGTCCTGCCGGCATTGGGCCGATGAACGATTCTTTCAAATAATCTTCCATCTTTTGCAGACGAGCGGAAACCAAACGGTCCAACAATTGCGGATCCCTTTTAACATCTTTTTGTTTGAGTGAAAGCGGCAATAAAATCGTCAACCGGCTGCAGTCGCGGGTCAAAAGAATCTCGTCCTGATAATCGATGTCCACAAAAACTTTCGGGGCCAGAGCTAAAATTCTTTCCTGTTGAGCAACGACAGCTCTTTCGACGGCCTGACGCATATTGACATCAAATATCTTGGATGAAATTTCAAGCCAGGCCGGAGCGAGTGGTAAACCATTCTGAGGCATCGAGGCTATTCTGAGCGCACCGAGCACCACAATTGCTACCGCCAAGAGCGCGGCCAATAACAACGGCGCCGCAGCCGCACCCACCGTCCCCGCCGGCGCGGCGAGGGCAAGCGAAGCGAGCATGACGGCACCGGGGACAGCGACGAACGCGGAACCTTTTTCGCCGGAACGTTCGAACCGGTCTTTGTAAGTTCTTTGTTCTTTAAGGAAAAATTCCTGCAATTTGGTTTGGGCGTAATCCTTTTTAACCCACTGAACAAAACGGTTCCAGCGTCCCAGAGAAGCACGGTGTTGTCTTACGGCCTGAAGGTCTTCGCTGGATTTTGCATCGGCAAGGCCCTTCAACGACCGGATAACCGTCATGGCTTGGGCAAAGACCGGATAAGCCTGGCTTAATTTCGCCACAAGATCCGACCAAATTTTCTCTGCGCCCGGAACGCTCGGATAATGCATCTGCGTCCAGAATTCACTGTAAAAGCTAGTCCCGGAAAGTTGAGTAATTCCCAAACCTACGTGCGAAATATCCATATCGACCTTGAGCGCATAATCCGTTTGATGCTGTGAGAACATGGAACGCAGGCCTGCCACGGCTTCCGGATCCTTTAAAGCTATGGTATAAGCGGCAACCAACAATGCCGTTTGTTGGACGGTGGCTTGGGTATCAACGGCCCAATGCAGGCGTTCATGGCGCACGACAAATTCCAATTTCTTCGGTTTACCCAGCAAGGCTTCAGGAATATTTATGCCCACAGACGCGTGGTAATATCTGTTGGCCATTTCTTCCGGTGAAGCGGCGCCGGTATTGCGTAACCATTCCGCCATCTTTCTTGCCAGCCGTTGGGCTTCTCTCGCCGGTAAAATCTTCAGCAAGGCAGCAAACAATCCAGCAAAAATAGACGCATCGTGAGCAATTCTCTTCTTTTTCTCTTCGCTGGTAGTCCGATAGAATCCTTGCACGCCTTTCATAATATAGGTTTGCAGGACCCAGAGGATTTCCTGTTCTCGTTCTTGATTTTGAAAATTACGATCATTGATATAGGCGAACACCGGCTCTGATCTTCTTACTACCCGTTCTGCCATCGCCATCCACGTTACAATCTCTAACATATGGAAGAAATTATCGTCGATGAGGAACGTGCCGTCGCCCAATTTGATCCAAGGTAAAACCGGCCCGGCGCGAAGTTTTCCGGAACGGACCGCCCAAACCAATAAGGCCGATGCCGCCAAACCGCCAACCACAATCACCGCAATGATCGGCATGGTCAAGCCAAGATACGCGACCGGAGCGCCGAGGAGTGTTATGCCGAGCATGGCCGAACCGTTTTCGCCGTTTCCATTATTTTTCTTTCTTTGGATTCTTCTGAAGAACCGCGGTTCTCCGTACCATGTGGGAACAGCCATTAAAGGATGAATATAGGCATGCAGGCGTCCCCACTTTGATTCAACCATCCCATTCTCTTTCAAGATCCCAACGTGCGTTAAAGAACGAAAGTCATAATAAACCACTAAATCTCCGTCTCGTTCTTTACCTTGTGGAACTTCTTTCCAATGATGCTTTGCGATTTCCTCATCCCTATCCCCACTAAGTAAAAATACAATTGTAAGCAATTCCGGGTATTGCGGATAACTCACTGCAAGGTAACTCATGCATTCTGCTCTCAATTCATCATTTCTCTTCCTAACTGAAAATCCCGGAAGTTGACCTATGGCCTCAGCAGCTTGATCCTCGGGTAATTGAGCTAGAGTGTCAATATGAAGCCGGTTTATAACCTCCTCCGCCGGGACCGAAGGAGCGCTATGTTTAATTTGAGATCCCGCGGGAGCAGGACGCGCTGATCGGTCAGGCAGCATCTTCCAGAAAAACGCCGCAACCGCACCTGCGGCCAGAATGAACCAGGACAAAATTCCAATTCCGCTGTATCCATGCAACATCGCGGTCCATGCTGGTCCGGTATATGATCCCGCGACTCCCGCCGGCACTACGGTGAGTGTGGCGAGTGAAGCGAGAAGCCCGACGAGCGCAGAACCGTTTTGGCGGGGATCGGATTGTGTGGCCGGGGCTGACGGCTGAGGCCGCGGCGCAGATTCCTCTTTATAAAGGGCGCGCATCTGTTCAACACTCCACGGACGAGTGAACGGCATCACCTTGACCGGAACATTCGTCTTCAGCAGGCTCATCGCGCTTAATCCAACGATATCGTTTCTAAAGATCACGACGACATCCATCTCAGCGCCATCGCCCTGGATCTTGACGCTGAACGGTCTATAGGTGACCTGGGATCCTCCGTCCTGGTCGATCCGGAATTGTTGGGCTTTATTTTCATCCGTGACGCCTCGTTTCAGCAGGGCATAACGCTTCCCGTCCACCACCAGATACGGACGCGCGCCAACCAGCTCAAGGTTCAAGAACCCTTCCCACATCCCTTCGACGTACGCGTAGAGCGGCCGGTCGAGGATCGTTTCCAGGATGGAATGTTCCGGGACTGTCTTGGAGGCCGCGAGGATGATCACTTCCTGCGCGTCATTTTTGCCGACGCGGAAGATGCTGTTCTCGTCAACGGCCGCGGCCATTTTCAGATCCGCGTCTTCGAAATAAACCACAACGCCGATCTGCATAAAATATTCAAAATTGATCTCATCCAGCAATTTTCTTAACCGGGCATAATCAGCCGGATGGTCGCTGATCACGATATGCGCGAATTTATGAACCTTTTGCCCTAAGTCCTCGGAGATCTCTTTCGCCAAACCGGCGAGAGAGTCGCGAATATCCATGGCATACGCGACAGCCGGATCGATCTCTCCCAGCTTCGCGATAACTGCCTGATTAGCCTTATCAAATTCAGCCTGGGCTTTTTGATATTCCTCGCCGCTATTTCCGGCATCAGCCAAACGCTTGACTGCTTCCAATTTTTCCGCGGCTTCTTTGGCCAACAATTGAGCCTGCTCGAAAACGCCGGACGGATTTTTGAAATAGACAAATTGAGCGGTCAATTCATCCGCCAATTGCAGCAATTTCACCGCATCCTTATAATGCTTCACAATGTCTTCTATCCGAGTCGAGGCATACGGAAGCTGATACTTCAGCCGATCCGAGATAGGCTCAGCGACGCTGCAGGCGCCGCAGAGAATAGCAAGGGCCATCAAGGAAATTCCAGTTCTTCCAACCCGCCACGGGAGGTTCAGACCTGTCCTTGACGACCCTGAAATTATTTCCGAAACTGCTGCCTTAGATATAGAAGAAGACAGGACTGGCCTTAAAATCTTATCTGCGGCGAAATATCCAAAGGCCGCTGCCCCGAAAACGACCAGCGAAGCGGCCGCATATCCTAAATAATGCCCCAAGCTCATCGTCGCCAAAACCAAAAGGCCGTTGACCGTCAGCACATTGACCAGCGTGCTGCCGAACTGAGAACCGCCGCGCCTGGTTTGCGGCTGAGAGCGGGCGGCCAAATAATATCCTGTCCCTGCAGCATCGGTTAAATTTTCCCAATACAATCCGGCGTTATGGAACGCCTGTTCGAGTTCAGCGTTAATGGCCGTGCCGGTCACGATCAGCATCCGCCCGTTGACGGCTAAAGCATCGCGCAAGGCGATGAGCATTTCTTCATAAACACAGGCCGTCCGCGCGCCCGTGATCTGGCCGCGGTACTCCTGATTGAACAGCCCGGAACTGAAAATGAGATCAACATTCTTTTTGCAGTATTCTCCGACCCTTTGAACCGGAATTTTGATGTGCCAATACGGGACTTTACCGGCGGCGGGCTCGGTGATGCGCAGAGCCTCCGGATTCACGACGATAATTTTGGCGCCGGATAATTTTCCGGCTAATTGCAGCGGCAGTTCATCGCTTTCCGCGCCGACGAGGAGGATGGTTTTGCCGTTTAAACTTTTTAAGAATGCCTTTTGGGATTGTCCGGCCGCGGAAGGCCAGATGCGCATTGCGGTTCTCCAGACAGCCGGCGCGCTTTCAAAAGTGCTGCTGATCACAGCCGGCGCAGAAACAAGAACGCTCTCTCCCGCCACGGAAGGAGATGTCCCTTGCACCGGCTCGATCAGATCTGCATTGGCCTTAATTTCTGAATTCGGTGAATTTTGTTTTGTAGCCGGGTATTTCCTGACCCCGGCGCGGATGACGATGGCTAAAACAATCACTACGGCGACCGCCAAGATGATGATGTACCAATTATCTCTTACGACCGTCCAGAGGCCGGCAGCGGCGAGCATGAAGCTGAACGGCTCAACGCCGAGGGCAAAGTCCCCACGATTTGATTCATCCACCTTGGATGAATCAGTAGGGGCAAAGTCCCCACGATTTGATTCATCCACCTTTTCCCCTACAAAAGATTTAAGGGCGATGATTATTCTATCGGATTGAGAATAAGGATCAGTTATCGCCCCTTGACCGGTATTAAAACGCGTGTTATTCTGATAGCGATGATTAAAGCGGACAAAATTATTCAGTTCAGCGAGCACGCGCTTGAGCAGATGCGATACCGGGGAGCCGCGAAGGAAGAAGTTATTGAGGCTATAAAGACCTGCCCTCACAAATCCGCTGAACTTGGCCGACTTGAATGCCGCAAAGAATTTCCTTATGATGGCCAATGGCGCAACCAACATTATAAAGCCAAGCAGGTCAGGCCAGTATTTGCCGAAGAAGCCGGCAAAATTATTGTCGTAACCGTTTATGTCTACTTTATCAAATAAGGAGAAAATATGCGTATAACTTATGACCCTACCGTTGACGCCCTCTATATCCGTTTCGAGGAAGCCAAACAGGTCGCTACCGAACATTTGACCAAGGGCATAGCCGCCGATTACGATGAGCAGGGTAACCTTGCCGGCATTGAAATCCTGGATGCGCTTAAACGCTTCGGGGGCAAAAAGGACACCCTTAGGAAAGTCATCCTCGAGGAAATCGGGCTCCTGCATTAATCCTTCTGCACTAACTTCTTGCGCCTTGCGTCCTGCCTCTGGCGTCTCAAACCTGTGGCCTTTTGCCGCTGGTCCCTGCCTGCCGGCCGGCAAGGCATGGTCTGTTTTTTTATTCGGTGAATTTTCCTTGAAAGCGAGGTATTTTTTGATCCCGGCGCGGAGGACGATGGCTAAGACCGCAACGGCCGCAACCGCCGGGATGACGCCGTGCCTGCCGGCAGGCAGGATGGCGAGGTTATCCTTTACAACCGTCCAGAGACCGGCAGCGGCGAGCATAAAGCTGAATGGCTCGATGGAAAGGGCCGCGGGAGTTTTATCTTGGAAGGATGTCCCAAACCTTGCTTTGAGATACTCTGTCGCGTCCGTCACCTCTTTTTTGGATATTTCATGGACATCCACTTTCTGACCGATGGCACTCAGCAAGGATATCGTTAATTCTCCCCCTAAA
>CAYING010000003.1:0-68612 GCA_964364715.1 uncultured Planctomycetales bacterium
ATCTGGGATTCAATGGGTTACGTTATGAAAAGAGCTGAATTTTAACAAACTACTGCTTTTGAAAGATCTTTTGGCGGTAATTCCCTCGCTGGGTTACGTGGTGGGCTATTCCTGGCAGGACTATCCTCGCTTGTCGCGGCATAAATGCATTTTAACCAATCATCTTCTGTTGTCAACAAAAAGGGCGCTGTCCCCTTTATTCCCTTTATCTACGTTTCCAGCGCCTGAAGCCACTCACCGGCTTTTTTTACTTTTATACCGTCTAAAAAAAGTTCCCGTTTCAAATTCTTGACGAGAAGAATCGATCCCGCGTTCTTTGAAAAGAATTTAACAAAATATCTGAGCGATGGCGCATCCTCATCGGAAATTTTAGTTTCAATGAGCCATTCCGGTTTGCCATCACGGACTGTTAGAAAATCCACTTCCCTTTTTTCCTTGTCCCTCACATAGTGCAGCGCGCACTTTTCGCCGGCCGTATCCTCAAGGAAATGAAGGCGTTTGAGAAGCGCGCACGCCACGGTATTTTCAAATCTTGCTCCGTCGTCGTCTTTAATAAATCCCGTATCATAAAAATAAATTTTAGGCTGTTTGAGAAGGCCGCGGGCGATATTGCGCGAATAAGGGCTGACCACAAAGAGGATGTAGAGGCTTTCCAGCATCCCGATCCAATGCCGTACAGTATGGGCTGAAACCTGCAAATCCCGAGCCAGCGATTCAAAAGATATTGTGCTCCCCACGGAATTGCGTAACAGCTCAACCAGGGTCTCCATCCCCCGAATATGCCGAATGGACGCGATGTCAAATAAGTCCTCACGCAAGATACGGTCAACATGAGAACGGCGCCAGCGTTTTGCGTGTTCCTCGCTCCCTTTAAGAAAAGGTTCAGGAAATCCGCCAAGCCTCATGATCTTTTCTAATGCCGCGCCGGCTGAATAACTCCCTTTAACTTCCGCCACGGAAAAAGGATGCAGGCGGTAATGATAGAATCGGCCCGCTAATGAATCGCCGCCCTTTCGATAGGTGTCCAGGCGCGAAGAGCCGGTCACCAGGAGCCGCGGCTGTATGCCTTCAGTATCATAGATCCCCTTGATCCAGCTTTTCCATTTCTTTATTTTATGCAGTTCATCAAAAATGACCAGATCACAATCCCGGCGCCAAGCCTGCTTTCGAATAAGAAGGCGATGCTCCTCACTGTCCATATTAAAATATTCGGAATTCTTGGGATAAAGCGCTTTGGCCAGGGTCGTTTTTCCCACTTGGCGGGGGCCGCTCAAGAAAACGATCTTCTGGTCCAGATCAGCTTTGATCTTTGCTTCGAGAATTCGTTGCATAGCGGCTATTATGCATCAAACTGCTGAAAAGTCAAGACTAAAATGAAGTTTACTGCTGAAAAGTCGCAGGCCAAAGAAGCTCCCCGCGCGCGGCTGTCCCGCGTAATGCGCCTATTCTACTTTTCCTTGCAGTTCTTCCAAATATTGATCCATCCTCGGAAACCCCAACGACTTGGCCTTCAAGCCCATCAGGTACGCGGCCTGATAATTTTTCCGGCCTTCAAAACTCTTCGACATTAAATACGCCTGCACCGCTTCTTCCGCGGTCTGGCCCGTCACGCGGTATAAGGCTTCCCGCCGGTTCTCGTCGATCTTTTCCGTCTGGATGTAACCGGGAAAAATCGCGTCCTTGCCGCCGTAAAGCAGAACGCATTTATTGATCTTCACAATATCCTGAATATCCGTCCAGTCGGCGAACCGGTGAAAACTGTGCGTCCAGCGGTTATAAAAATACGCGTCCGGATATTTCGCCTGCATCTGGCGGTTATATTTTTTATACCCGAAACAATCGTCGCCGAAATCCAGCGCTGTCATCGGGGAAGATGATTGATAATACCCGCAGATGATGCAGTCTCTGTACTGCGCGGTAATTTTTTGCGAAAATTGCAGCAGCTCCTGATTCAAATCTTTGACCATTTGATAATGTTTAACGGCCGCGAAGCTCAACTGGATCGACAGAAGAAGAAATACTACAGCAAACCATGTTGTTTTCCAACGAAATTGCCGAGTACAGTAATGATATAAAACTCCAAACAGCAGCCCCGACAACCCGACGGTCGGAATAATGTAGCGCGGAGAGCCTTGTTTGGAGGCCATCACCCACTGCATCAAGCACGCGATCAAAAGCACGCCCAGCCATTGAAAAAATCGCTGCGGTTTTTCTTTGTTCAAAAATTGCATGATAAAAGCCAAAAAAGCAAAACCGAGGATGCCGAAGAGGGCCGGATTCATCAGCGCGTAACTTAACATCATTCCCCATACCGCCGCAGGGTCAAACCCGGCCGGGCCGGAACCATGCGACCCGGTTTTTAACAAAAGCGTTTCCAGCCAGCTTAAAATTTTTCCATACCGCGGGATGATCGGGACCGTGATGACAAACCACGCCGCCGCCGCCGTAACAACATAATACAGCCTTCCTTTCCAGCGCGGGATCAGCAGATGCGGAATAATGATCAGCGGCAGGAACGTCACTTTTGTCGTCAGCGCCAAGGCTGACACGACAGCCAAATAAATAATGTTCTTCGGGTCCTCCTCGGGAGACCCGTCGTACCACCGCAGCAAAAACAGAATAAAAATATTTAAGAACGTGATCAGCAGGGCTTCGGAATTGACATTGACCATGACCGGCTGTTCGTCCGGGATGACCGTAAAATAAAAAAACGCCGGCAGCTGCAGGAATAACGCGAACAAGACATCTTTTGTCCGGCGGTAACCGTACCACCCGACGGCCAGAAGCGAAAGGACGAACAGCGCAATAAAAAGGTAATGGATCGCATGGAGAAAATATTCCGGATCGGTGATCACCCGGTCCAGACGTTGTGCGGACGTCAGCCCAATCGTAAGGCACTTGATCACCGCCGCGCCCAAAAGCTGGGCCGTGGTCCCGGGATGGTCCACAAAGATCGGCGTGATCCCATCCAGCAAATACAGCGAGTTCATCAGATAAATATAGGAAGGGTCAAAATTAGGCCCCAGCCAAAACGGCCCGCCGGCCTGCCGAAAAAAGACAGCGGACACCGCAACGACGAGAGGAATGATGAAGAGGGGAACTTTCATGATTCAGTTTTCTGAGGGGGTCCGATGATAAGCATCCGAATAAAAAAAACCAACGCGGCGAGGCTCGCCATAATCGAAAAGAGCGCAACAAAGTAACCGGCGGCAGCGGTCACTCCATTATAAAAATAAAACCTGACATCATTTTCTCCGGGATCCAAACGGACCGCTTTAAAAGCGAGATACGCTTCATAGACCGGCACTTTCTTGCCGTTCACGGCCGCGTGCCAGCCGGGATGGACCGCATCCGCGTAAACGAGCCACGCGCCGGCGGAATTTTTCACACTAACCCTTGCCTTCAGCTGATTCGCCGAGAAATCCCTGACGATAATTTCACCCGGGGCCGCGCCGGACGGTTCTGCGGCCAAAGACGTTTTCATTTTCTCATCCACGCCCCGCAAGATCAGCGCATCATGGATTTTCGGCATCGCCCGCATTTTCCCCATTGTCTCTTCAAGAGTGTCCGTAAAAACAGCCCCGGTCATCAGTTTTAATTTGGGAGAACGGCAGCCCAGGGCCATCAACAAATCCGCGTCGAGCGCCGTGCGCGTTTTCAGTAATCTGGAAAATCCATTCGGCAAAACATGGCCATTAAATGTTGAATAACACGCATCAAACTGAAGAAAACTATGGGCGGCGCTGTATTTTGCCCCAGCCTCCGGCCTCATCAAAAGGGCCATCCCCTGCTGGGCGCGCGCTTCAACCGGCTCCGGGGTCCTCTGCTCGGGAAAAACCGCTTTATGAACTTTAAACATATCCAAAGATGCTTTATACTCCCCGTCCACCGTTTTCGCAGACTTCCATGATATGTATTGAAAGATCCCGAAATCTCCCAAGGCGATCAATATCATCGCCGCGCCGACGATCCATTGCGCATCTCCCAGCGATCGCGTTTCTTTTTTCCTGCCTTCGGTCAGCGCACAAAATACAGCGATCAATAAAAGCCCTGTCCCGTTCCAGATCACTTTGAATGTATTCAAGTCCACCGGGATCTGCCTTATCCACTCGATCAGTGTGCGGCCGGAGACAATATTCTTTATATAAAGATCCGTCAGCCAAGCTCCAGGGATCCGAAATGCATCAAACACAAAGATCAGGCCGGCCAAAAGGATCAGGATGGTCTTTATTTTTTGCCTTCCCCCCTGCTGCCAAAAATGATCCAGCCCAAACCCCGCGACGATCAAAATTAAGATATGCAAAAAATGGTACGTGTATCCGATGTGACGGTAATAAAACATCAACGGAAAATAATAAACAAGGATCGCAAATATCCCGGCAAAGGACAGCCAAAGGATGCCCACCGCCGCTGAGGCAAAAGCCAGGAATATCTGCCCTCTCACTTTGAACAAGGCAAAAACAAAAAAAACCAGCGTCAGGAATCCAACCGGCCGCTGAAAGATCTCCCAGCGCACGAAAGAGCCGAGGTCATAGATCCCGGCCCAGGTCAAAAACATCCCCAAGCTGTTATGCCCGCCCGCATCGCGCGAACGCAGATCAACACTGACAATAAAATCTTTTAAGAGGACATAAAAACTGATGACCAGGCTGAGAAAGACGAGAAAAAGCGCAAGATTGGCCCAGGACCGTTTGAACAGGCATTTAAAGACATCCTTTTGCCGCGGCCACAGGACAGCAAAAATGACCGTCAGCACAAAAAACCACAGGCAGATATGATAGATCACCTCGCCTGTTTCCCAGAACATCACCGTGATCCCGGTCAGCCATAAATATTCCGGCTGTTTATTTTTAAAAAACATCAGCAGAAAATACGCGGCCATCGGGAACATATAAAATATGGAAAAGAAATAATACAGCTGGTAATACAGATCCGCACCGCAGGAAAAAGAAGCCAGGCAGACGATAAAGGTTGTCGCCCGGCTGAAAAAGATCAGGCGGGAAAGTAAATACATTCCCAATAAGAATATAAATTGCTGAAAAAGAATAGAGAGTTTGAACAGCAGCAACACATTCTCAAAACGTACCACGGCCCCGATAAGCCCGGCCAGATAATTGAACGGCGTCAAGAACGCCAATTGCTCGTGGTTACTGAGAAGCCCGAAAGAATCATACGGCATCCATTGAGCGATCTCACCGTGGAAGAAAAAATTATTGTAAAAGAAATAAAACAGCTGAAAGCCGTACATCGAGTCGTGGGTCGGAACGTAAACATCCGGCAAATACGGAAGATTAATAAGGACTACGCTGAGGGCGAGAACCGCAAAATCCCAGCGCTGCAGTGTTTTTGTCAGATCTTTGAGCATATCCGTCTTCCTGCCAGCCGGCATAACAGCCGGAAATAATTCGGCCCGGTCATCAGGATCTTGAACGACGACAAACCCATATTGGCCGAGCGGTTCATCCAGGAGATCGGGACTTCCGCGACCTTGAATCCCATGAGCAAAGGCTTGATCCCGGTCTCGGCATTGGCCGCAAAGTCATTAAATTCTATATTAAGCTTTTCTGCGGCCTCGCGCTTCAATATTTTCAAATTATTGGTCAGGTCGCGAAAGTGCCTCCCAAGAAAAATATTTGCCAGGCAATGGAACGCGCGGTTAGCGATGATCTTCGTGAACGGATAATTCAAAAGGACCGATTCCCGGGAAAAACGCGAGCCCACCGCCACCTCCGCCCCGTTTTTTACCGCATCAAAAAGGTCCCGCATCTCCGGGATGATCGCCCGGAAATCGCAATCCATCAGCACAATATAATCGCCTTTCGCGTTCTTAAGCCCGTCGCGCAACGCCGCCCCGACGCCGTTTACGCCGGAACGCCTGACCAACCGCACTCGCTGATCGCGCGCCGCGGCCGTTTCCGTCATTTCCGCAGTTTTGTCCGTTGAGTTATCGTCGACAATAATGATCTCCAGAATATAAGAATTATAAAAGTCCCGCAAACCATTGATCAGCGGCACAATGTTCATCTCTTCGTTGCGGCACGGAATGACGAAAGAAACTTTCCCTTGAAACATCGCGTGCTCGGCGAGGTCCATGACCGGAGGCTGATGATCATCCGCCGCGGAGTGCCGCGCCCAGATGAACAAGGACCCGGCAAAATTTCGGATACCCGGACAATTTTCCATGATCAGGCTTAAATGTTGCGCCGGCCAAAGCAGGAATTTAGGAATCGGCGAATAAAGAAAATCGTACGGCAGGGCATGGATTTGGGTAAAACCGATCTCGGAAAAAACGGAATAGATCTGCAGAAGATCCAGCGAAATAGATTCTGCCGGGCGTTTCCATTTGAACGGGAGTAATTTTTGAACAAAACGCCGCGCCCGGTAATACGGATTCCAGGGGTTCTGCTCAAACAACAATAATCCGCCGTCGGGGTTCATCAGCTTCTTGACTTCTTCCAGAAAAAGGTCCCTCACGTCGTTATTGAGCATCTGGTGGGCGACGACATAATCGAACCTTTCCTCTGCCAACTGTCCTGGAAAATCTTTCAAGAGACAGGGTTTCACATTCTTTACGGGAGCGCTGGGCTCGAGGCGCTTCAGATATTCTTCGTCAAAAATAACCGCCGTGATCGGGCACTCATAACGGGTCGCCTTGGCCAGTTCCTTCGTGAATTTCCCGTCGCCGGCGCCGATCTCCAGGATCCTTTGCCCGGGAAGGATATGGAACAGATGCCGTGTGGTCGCCGCCCGCCAGAACATCCTTTGATCAATAAAATGATCATAATGGTCCCAATACCCCATCCTGGTTCTTTCCTGCATCGCCAGCTTCTCAGCGAGCTCTCGTCCCATCTACTTTGTCCCCCGAACCATAAAATACGGCGCGATCTTTTTTAACATTGCCTTTTTTTCCCAAGAACGCTCGACGTTCAAGAGCAGCGGAAATGCATCGATCAAAAACGGAGGAAAAAATCCGAATTGTTCATAAGCGACCTGCCGCAGATTGTTCCGCTGAAAGACGGCCTGGATATTCTCCGGCGTGCTTTTGGATTTATTTTTCTCCGCCTGCCATCCGCGGTCGAGGATCGTATCGATCATGTGCAGCGGATTCCCGGCATGCGGTTCCAAAAACGCCGCCGTCCCTCCGGTCCGTAGACACGGCAAAAGTTTTCTTAAATGATCTTCGACATCGTATAAATGGTGCAGGACATTGAACCCGATGATAAGGTCGAATTGCCCCGGAGACGGATCGAAATGATCGAGATCCGCGCAGATCAGCTCAAAACCTTTCAGATCCAACACAGCGGCATCTTCGCGGAATTTCTTGAGCATCCGTTCGGAGATATCGATCCCGGTCAGCTGGTAACCGGATTTGATCAGCGGGATCGAATAGCGCCCGGCCCCGCAGCCGATCTCCAATATTTTCAGATCTCTCTTCAGCCCGGCAAATGCAATAAAACGCTCCAGGATATTACCTGCAAAGAATGAACGCTCCGAGAACCACATCCGCTTATGGTCCCGCTGATCATAAAATTGCTTTTGAGTTTCGTTCCAGTTTTGAATTATCGGCTGTTCTGAAGGCATATCTGAAAAAATACCGTGCCAAGAAACTTATAACAAAATACGAATATGGACATCCCCGTCTGCGTTAACGATCGCGGAACGGGAAATTTTAATGATGGTGCCGGATCCTTTTGCAACAGGGACAGCTGATCCGTTCAAAATGACCTCGGAGATCTGATAGTGAGGAAAGTCTTTTCGTCTCGAATTTAAATAAGCGATGTGAAGCTTTTTCCCTGCGAAATGGCACACGACACTCGCCTCGCCCTTTTTATTGAATTCTTCTTTGACCAATTTCGGGGACAGGATCAGATCGCCGCCTTCCCCGCGCACGCCGAAGGCCTGGGTCAATTGGGTCAAGACCAGCCAGCTCGCTGATCCGGTCAGATAGTGGTACATCCCTTTGCCGTTCGAATCGAAATATTCCGGGATGCCCGGATAAATCTTGCTTCGGCCGGTGTCCGCGCACATTTTAAAGATCGAATTCAAAACCTGATAACCTTCCCGGACAAACCCGCGTGAATAGAGCGCGTACGCGTACATCACGATCATATGGCTGAAAAAAGCGCCGTTCTCTTTTGTCCCGTAGGCAAAGCCGAACGCCCGCCCCAGATCAAGATAATGGTCCAAGCCGAAATCCGTGTTCAGACGGTATCCGCCGAGTTTTTTATCGCGCAGGAAACGATCCACGCTGGCAATGACATTCTTCGTTTCATTCTCATCCGCCAAGCCGCTCATCACCGCGAAGACCTGTCCGGTCAGCGTCATCCAGACGCGGCTGTCTTTCTTTCCTTCGACGCGCGCGCCGCTGTTGTCGTAGTAACCGTTGAACCAGGTGTAAGATTTTTGTTTTTCCTGAACGGAAACTTTTTCATGATGTTTGATGTGATTAAATATCCACGCCCCCTTGCGGCGGAGATCTTTCACCACGTCGGATATTTTCAATTTCTCCTGCGCCCCGCTTAACTCCGGTTGAACGCTGTTAAAATATTTTTGGCACAAAAGTTCGCGTTTAGCTTCCACTGAACCGTAATCGCACGGGGTTTCCGCCAAAGTATCCAAAAGCATTTTCAATTCCTGAGCGACAAAAACAGTGTCGATTTTATTAACTTTGGCCAAATGCTCCAAAAGGTCAGCGATCCCGAGGAGGTTGCCGCCGTAAAAGGACATAAACGCCACACTCTCGCCGCGGTGCGGGGCCATATCGAGCCCGTCGTTCCAGTCGGCATTTTCCAAGCGCGTGATATTATGTTCGCCCACGTTAAAAAACTGCACCAAATTCTGCACAAGGATATGCTCGAGCACCGTCCCCTGATAAATGTGCCCTTCCTTGGATTTCAGTTTATTGCCGTACGCCGGATGCCAGGTGAGATCTTTTTCCTTGGCCCGGGATTGCTGGGTATCGCGAAAATAAGCGGCCTTTTCTAAAAGAAAATCATAATCCCCGGTCTGATTGATATATAAAAGGGTGGTCAGAAACGGCCAGGCGCCGTGATCCATCCAAACGCGGGTAATCATATTACGGTCCGCGATAAATTCGCCCGGCTTGGAGCCGATGATCGTCGCGTTCGACCCGTCGATGCGCACGCCGGAGAAATTATTCAAAAGGCTTTCCCTGACGTGCTCCGGCTCGATCAAAAGCAAGGACAAAAGGTCCTGCCATAGATCGCGCCAGCCTTTGCCGCCTTTGCCGTAATCATGGTCGGGCAGATAAGAATTCCCGAAGATCCGCCGGAGGACCGGCTGTAAAGTTACCCAGCGCATCCAGGAATCGAATTCTTTATTTCCGGTCGAAAAAATAATAGAGCGGGTCTTATATTCCCAAAATGTTTTGTTGTTGATCAGGGCTTCGTCAAAATCCGCCGGGGTCTGGAATTCGCGGAACATTTTAAGCGCCTGCTCCTTGCTTTTGGCAACGCCCGACACCAGGAGATATTCACACGACTTCCCCGGCCGCAAAGTCTCATCGCTAAAACGCAGCGCCCCCGCGGCTTCTTTCCCGTCGGTCAGATTCTTAGGCAGCTTGGCGGGTTTTAAATTCTGCGCGACCGCTTTCGGCCTTGTCCACGTGCCCTCCTCCCCGCAGAAACTTTCTATCGTCGGGAAAGTCCCTGACGGTTTCTTGCCGCGGGAATTTATCCCGAACACGAAATACGCGCTGCCGCCGGCCAAATGCTCCTCTTCATTAAAAACCATCGTCGGAGCGACTATCACCCCTTCCTTGAGCTGCTCTGTCCGCTGAAAAAGGGACGTGACGTGTTCGTGATCGTGTTTGTTCGCCAGCGCGCGGCCGAAAATGGGGACAAACGCGGTCGGCGTGATCTTAAAAGATTTTCTCCCGCTATTTTTGACCGTCACCCGCATCAGCTCGACGGTCTCTCCGGAAATCGGGATAAAATTCACCGCCTGGATCTCCAGCCCGGCGGCCTTATGCCGGCGGATCAATTTATGCCACAGCTGTCCGGCTTCAATAGACGATTTATCTTCCTTATCGCTGGGGCAAGCTAAAGAAAAAATTCCTTTGCCGGCAACGTTCACAAAGAAATTCCTGACCGGAGTCCGCAGATCCTCGGTCGAAACCGGCTTGGTCAGGTAATGATATTTGTCGATCTTGATGTCGCCGCTCAAGTTGGGGCTGATCGAAGATTTGAGGCTGAAGGAATCGATCCCGCAGAGCGGCGCGTACACCGTGCGCAAGACCAAGGCCTTGCCGGATGTGAACGAAACTCCGTCGGGAAGATAGCTGTAAAGTTTATTTTTCATTGAAAACTTATTGTATCATTTTTTCTGGAATCCGCTAGAAAAGAACCAAAAGATCACTCGGGTTTTGCAGCAAAAAATCCGGTTTATGTTCCGCCAGCGCGTCGCGTGAATTATAGCCCCACGTTACTGCCGCCACTTTTATTCCCAAACGTCTCGCTGCCACGACATCGCGGATCTCATCGCCGACATAAATGACCTCATCCTTCGGCAGTTTTCTTTGCCGGATCAAACTCTGAAGAGAGATATTCTTCCCCCATATCCTGGACGTCGAATGGATGAATTCAAAAAAATCCAGCCCGTGCTGCTGCAGGACCAGCGAAACATTTTCCCGGGAATTCGACGACAGTACCCCCATCCGGGCTCCCCGGGTTTTCAATTTTTCCAATGAATCCTTCAGCCCGTCAACAATCTCGATATTCCCGATACCTTTTTGATATTCTCTTTTCGCGCGGGCTGCAATGGCGGGGATCTTCAGTGTCGGCACATGGAGATAGGCGATGACCTCTTGAGAAGTCTTCCCTCTCAAAAACTCTATGTCCTTAGGCTCGATACGTTTATAACAAAATTCCCGGCAGATCCGGTTGCTGATCTCGCACATATACAGGTATGTATCCGCGATCGTCCCGTCAAAATCAAAAAGCAAAATGGAATTACTCATACCGCTGTATGCTATCAATTCTTCCTCGAGATGTCTATAATTGTTTGAGTGTAAAGCATCTTTGCTGCGAATTAAGAAGCTGATCAATACTTAATTAATCATCTCCGCCGTAGAGTTCCGCACCCCTAATATCTTTTAGGTCATCAATAATAAGGATTTTCTTCATCCCAATTTTCCTCTATAAAATCCCAATTATCATTAGATGAAATTGGGATAAGTACCCCGCCAATGACGCGGGGCAGGCTTGTTACATCTAAAAATATCCAGGGAGAACAAGTACATGGGCATTCTAACCGTTGATAAGCTTCACTTTTTTCTTTTTAGGCCAGCGTTTGATCTGGGCCTCGCGTTTCATGGCGCGGGATTGAGTGCGGAGTTTTGCGGTATAGCGAAGTTCTTTGAACCCGAAGATCTTGGTGAATTTGGCGCCGCGGCCGGCCTTGTGGGCCTTCATCCGGCGTTCAACATTATTGGTAATGCCGGTGTACAATCTTCCGTCCATCGTTTCGAGAATATAGACGTACCACATTTTTAAGGGGATTTTTCTAACCTCTTCGGAAGAGGACAAACCAGAGGTTTTTTGTCCCAGGTTTCTTTAATAAAGCCTTCTCTACCGGAACCGATCCGGTACATCTTGTAATGGCCGGGCTGTTTTTTAGAATAGTCCTGGTGATATTCTTCCGCCGGATAAAATCTTGAGGCCATGCGGATCTCGGTCACGGCCGGCTTGCCGAACATCCCGCTCTTATCCAGATTTGCCTTGGATTCTTCGGCGATCTTTTCCTGTTCTTCAGTAAAATAACAAATGGCTGTCTGATATTGGGAACCGCGGTCGGCAAATTGTCCGCCCGCGTCGGTCGGGTCGATCTGCCGCCAAAAAACGTTCAAAAGTTCTTCATAAAAAATTTGCGCCGGATCGTAAGTGACCTCGACCGCTTCCAAATGTCCGGTCGCGCCGGAAGAAACTTCCGAGTAGGCCGGGTCTTGTTCATCGCCGCCGGTGTAACCGGAAACCGCGCCGACCACACCAGGCAATTCTTTAAAAACAGATTCAATGCACCAGAAACATCCGCCGGCAAAAATGGCTTTCTCAGGATCCATCGTTTTCTCCTCCTCAGCATGACCAGGGCCAATCATGTGGCACAGCAGGAACAACACTAATATAAGTTTTACTTTCATAAACATATCTTAACCGCAATTACCACCTTAGCAAATTAAAAATAAATCCTTCTCCTATTCCAGGAGGCGCATCATTGGCATTCAGCTTTTAATCTGACGCACAATATAAAAGGCGCCCGCCTTAGGCGGACGCCTTTTATATTGTGTCCATAAATCAAAAAAATCTTAAAACTTCATCCCTTTTTTGCCTAAAACGATCAGCCCGGCCGCGACAAAAATACTTTCTGCAATCACATACAGCGCCAAAGTATTCGCTATGCCCGACGTGAAACCATATGAATGCAAACCCACGCTCAGCAAATTCACCCCGAACCACGCCCACATCACGACGATCAGCAAAAACACACTCCCGGCCGCCATGCCGAGCGGATTGATCAATTTACTGATCCGGGCATGCAGGAGAATAGCGCACCAGAGGACGATGAGCAAAGCACCGTTCTCTTTGGGGTCCCAACCCCAAAAACGCCCCCAGGATTGGTCCGCCCAGATACCGCCCAGCGCCGTTCCCAGCAAGGTCATGGTCAATCCGAACCCGATAATGCCGAACATATTGCTAAAAGTTATTTCCAAACGCTTTTTATCATTCGGTTTACTGAGGGCCTGCAGGATATAAATATGCCCCATGATGCCGGCCACACAGCACCCCGCATAACCGATGGTGATCGAGATCACATGCGTGCTCAGCCAAAAATTCGAGTTCAGGACCGCCACCAGCATCTGCATCGTATCCCCGTCGCTGTTAAATTTTCCAGCGACGAACAACGCAACCAGCCCGGAAACACCGGAGACCACCAGCCCCATCCAATTTTTATTCACCATCTCAAGGATAAACCCTAACAAAACACTGATCAGGCCCACAAAGATGAACGTTTCATAAAGGTTACTCACCGGCGGACGGGACATGATCAATATCCGCAAGATCAAAGCGCCCAAATGCGGAATGAATCCCGCGGCTACGGAAAATACCGCGGCGCGGTACAGCCATTTTTTATCGGACATAAGAGAAGACAAAAACAAGATAAAAACGGCCGCATAGAAAAGCTCTGCCCAGGCGAACAAATTCAGTTTATTATAGAGAAGCTCCAGCGGAAATCTTTTCACCGCGTTCTTTTCTTTGGAAGAAAGCCGTTTACCGACGGAATCCATAAAACTCCGCCCCGCCAGGTCAAATTCAAGCTGCGATCCTGACCAATACGCAAGCGTCATATCACGGATGCTTTTCACTTCCGAATGATATTCCGGATCAAAATACCCGATATTGATCGTGTCCATGGGGCTCATCCACTGCTCATCGTCGTGGCTCTTGGTGGGAATGATCCCCAAGGGGCAATTGGCATAATTCTGCGTCCAGAAGAACAGGCCGTTCACTAAACCGAGAAAGACTTTATCGGCATCGGTCCAGGATTCTTTAGGCTTTCGCTCTAACGGTTCCGTGACCTTCTGTAAAGGATCCGACTTCTCAAGAATATCAAAAAAGCTGAACTCGCTTTGGTCTTTCGGCAGTTCCAGCGCCTCAAGGACCTCGGGTGTCGTGATCGTAAAATCCGGATGATGGAAACCGTAACTGAACGCCCCGGACAATTGGACATAGAGCCGGAGGTTGCTGAAAACCCGCAGCAGCTCCCGGTCGACGACAGATTGGCTCTTTTCATCGATCGCATTGGCGCTCATCGCCAGCTCTTGAAGCTTTGCGTAACCCGGTTCCAGCTGCTGATAGGAATAGCGCCTCTTTTTATCCAGCTCGATCTGCAGGGCTTCGGCGATCTCCGGGTTATTGATCAAAAAAACCTTGTCCTTGAAGGTCGTCCGCGGGGCGAATAAAAACCGCGCGAACCACACGAGCGCGGATTCTTTCTCATAATGTTTTTTCCCGGAAAGCTGGATCAAAAAACTTTCGGCATATGTATCCAGCGGCTTGATCCGGCCCTGGTTCACAATAGGGATCCGCTTAAAGGTTTCCAGCGAATTGGCCTTTTCGGGTTTAAGATTATTGAGCGGACAAAACTGCTGAGCGGAAATGGCCTGCGGGAACAAAATCCCCAGGAAGAACAGGACTGCTATGCATCCTGCGAAGCTCAATCGAATATTTTTATTTTCCTTCATCCACATAAGGCGATTCAAACTTTCTCTTGGAAGTAAAGGCCATCATAATAAAATGGATCGTCAGCCCCGCGAATGTGACAAAGGTCGCAATATAGGGCAAAATCCAGCCGCCATTCTTAACGACCGCCAGCGTCGAGGCCTCGTTCCCCATCTTATCGATCTGATAAGAAGATTGGTATAAAGTAAATTCTTTATCCCGCAAAGGATTATTCATTGAGATCAATTTCTCGCGCCACGCGTTATTTGTGTTGATGGCTACCTGGCTGCTGAAGCTGCGCGGGGTATCAGTCCCCGGATATTGTTCCTTAATGAAATCAATCATTTTCAGATGGAACGGCAATTGATGCCGCGCCTGCCGCAGCATCATGGCATAATTTTTTCCGCCGGCCTTAAACGAGAACGGAGTTTCCTCACTCCCGTAAAGCATTAGGTCAAAATTTTCTCCGTCTTTCGGCTGAATAGTGAAAATTCCGCCCGGGGTGTTTTTCTCCGGCTCTTTCTCGAGGTCCGCCGGCTGCAGCCGCTGGATCCCGGAAGCGCTCAATATCTTCTTTTCATCCGCCGGGCCTGAGTAGGCCAGGCAATTCCGGTAAAAATCTTTTACGGTCAACTTAAAGCCCAGCTGGAAAACATCAACTTCCTGCCCCGTTTTTAGGCCGCCCGCATCGATCGCCGTGACCTCGCGGGTATACTGCAGAGGCTTTTCATCTTTCCCCGCTTCCCAAACCGCGACCTCCCAATTATGGTATGCCGTCGAGACATTGGAGCTTTGGCCTTCGTATAATGTGAGAAAACTTTCCCGCGAGCTATGGAGCACAATATAACCGGATATCAAGAAAAGCATAAGGCCGAAATGGATAATGATGATGCCGATATTCCGCCATTTGTAAACCAACCGGGTCAATGCCACACATACCAAATTAATGAACAAGACCCACATCACCAGCTGAGCCCCGGGAAAAGGGATAAATCCCAGCACCAGAAAAAAGAACGATTCGAAGAATCTCTCCTGGGCGATGTACAAACCCTGTTGAACCTGAGCGATCGTTCCCCAATACGTGAGGATGAACAACAAGATCAAACACACGACCGCCAATTTCACGGAGGAAAGTGATTTAATGATTTTATTCTTGCGGAGTTTTTGACGGAAATTCATTGCATTATTTCAAGTGAATGGATTTAACAAAACTCTTGAGCGTATCACGGCTGCTCAAAACCGCCGGTTTCGGGCCGGTCATTTTAACAAAAATTTGAGAACCTTCTTTTTCAATGACCGCGGCGATCATGCTCGGGGCGTCCGGCGGAGAATCATTCTGCATCTGAGTAAGGTCGATCAGGGTGACGGGCATTCCCTTGTCCGTGGAAAATTTTTCCTGGCGCTGGATAAAGCTGTCCAATTCTTTGGCATCCGGGACCGGGATCTTGATCTGCTGGATCCAGCGCGCCACGTTTGCGCTCAGCCCGCCGGCTGATCCGCCTAATGAAACGATGGTTGTTTCGGTCTTGGGGTCGGTCGAGGTAAATGTCGCCAGCCGCAATCCGCCGCCTCTTTTTTCCGACCATCCCTTGGGCGTTTCCCATTCCAGAGGAGTTTGATCGGCGGAGGCGCTGATCTGCTGCTGCAGGGCAGGATCGTTCATTCCCTGCATCATGGGAGGTATGTCTTGCTGATTAGAACCCTTTAAGCCGGCGTGGATGTCATCGTCAGGCATGAGCCCGGCGCGAACGCCATCCTGGGGCATAAGCCCGGCATGGATATCGTCTTGCGGCATACCGGAGAACATTCCTCCGGTTGGCGGGGTCATCTTCTTAGGAGCATCCCCGAAGACTTCTGTGTATTGACGGAGTTTGGCAGGCTGTTCACATCCCAGGAACAGAACTGATGTAAGGGAAATATATAAAAATAAAAGGCCGAACCGGCCGGAAATCTGCAGCATAAAAATTTTTCTCCCGAAAGTTGGTAGTATCCTAACAAAATGCCATTAAGAATTCAACAGGAAAAGACCTTTCCGACAAAAATCTAACTCCCGGAATGGCACTCTGAACAGTGCATTTCCTTCCACCCCTCATCTGTTTCATCCGGATGGCGAAACGGAAGACCGTCCGCGTTCTTCTCAGTGGCCCCGACGGGCCCCTGTTCAATAATGGAATGGCACTGATTGCAATCCTTGGACAAAACCTTCCCGTCCGATGTCTTATGCTTCTCATCATGGCACCGGAAGCATCCCGGGAAAATAAAATGCCCGATATTATCTGGGTACGCCTTCCACGATGCCTTCATCCGGGGAAAAATATTCATCTTATAAATTTCCAAGATCGATGCCACCGCCTGGTCGACCAAGCTCCGGTTCTGAGAAAAAAATTCCGGATATTTTTTCTGATAAAATTTCTCGATTTTTTCTTTGATCGCGGATTCTGCCGCCTCTTCGGTCTCATACTCTGCGGATAAAACCTTCAACGCCTCCCGCTTGATATACGGGATGGAGTTGTCGATCGCGCCGCGAGCCAGCACCTCGTTGAGCGTTTTGTCCGGAGAGTTGTAAATGTGCGCAGGACGGTTATGACAGTCCATGCAATCCATCTGACGCAGTTCTCCCTCCGGCGGTTTCTCCGCAGAATATTTTGAGTCCTCATCAACGTAGATGTCCTCTTTGCCGTCGGCACGGACGACTTTGATCCAGGGAATCGTTTGCCGCTTTGCATCTGTGGCGACATAATACACCTTGCTGTTGATATTCATATGCCAATGGATCCCCTCCTTCTTTCCATACGGAGGGTTCCCGCCGCCCACCAGCATCAGCATCCTGCTCTTCCAGGCGGTATTTTTCTCATCGGACAAAAAATAAGTTTTATCTGCTTCAATTGCGCCGAAAAACTGCTGCGGCCAATGGCACTTTTCGCAGGTCTCTTGAGCCGGACGAAGATTTTTGACCGGGGTCTCTATCGGACGGCTATATTTCTTGAAAATGACAGAATAAACCTGATATGTCCCGGCAAGTTTCGATCTGACGTACCAATCCACCCCATGCCCGATATGACAATGAACGCACGCCACCCGGGCATGCGGTGAATTCTGATAGGTCGTGAATTCCGGATGCATGACTTGATGGCATGTCTTCCCGCAAAACGTCACCGATTCGGTAAATTCATAAGCCCGGTAACTCCCCACCGCCGTGAACAGCAAAAACGCCGTCACAACACAGATTGTGACATACGCGATCCTCTGATGCATGGGATTATTGAAATCAATGTGAGGAAAACGCCGGGCATGACCGCGCTTGACCCTTAGCTTGCGCTCGAGCATGGCGCCGATGGGGATCAGCAATAAAGAAATGATGAGGAAAATCGGAGCGATTAAATACGTAACCACCCCAAGGTACGGGTTCGCCTCTTTATTGCGGAAGTCTAGAATGAAAAATACGAGAATGACGGAAAAGCAGAAGCTGGAAAGGATGCCTCCGGCGACGCTGACCCAATTTTGAAAGAGACTCGGTTGTTTATTTTCGTCGGACTGCATAAAAAGAGGCCTGCTAAATTCTCGCCGGCCGCGTCAAACTGGCGGGATCGTGAAAAGGGCAGAAATTCCGCTAAAAGTTTATTTATACCGTTCCTGAAACTGCTTTTGAGCTTCAAGCCGTTTCGCCGCCTCGGCCGGATCCATTTTGTTGATATACCATTTATGGTCCGCAGATTCCAGGACTTCCGATAATTTATTTTTTAACATCTGGGCTGCTTCTGATTCTTTCTTGTCCTTGGAGTCGATGTTCTTTTCAACAATCGCCTCAAGCGCCGGGATAAATTCGGCATAGAACCTTTTGGCGACCTCGTAGGTCCCGTGCCAATGCGTATAATCCGGCCCCATCATAGACGCGCCGTGCCTTGCCCTACGCCCTTCATGATGCCACAGCTCATACCAGATAAAATCGATCTCATTACTGAATTCTACCGGCTTCAATAATGGCTGCGCCAATTTCATCAGCTCCTGACCCGGCCTGGCAAATTTCTCAGTATACAATTCCAACAGGCTGTCATATTGCAGATAAAAGCTGTCCACATAATTGGCGCTGTGGCATTCTGTGCAGACTTTCTTCATGTTCTTCCGGCGGGTTTCCCAGGACACGTCTTTCCCGGGGAGTCCCATCTTGCCATCGGAAACTTCCGGACGGATAGAAATAGCCGGCCGATTGTTCCAACTGATACGCATCCCGACGTCGTGGGTGACATCCATATCCGGGGTCGCGCTCATATGGCAAGTCGCGCACGTCGGAGCAGCATTATAATCTTCGCCGAGAACCCATTTCTCATTATCTAAATTCATTTTATGTTTATTCGCATGAAAGGCAATGCCGTGCTTCGATTCTTCGTAGATCTCGATCTGCGGATGGTCCGGCCCCATATGGCATTTTCCGCAATTCTCCGGATTTCTGGCCTGTTCAACGGAAAATTTGTGCCGGGAATGGCATGCCGAGCAGGAACCTTCGGACCCATCGGGATTGATCCGGCCGATCCCGGTATTGGGCCACGTGGCCGGGTCCAGGGAACCGTCCTTCAAAACCTTAACTTCGGAGCCGTGGCATTGCCAGCAGCCGTTAACGGCAGCGGCGGAGACACCTTCCGGAAAACCAGGCGTTTTCATCATAAGATTGCCCTCGACGATATCCGCGAGGCGATTGTCCAAGGAGCCAAGAATCCTGGCGCCTTTGGAATGGTGAGACGAATTGAATTCGTTGACCTCTTTAGCATGGCAGCGGGAGCAATCCTGAGGCGAAACAATTATGGAGATGATCTCGCCGTAATGGTCAATGGCATCCTTATCGGATTTATCGGCCTGATGGCATTCATAACATCCGACATTGCCCCTAAAATGCTTGCTGGCACCCCACTGCTGAACGATAACGGGCGTCTCTTCCCGGTGGCATTCAAGACAATCCTTGGACTTGACCGACAACTCGTCAAGACCGTAGGCACTGCGCCATACCAGAACAAAAGTTAATAATAAAAAACATGCCCCCGAAAAGAAATATTTTTTCATAATCGTTCCGTCCATTGTTTTCCCGTCTAAATTTCTACGATAGTTACTCTTTCGGCACCGGGTGCTTGATCTGTTCGAGTCTTTCCTTGAAATCAAAAGATTTATATGTCGGGGCTTCGGGGTTGTGGCATTTCTTGCAAGTATTTTCATCAGGAATTACCAGGCCCTGCGCGACCGCTTCTTCCTCATCTTCCATAACGCTTTTCTTCATATAATCCTTGCCGGCGCCGTGACAGGATTCACAGGAAACCCCTTCCTCGACGGTAATCGCCTCGGTGGCCTTTGCTTCCGTGAAATTATAAGCCGTTGAATGGCATTTCAGGCATTTGCCGCTTGTGGACGGATCATCAATACCTAACTTAGCGGCCTGCTCTTTGGCCTCCGGGGTCTTTAAGGTCTCAAACGCTTTGGCATGTTTTGACTCCTGCCAGATTTTAAACTGTTCCCCCTGCTCCGGTTTTTTATGGCACATGGAACATTTTGTAACTCCCACAAATTCGTGTTCCGCCTGGACGGCGGACATCTCAGCGCCCCACATAAGCATAACTGCACATCCCCCAAAAACTAATACGGCATTAATGACTGTTAAGCCTCGTTTCATTTTTTATCCTCCTGTATTCCGGTGAATTAATTTATTTTTCCTGAATCCCTTGATCCGGCTGCGCTGAGTGCGGAATGCCAAAAATATCAAATTTATATTCTTTGCCGAAAATTTTTTGTTTACTCTCCGAAATAAACCCTAAAACACCAAATACCAATAAAGACAACAAAACCAAGACCCCTATGGTCACCGAGATCGGGCGTTTGAACGGATGCCGCTGAGGGCTTCTATCCAAAAAAGGCCACAATAAAAGCAAGACAGGCGCCAGACCGACGACAAAAATCCCCAAAAGTTTAGAAAAATATTTCAAAACATGATACATCGGCAAAAAATACCACTCCGGCTTTATCCCCTCGGGAGTGCTTAACGGATCGGCCTTTTCGCCCAATTCAAAAGGAGCCAGGATCGATAACGTGATCAAGATACCGAGCAGAATAAAAAAGACGACCCCTTCCTTGAGCATATGGTGCGGGAAGAACGGGATCCCGTCTTTTACCTTAGTCTCTTTCTCATCCCCCACCGGGTCCATCGTCGCGATCCCCTGAAACCTCACCAAAAATAGATGAATGGCAATCAAAAAGAAAACCGTCCAGGGAAGGATGATGACGTGGATCACAAAGAAACGGGAAAGAGTTTCTCCGCCGACCGACGTGCCCCCCCGCATCAATGTCTTCATCCATTCTCCGACAAACGGAATAGCGCCGGCGATCTCTGTCCCGACCGTCGTTGCCCAATACGCCAACTGGTTCCACGGCAGAAGATATCCCGTAAACCCGAAGACTAACGTCAAAACGAACAGAAAAACACCAATAAGCCAGGTTATTTCCCGCGGTCTTTTGAACGATCCGGTAAAAAATGTGCGCAGCATATGCAGAAAGACAACGATCACCATCAAATTCGCCCCCCAGGCATGGACCTGACGGTATAACCACCCCATATACGGTGTGGTCATAATAAATTTAATGCTCTCAAAGGCTTCATCGACGGTGGGACGGTAATAGATCAAGAGCAATATCCCGGTCAGGACCTGGCTGACAAAAAGGAATAAGGACATGCTTCCGAGGGTATGAAACCAACCGGTACTTCTGGGAAGCGGTTTTTTGATCTGGTACTGCAGCGACCCTTCGATCTTCTCCAGATCGTAGCGCTTCGACAACCATTCTCTTAAATTAAATTTCAGCATAAAAATTTTTGTTCCCTTCGCGGAAATTTCGGTTACACCTTCACCATGACTCTGCCGTTGACAACGCTCACTTCATGCGGCGGGAGCGGGCGCGGCGGAGGCCCTGCCACAACTTTTCCATCAAGATCAAAAAGGCCCGCATGGCAAGGGCAGATGATCTCCCGTTTCTTACCGTCCCACTCGACCAAACACCCTAAATGGGTGCAGATGGCAGAATAGGCCTTAAACCCTTGCGGCGTTCGGATAACCAGAATAGCGCTGCCTGCCACAATTACTTTTTTCCCTCCCCAGGCCGGAATATCATCCTCGGCGCCGACATCACTTAAACCCCCGGCCGGACCCCGACGGGTCACCGGCCAAAGATAAGCTAAGGCCGGGGCCACCATCCCGGCCAAGGTCGTGAACAGCCCCAGCCGGATGATCCATCCCAGAAAATCCCTGCGGCTCAAATTTTCCTTTTCCAAAACTGCGGTTTTTACGTGCCCCGGATTTTCATTTACCATATTATTGCCCACTCTTCTTTCGTGCATCCTCTTCAAGCTTTAACCGCTTATATTCCGCGTTCAACGCCAAAACCATGATCAAAATGAAAATCCACAGAACAACCAGGCCGACCTTCCGCCACTTAAGCCCTTTGCGTTTACCGTCGATGCTGGCTTTAATTTCCTTGATCTTCACAGCGGATTGATTATAAAGATCCGACAACTCATCATAGATCAATTTATGCTGCAGAGGCTGCATTTCCAAAACTTTTGATCTGACCTCCTCCAAAAGCGCTTCTTCCTCTTCGATAAAAAACCCTTCGATACCGGCCTGCTTAACGATTCCGCGGGTGTCCTTCAGTTCACTATCCGCTTTCTGCAGGATTTTCTTGATCGCCTGGCCTTGCTGGAACGCTTTGCTCTCCGGCGTATGGCATTTGACGCACGCCTGGTCATAAAGGGCAATGCTGACCGGCTGGACATCATGATTGCTGTGGCAGGAAACACATTCCGAAAATTTATCCCCCTCAGTGATCGAGGCATGGACGCTTTCCAAAAAACGGGCCTTCTCATTGATATGGCATTTACCGCACGTGGCGCCGACCTCTCTGAATCCAGGCGGAACCGCCCCGTGGCTGCCGTGACAGCTGGCGCAGTTGGCGGCCGAGGTATCGCCTTTTTCGAATAATGCTTTTCCGTGAACGCTGTTTTTGTATTTTTCGAATACATCCGACGGGAGGCCAAAGGAATGCATCAACTTTTCATTCCCGTGGCACTTGGCGCAGGTCTTAGGAAGATTGCCGGGATAGACCGAACTGTTCGGGTCAGAGATCTTCAGGACTTCATGATATCCATGGCAATCACTGCAGACGGCAACTTTGGTATTACCCTCTTCCAAAAGTTTTTTGCCATGATGACTTGTCTTATATTGGGCGAGTTGATCGGTACGGGTCCCATAAAAATTCATGGTACTGACATCCGAATGACAATTGCCGCAGAGCTCCATGGTCTGCTTTTTGTCCGGGATACCGATATAACCCGTTCCCGGGCCCTTGGCTAAGTCCTTGTCATCCTGGGCGGGATCACCGCCGTGGCATTTATTGCAGTAAATTCCCTGCTGAGAGTGAGCGCTCCCCTTGACCTCATCCCACATATCCGAATGACATGCAACGCAGGAATTCCCTCCAATTTCCTGCGAAAAAGTAAAATTGGCAAAGCTGAGAAATATAATTATTAGATAAATGATCTTCATAAATTTCCCTAAAAGGATCAAAAAAGCAAATTCACAAGGCCTTCCTTAAAATAAAGACCTTTGGCTTCAAGCATAACTATGCAATGTTGAAAAAAACAAATTTACCCCAATGTAGGTAAAAAGAATAACTACAAACCCCAACATTGTTAAAAGAGCGGCATTAAGACCGCGTAAATTCCGTGTATGGCGCAAATGAAGACAGCCGGCATAGATCAACCACGTTGTTAATGCCCATATTTCTTTGGCATCCCAATTCCAGAATCTTCCCCAGCTGATACTGGCCCATATAGAACCGCAGGCCAACCCCACCGTTAAGAAAGGGAACCCCCTGTCAAGCACTTGGAAAATCATCCCCTCAAGACTATCCAATAAAGCCTTATTATTACCGCGATAGCGCAAAATATTGATGATATAAACAAGGCTCAAACCAAAGGCTATCGCGAAACTGGCATAAGCAATAAGATAAGATCCCACATGAAAATAGAGCCAGCCGCTTCTCAATGACGGCATCAGCGGACGTATGGCATCATTAATAAAAAGGGAGAATACCAGCAAACACAACGCCACTACAATCCCCAGCAATTTGATCCAGCGGAACCCCAACCGGAACGCGGCATAAAAGCTCAACATCACAATCAGCCAGGCAAAAACGATCAATGTTTCATACGTATCGGTTAATGGAAAACGCTGCGCTTCAATAGCTCGTTTGACAATCAAATAGCCGTGCAATCCCCACCCTGTCATCAAAAAAGAGCCTTCAATAACAGTAAAAAAATTTTCCCTAACCTTCCCGGCTATGAGGAAAAAAACCAGGGACAAAAAATAGAGGACAATGACTCCTATCATCATAACCCTTCCATCCTCCGCTCTATGTCCTTAACAATTTTTTGTATTTCCTTCTCAAAGGAAAATACATTTTTGCACTTCATGGCTCGAGCGCTAACATACGAGGTCATGTTTGAAATATCTTCTTTAACAGTGATAACCAAACCGCGATAAAACCGGTAACTGCTTAAAAAAGATCCGGCAACAAGCAAAATCAGCCCAAAATATGTTATATACTCGCCGGGATTCTTCGCGTATTTTATGCCGGAGGTATACCGGGACTTAATGCCGTCCAGCATGAACCTCAATTTCTCCGGAGTCTCCGTGGATCCTGTATGAGGCATCACTCCGCGGAAAACCCACTGCTCCCGAGCCGGCAAAGAAGAATTGGCCGGTGAATAAATCAAAAGATAACCGGCCGGATTCCTTAATATATGACTTCGGGTTGAAGGCTGGTTATTCTCATCGATAAAAAAATCCGGGATAAAATTTTTAACCTTTAAAGCGATATTCAACTCGGGAACAGCGACCAGATTATCAACACCCATCGTCAAAATCTTAACCGGCTGACTTTCATTTTCACGGAAGATGGCAATGCGTAACTCGTCAATATCAAAACTAAATCTCTGCTGATAAAGCCTAACACCTTCGATTCTTAAGGGGCCATTGACTTTTAATGTGCGCCATTCTATGGGTTTTCCCGGACGGTTGATTCTTAAGCGGCTGGCATAATCATCAGTTTTTTCTTTAGCGGCGCTTGGGATAACCGCGAATTTTTCCAGCGTTAATAAAGCGTCCGTCCCCTCCAACGGGATCGTTTCTCCTTCGCGAATGGAAAAATCATAAAACCTTCCGCCCCCGGCCGTAATTATGCCGGCTAACAACAATACCGCAACAGCCAGATGAACGATATGTGAACCGAAGATATTAAATTTTGCTTTTTCATAAAAAAATCTCTCTTCGCCTTGGCCTGGCTCACAATAAGCCGTCTTACGATAACGCCATTGACTTAAGACCTGGTGAATATGCTCTGTGACAAGCTGTCTATTTTTTTTCTTAAAAGAAAAATTAAAAACTTCTTTCTCCGCTAACGAAGAGAAGAAATTGCGGAAGGATTCCTTATCTTGTACAGAAGAAAATATTCTCTTATGGTATTGATAAAATTTGATGAGTCCCGGCCATCGTCTGACCGAACAATACCCCATCATCAAGACGATATAACACAAATAGCCCAAAAACAAACGGTTTTGGAAAACCGCTCTGAAGGAAGGAGAAACGCCCAGCAGACTGATCAGTCCGAGAGAAAGGAGCAGGAAGATCGTTAAGGGGACAGATAGAAAGATCCTATCAAAAAATTTAAGCATCGAGTTACTATTAAACCATACTTTGTCCCCGATTAATTAAAATTTTCTGTTATAAACGACTTCCGCGCCTACCCCATGATAATCATCAAAATCGTTATAACCGCCGTAGCCGACGGTCTTTGCATTAAAATTGTAGTATTCAAGACGGGCCGAAATGCTTGCATCATCATTTAAACTATGGTTAGCGCTGAGCCAGAGTTTATCAAGGCTATTTCTGATCGTTCCATCAACTTCGTTATGTTGCAACCCAAAACCGGTTGACGTCTTATTCGTAAATCGATAACTTCCGCCGAGTAAGCCGACATAACGATTGACTTTATAATCAAAAGCCTTACCCCCCTGATAGAAGGTGGAATTGGTGGAAATCCCCTCTCCGGGAGTATACAAACCCTGAAGTTCCCCCATCAGCATGAATGTAAGGGTAAATTTATCCGTTAAAAGACCCATCAAATTTCCTGAAATGGCATTGCGCATCATTTGCATGCCATTTTGACCTTGTTGACGTGCATACCCCAAGTCATTATCTTCATAAATATACTGCAGGCCGCCGTTCCATTTTTTAGTAATGCTGGCGTTGTAGCCTAAGGTGACTTGATCAATTGTCTGATCCGAACTCCCCATATAACCGGGATAGGATGCCGGCAAATTGTCCCTTACGTTTTCGTATTTTCTTCTTTTATCGGCATGTTTATACTTCGCCGTTACCTTTGATTTATCATTTAGCCTGGTTGAAAGTAGAAACGTATTAATAATATCGTTGTTCCGGATATTGGTTTCGCGGTCGATGGTCCTTTCTGCCCCTGTTACCGCATAGTCGCTAACCATTTCGTAACTGCTGATATCGGCCAGCTCGCTCCAATTCAACTTTCTTTGTTCCAACTCCAGGGTATAAGACAGGTTGGTCTTTTTTATGCCGGTATAGGCCACAGAGAAAGTTTCCCCATACTGGTATTCCGACTGGTCGGACTCGGCTTTCCTCACCACAGTCCCCCCTCTAAACCCGTCTCCTTCAGCTTCCGTTTCCGCGTTCTCAAAACGCGTATTAAACCCGATACGGAGGTCTTTTATCAAACTATCTAAATTCACCAACCCCAAATTAAGGATATTGGCCTTCCGCTCATTACTTGTATCCGGGTTAATGAATTGATTCAAAGTGGTCCCGGACGCGGCGACCCCGCCGGATATCGGCCGTAATTCCGTACGGGTCGTCCTGTTCTTTAAATCCTGAAAAAGATAGTTGGTCGCAAGATACGTCTTTTCAGATAGAAAACTGTTATAGCTGGCATGCGTTAATGATTCCTGAAATTGCGGCTCATCGTAGTAGTTTCTTTGTTGGTTTAATGCCCCATTGGAATACCGCGAGGAAAGGATGGCCTGATCATCATGGTAAAGTTCGATCTGCTGTTTGAGGGCCACATTATGTTTTTCATTGATCTGCTTGGAGAGCTGAACAAAAGCCTTGTCGCTTACGCCATCGACATCCGCCGCGATCACACTGGAGCGCAGCGTGTTCAATCCGGTGAAAGCAACCTCCTCACCGCGCAACAATGTTTCCTGTCCATTACGTGACCAGCGGGTATATCCGATGGTCACATCAGGAAGACTATCCAGTTTAATCCCGTATTCCACATCCGTATCAAACCGGTCCGTATAGGTATGATTATCTTTCTTTTCAGCCGTTTCCCTTCCAAGCCCATAACTTGCCGGATCCCATGGTTCGTTGGAACCGTCATAATAGCGGCGGGTCAGCCGGGTATTCAGTTTAAGAAAATAAGAATCTTCTTTTGCTAAATCCAAATTCAATCCATAATCACCATCATAAAGAGCATGAGCTTCAATAGACAAAATGGCATCTTTAATATTGCCGCTCAGCATTAATTCCTCAAGCCCGCCGGAATAGTTATCGGTGACATAATTATCTTCCCTAAAGCGGCCCTCATCGCCGTCAATGACCATAAAACGGGAACCGATCTTGAAGGAATCCAAGGTCAAAGATGATTTTGCGTGGGCGACATCCCAAGACAAAAATACCGCCATACAAAGGAACAAATAGTGTAATATTATTTTTCTATACATGTTGCCCCCCTTCGTCTATCGATTAAGCGTTTTCCAAATATTTGAGCCATGCACGGCCCGGTGGTGGTCAATACATTCCTGACCCTTCCCAATATAATAATCTCCGCCTGATCCTGCTTTCGTACCATGCTGAATAGCGCCGATAGTGCCGGTTGACGTATTAAAAGAAGGTTCCCAGTGGCAACGCAGACACAAATTCGCCTGATCCGCGACCAGCATCTTATCGTAAACAGCGCCATGCGGGTTATGGCACGTCTGACATCCTTCACGCATAACGTCGTGTTCAAACACAAACGGCCCCTTCATTTCCTTATGACATTTAAAGCACGATTGATCGGATTTCTGAAGAGAGACCGTATTCATCGTTTCAAGTTCCGTCCCATGAGGGTTGTGGCAGTCTGTACACTTCATGCGTCCCTCCACCACCGGATGATGGTACTGTAAAAGAAATTCTCCTTTTTTATCCATATGGCAACTGAAGCAATTCTCCGGATCATAGCGGACAATATCTTTTTTGCTTTGACTCTCCGCGTGTTTACTTCCCGCTCCGTGACAACTTTCACAACCTCCGCCCAAAACATCCTCCTTCTCCCCGAGAACTCGATAGTGAGAAGTTAAAGAAAACCGTTGAGCTTGTTCCTCATGACACGTGGCACAGGTCTCGGTGCCGACATACGTTGCCCCCTTGATCGCCGGAGGCATAATCCCCTCACCCGAGAAAGAATTCTTCAAAAATACCGGGGCAAATAAAAACAAAGCGGTCAACAGACAAAGAGAAACTATTGCCATCCGCTTGTGATGAGACCGCCCCGTTCCTGATTGAATCGTTTTGTCCATATTGACCCCCTTGTTCGCTTCCTATAAAAAGTTGCTTAGACTCCGACTTCCTCCATCGTGCTGATCTTTGCCAATTTCCCGTAAAATGCCGCGATCTTCTCTTGAATCATCGCTTCCACCTGCTTCACACATAACGAACGCTGCTGAACACTCCCCTCAACGACCTTATCCAAATCATCGATCTCCTTTAAAATAACATTGGGGACATCCGCGACAGCCGGATCGATATTCCGCGGAATGGAAATATCGATGCACAACAACTTTTTTTCACGGCAGGACATGATCTGCGCGATCAAATCCTTTTCAATCAGATAATGCGCACAGCTGGCCGAACAAATACACACATCCGCCTGTTCCAAGATTTCTTTGATCTGCCAGAACCCGGCGGCAACCCCGCCGTATTGCCGGGCTAGATCTTCGGCTTTTTCCTGGCTTCGGTTCATGACAAAAATCTTTCCGATGCCCTTTTGCTGAAACTGACTGGCCGCCAATTTTCCCATCTTCCCGGCGCCCAGGATCAAAACGGATTTATCATTTAATTGACCCAAAATATTTTCCGCCATTTTTATGGCCGCCCAGCTGATCGAAGAACCGCCGGCATCGATCTCTGTTTCAGCCCTGGCCTTCTTCCCGATCCGGATGGCAAGGTTGGTCAGGATATTGAACTGTTTGCCCAGCATCCCTGCCGTGCGGCTCAATTCCGTCGCGACCTTCACCTGTCCCAAGATCTGTTTTTCGCCCAGGATAAGAGAATCCAGCCCGGTGGAAACAGAAAAAAGATGCCGAATGGCATCTTTCTCTTTTTTTACATAAAAATATTTCATAAGGTCATCGGAAAAATGGAGGTCCTTAATCTTAAAAAGCGACTTAACCAGAAGCGCCGGATCATCATCCAGAAGATGCGCGTAGATCTCAGTGCGGTTGCAGGTCGACAAGATCAGCGCTTCCACGACCGAAGACTCGTTCTTTAAATGGGAAAGCAATAATTCTCTCTCAACGGTCCTCAAAAAGAATTTTTCTCTTATTTCAACCGGGCACTTTTTATGGCTGACGCCGACAACGCACAGATGCATTCTTCCCTCTCCTAGGTTCAATTAGGTTCAATGGTGAACGCTTAACTTCGAAATCAGGACATCCTGCTCTTCCGCCTTCAACCGGCGCATCATCTTGTAAATATTCTGCCCCTCGACTTGCAGATGATTGCGGACCAAACACACCAGATAGATCCCGTGGTCCCTCAATTTGGCGGCCAATTTTTGCTCTCCGGTGTCGGTCTTGGCCTTCTCAGCTTTTAAAAATAGCACTTCCAGCGCCTTAAATTCTTCTCTGATCTCAGCATGTTCCCCCTTAAAATACTCGAGAATCGGCTCATACTTAGGGATATGCTTTTGAAAAAACGGGAAAAGTTTATCGTCGTCAAACTTCATATGCGGGAAGAGATCCTTCTTTATCGACCGTACGCTGCGGAATACATTCCGGATATTGCGCCGCACAAAGATCTTCCCTTCGTATTGAAGGTTGTTGAGCGCTGCGTAAAGTTTATTGACCTCTTTAAGCATTTCGGAATGTTCCGACTCTAAGCCCTGGATGGCTTTTTCTATCCTTGGATTCCGGCTGACCATAGAATTCTTTTAATTTTATTCTACTCAAACCGGAGCTTTTGTCTGTGACTGCGGTCACAAAGGCCTTAACTATTTCAAAAGCTGTTTTTCCAGCGCCTCTTTATCGCATATAAGGATGCGCGGGGGCTTCAGGTCTACCAATGCCTTATCTTTAAGTTTTTTAAGATGCCGGGTGACTGTTTCACGAACCAAACCCAACCTTTGAGCGATCTCTTCGTGGGTAAATGAAATACCGGGAACTGACTCGCTCATATTGAGCAGGAATTTGATCAAGCGTTTTTCCGGGGCATCCAAGGACACCTCTTCCACCAAAGAACTCATCCGGCATAAACGCTGGGCAAAAATGCGGGTTAAGGCTTGAGCCAGTGTGGAATTGCTTTTGACCATTTGCACATATTGGCTGCGGCTCACGATCCCCAGCTCGCAATCCGACATCGCCTGGGCCGATGAAGAACAGCTCCACTGCGTCGCGCCGGGGTTGCAGGCGCAGGTATCGCCGGACCCGAGGATCTCCAGGATCTGTTCCCGGCCATTGAGAGAAGTCCGGAATATTTTGACCCGCCCGGATAAGACAAAAAATATCTCCCGGCAGGATTCTCCGGCGGTCGAAATGACCTTATTTTTTTCAAAAATTTTTCGGATAATAGTGGGGGCGATCGCCTGCTTTTCCTTGAGCGACAAGTCGCGGAACAGTGATATGTTTTGGATCATATCTGGAGTAATGCGTGACGACATTATTATGCAGTCCTCATTTAATATATATCTTACTGTATTCCTTTTTAATGGCAAATGAATTGAGAACTAATTTAAATCCTCTTCTGCTGCACTGGAACTTGAATACGCCAAACCACAGGAATATTATTAATCTATTACAAAATAGTTCGGTAAGTCTTCAAAGCCCGCATATAATACGCCCGCTCAAATGACCCCGGGCTGGCGCAAGATTTCTGGCTCATACTCCCCTGCATCTGAGCAACGGAATCGTATTCGTGCTCTTCCATCCATTGCTCCAGTTCCTTTAAGATGGAACGGAGTTCACTGATCCCATTTTTCAATAAAATAGAGCACATCATGGCCACATCCGCTCCGACCATCAGCATTTTAATAACATCGGCCGCCGAATGGACCCCGCTGGTCGCCGCCAAGCTTGCCTTGATCTGTTTGTGAAGGATCGCGATCCAGCGCAGCGGAAGCCGCATGGCCTGCGGCGTACTCAAAAGAATATTGGGCAAGATCTCTAAATTATCCAAATCTATATCCGGCTGGTAAAACCGGTTGAACAGGACCAGGGCATCGGCTCCGGCGTCGTCAAGGCGTTTGGCCATATTGGCCATGGAGCTGAAAAACGGCCCGATCTTTACGGCGACCGGGATCTTCACGTTCGATTTTACCGACTTAAGGATGTTTAAATATTTCTCTTCAACTTCGGCTGAACCGACGTTAATGTCGGTGGGAATAAAATAAATATTCAACTCCAAGGCATCCGCCCCCGCCTGCTCGATGAGCTTGGCGTAACGCGTCCATCCTCCGTCGGAATAACCGTTCAGGCTGGCGATCACGGGGATGCCGACCGATCTTTTCGCCTTAGCGATATGGTCCAGATATTCTTCCGGCCCGATGATCAGATCAGCCGGTTCAGGAAAATAGGTCAAGGACTCCGCGAAACTATCCGTCCCCTGAATGGAATAATTATAGAGTTCATACGTTTCACGCGTGATCTGCTCCTCAAAAATGGATTCATTAACGATCGCGGCGGCCCCCGCGTCTTCCAATTTTTTGAAATTATCCAGATTCTTCGTCAGCGGTGAGGCCGAGACCACCAGCGGATTTTTTAATTTCATTCCCATATAGCGTGTTGTAAGGTCCATACTTCCTCCCTGCCCCGCCTGTGGCGGGGCTCAAACTTTTGATTGCTCTGCCGGCGCGGGGGCATCATGGGTTTCCGCGGCCATCGCTTGATAGACCGCCCATCGGTCAAATATATCGTCCTGCGCCAGTGCCATCAATTGCTTGGCTCTCTCGGGATGGGTTTTAGCCAGCATCCGGAAACGGTTCTGCCGGTCGGCATATTCTTTGAACGGGATCTTCGGCGACTCTGAATCCAGGATCAGCGGATTCTTTCCTTGCTGGGCAAGCTCAGGGTTATAGCGGAACAACGGCCAATATCCGCTTAAGACAGCCGCTTTATGGTCCTGAAGGGCTTGCGTCATATTGATCCCGTGGGCGATGCAGTGAGAATAGGCGATGATCAGGGATGTGCCCTCGTAACGTTCAGCCTCGAGAAAGACTTTTAAAGTGTGTTCATCCTTGGCCCCGAAGGCGACCGCGGCCACATAAACATTCCCGTAGGTCATGGCAATGCGCGCCAGGTCTTTTTTAGGAGATGATTTTCCCGATGAAGCAAATTTGGCCACCGCGGAACGGGGAGTGGCCTTCGATGATTGCCCGCCGGTGTTGGAATAGACTTCCGTGTCCAAAACCAAAATATTGACATTGCGCCCGGCCGCCATCACATGGTCAAGCCCGCCGAAGCCGATGTCATACGCCCACCCGTCGCCGCCGATGATCCATACGCTCTTTTTAACCAATGTGTCGGCGAGGCTCATAAGCTGCGCGGCTTCGGGAGATCTTATTTTTCTGATCTTTTCTTTAAGGATCTCGACGCGCTTACGCTGTTCAAAAATATCCGCCTCATCTTTTTGCGGTGATCCCAGGATCGCCTGGATCAATTCCGTGCCGATGTGCGATTCCATACCTTTAAGCAACTCTCCCGCGAATTGCTGCTGTTTATCCAAAGCAAGACGGAAGCCAAAACCGAATTCGGCATTGTCCTCAAACAAAGAATTCGACCAGGACGGCCCCCGCCCTTCTTTATTTTTTGTCCATGGGGTCGTGGGTAAATTCCCGCCGTAAATGGACGAGCATCCGGTCGCGTTGGCGATCATGGCCCGGTCACCGAAGAGCTGGCTCATTAATTTCAGATAAGGCGTCTCCCCGCAGCCGGAACACGCGCCGGAGAATTCAAATAAAGGCTCTAAGACCTGGACGCCGCGGACCGAATTCTGTTTGACCTGCGAACGGTCCATTTCCGGAAGATTTAAAAAGAAATCCCAATTTTGTTTTTCCGCTTCTTTTAACGGCGGCTGGGGATTCATGTTGAGAGCTTTTAATCTTGTTTCGGATTTATTCTTGACCGGACAAACCTCGACGCACAAACTGCATCCGGTACAATCTTCCGGCGCCGCCTGGATCGTATAGGCCTTCCCCTGAAATTCACGGTCACGGGCGGCAACAGTTTTAAAAGTCTTCGGCGCCTCCGCGGCCAAGCCGGTTTCATAAACTTTAGAGCGGATAACCGAATGCGGGCAGACAAAAACACACTTTCCGCATTGGATGCATATGCTCTCATCCCAGACCGGGATCTCCAGAGTGATATTGCGTTTTTCATATTTTGCCGTCCCGACCGGATAAGTCCCATCCGCCGGCAAAACGCTCGTCGGGATCTGATCACCGCAGCCGACCATAATCCGGGCGGTCAATTTCTTGACGAATTCCGGCGCGGACGGTGATACCGCCGCCGGCTTCTCAATTGTGCTCGTGGCCTTTTGCGGGACTTCGATCTTATGCAGATGAGCCAAGGCGTGATCGACCGCGTCATAATTCATCCGCACGATCTCCTCGCCTTTTTTGCTGTATGTTTTTTCGATATATTTCTTAATGGCATTGATCGCTTCTTCCTTAGGAAGGATCCCGGAGATGGCAAAGAAACATGTCTGCATAATGGTATTGATCCGTCCGGCCATACCGGATTCATACGCCACTTTATATCCGTCAATAACATAAAATCGGCATTTCTTGTCGATGATCTGCTGCTGGACATCGCGCGGAAGTTTATCCCAGGTCTTATCCGCTGCGATAGGGCTGTTGAGCAAAAATACCCCGCCTTCATCCAGCTTCTCGAGGACATCGTATTTTTCCAGGAATCCAAAAGCATGGCATCCCACAAAGTTAGCCCGGCTCACCAGATAAGAAGAATGGATCTGTTTAGGCCCAAAACGTAAATGCGAAACCGTGATCGACCCGGATTTCTTTGAATCATAAACAAAATACCCTTGCGTGAAATAATCGGTATTCTCGCCGATGATCTTGATGGTGCTTCTATTGGCGCTGACCGTTCCATCCGAGCCGAGCCCGTAAAAAATAGCCCTGACTCCCGTCGGGCTTTCGATCGTAAAATCCTCATCATAGTCAAGGCTGGTCTGGGACAGGTCATCATTAATACCAACGGTAAAATGATTCTTCGGCTGCTTCTTGGCCGTCTCATCATAAACCGCCTTGATCATCGCCGGCGTAAATTCCTTGGACGATAAGCCGTACCGCCCGCCGATGACAACCGGCAATTTCTTGAATTTACCGCTGCCGGCCTCATAGAGCGCGCCGATCACGTCGAGATAAAGCGGTTCACCGACGCCGCCCGGTTCTTTCGTGCGGTCCAGGACAGCTAACACCTCTACGCTGGAAGGCAACTCCTGGATAAAATCCTTAATCGAAAATGGACGGAAAAGCCTGATCTTCAACAAACCCACCTTCTCGCCTTTAGCGGTCAATTTGTCGACGGTATCCTGCGCCGCCTCCGCGCCCGAACCCATGATCACAATGACCCGTTGAGCATCCTGCGGCCCATAATAATCAAATAATTTATATTTCCTCCCGGTCAATTGAAAAAATTTGTCCATCGACTTCTGGATGATCCCTGGGCAAACGGCATAATACGGATTGACCGTTTCGCGGGATTGAAAATAAACATCGGGATTTTGCGCGGTCCCGCGGATGACCGGCCGGTCCGGCGACAAGCCTCTTAAGCGATGCGCCAGGACCAGAGATTCATCGATCATGCTTCTGATCTGTTCATCGCTGACCGGTTCGATCTTGGCTATTTCATGAGAGGTGCGGAAACCATCGAAAAAATGAATGAAGGGAATGCGGGACTCTAATGTTGCGGCATGCGAGATGAGAGCAAAATCCATGACTTCCTGTACGCTCGACGAGCACAACATCCCGAAACCGGTCGCGCGCGCCGCCATGACGTCGGAATGGTCCCCGAAAATCGACAGCGCCTGCGTGGCCAACGACCGCGCCGCGACGTGAAAGACCGTCGGGGTCAATTCTCCGGCGATCTTGTACATATTCGGGATCATCAAAAGTAATCCCTGCGAACAGGTAAAGGTCGTGGTCAAGGCCCCGGTCTGTAACGCCCCGTGAATCGCGCCGGCGGCGCCGCCCTCGCTCTGCATCGGCTGAACCAAGGGAACCGTTCCCCAGAGATTTTTTTCGTCAGCCGCCATCAATTCGTCGGCTTTCTCTCCCATAGGCGAAGAAGGCGTAATGGGATAGATCGCGATCACCTCACTGACCTTAAAGGCGATCGCCGCGGCTGCTTCATTCCCTTCCACAATGACAAATTTATTTCTCATAATACTTCCCAGGTTGAATTCCGGCCTCTTAATAGACCAAAAAGGAATTTCTTTAGTCTTCTGAAAAAAACATTATGCGGCAGGAAAAGATTTCCGGCCATTCGTAGTAATGGCAGAAAATCTAAGTAGTCCTACGGGTGATTATTCGAGAAATTGAAATTAACTTCTACCTCTTTAACGGCGTCTGCCTCTAAAACCGCCGCTGCTGCGCCCCCGGAAAGGCCTGCGGCTGTTGTAATGGAAACTCTGCTTCACGGGCAATGAAAAATTTTCCGAAGGTATCTCCGGATGCTGGGAAATCGGCAATGTCCCCTTGAGGAACCGCTCGATCTTCGAAACATCGTCACGCTGATCGGACGTCGCGAATGAGATCGCGTGTCCGGGGCTTCCGGCGCGTCCGGTCCGTCCGATGCGATGGATATAATTCTCGGCATCGTCCGGCAGATCGTAATTGATCACCAGTTCAATGCCTTTGACATCGATCCCGCGGGCCGCAATATCGGTCGCGACCAACACGCGGTATTTCCCTCGTTTAAATCCTTCCAGCGCTTCACGGCGCTGACCAAGCGAGCGGTCCGAATGGATCTCCGCGACGCTGTGCCCGTGCTGGCGAAGCGAAGCCGTAATTCTTCTTGCGCCGATCTTGGTCCGGCTGAACAAAAGGACCGAGCCGCGGAACTGGTGAAGAAGTTTTTCAAGCAAGGCCTTTTTCATTTCTCTTTTCACGATGAACAATTCATGCGTGATCGCTTCTAACTTGGTCCCGGACGGCGCGATCTCAATAGAGACCGGTAATTTCATGTGCCGTTTGACGACCAACATAATTTCCTGTGGCATCGTTGCTGAAAAAAGCAATGTCTGACGCTCATGCGGAAGAACTTTAAGGATCCGCTCGATCTGAGGCGCAAACCCCATATCGAACATCCGGTCCGCTTCATCTAATATCAATGTCTTGATATCGTGCAGATGGACCTTGCGCTGTTCCATCAAATCGATCAGCCGTCCCGGTGTCGCGATGATCACACGCGGCTGAGCGCTTAACGCCCGTAACTGAAGGTGCATCGACTCTCCGCCGATCAAGACAGCAGTTTTGATATCAAATGGCCGTCCAATCTTGACGAAACTTTCGTCGACCTGGACCGCCAGTTCACGTGTCGGGACAACGACGAGGGCCCGTTCGCGGTTCTGCGCGAGCCGCTGGATCGTCGGTATGGCGAACGCCATGGTTTTACCCGTACCGGTTTGGGCGATGCCCATCACATCCTTGCCTTCCAAAATAAGAGGAATGGCCTGATGCTGGATCGGGGTGGCTTGTTTAAATTTAAGTTTAGCTAACGTTTCGGTGATCTTCGGGGCAATGCCCAGACCAAAAAAATTGAGATTGGATTGTTCCAAGAAAAACTCCTTTTGATTATGCGCAAACTCGGCAGGCATTCTTAAAGCACGGCTCCAGTATACCTTCCAATACTTCAGTTTCCAAATAAAAGATTCTAAATTAACAAAATGCTAAGGATAGAAAAAATTCTTTGTGTGGAACCTGAGGGTTCTTGCGGAAAAAATTGTTTAAAGAATCCCCCCGCCAAAGGCGGGGGGATAATTCGTACATATGATTTACGAGCGCTTCGCTCCGTAAATCATGCACTCATTACAGCTTCACCACATTAGCGGCTTGTTCACCTTTAGGACCGCGGGTGATTTCGAACTCCACCTTTTGGCCTTCATCCAAAGATTTGTAGCCTTCACCCTGGATAGCGCTGTGATGCACGAAAACATCATTGCCTGACTCCGGGGTAATGAAACCATAACCTTTTTGGTTGTTAAACCATTTGACTGTACCTTTTGCCATTTGACAAAAACCTCCTTCTTCTAGCATTTTTTTGTCCCTCGGGCCTTAAGGCCTTCATCGGGACAAAGATATTTTGAGCTATAAAAAAAGCCGCAAGGCGATTAATGCTTCACCTTACGGCTTACAATTTCCATCTCCTTCGACTCACTGCTCAAAATTACATTCAAAGTATATATGCCGGCCTTTCGGCTGTCAATGTTTTTTTATTTTTTATTTTACCAATGATCATGGCATGATTTTTTGCTTGAATTCCAGCAAAATCCCTTCGGCGGGATAAACTTCCAGCAGATCGGTAAGGACCGCGCGTGCTTTTGGGATCTCCCCCATTGCCTGGTACGTCTGCAGAAGATACACGCGCGCGCTGAAAAGATCGCCGTCAAACCTGAACGCTTCATTAATGAAATGCAGCGCCTGCGGGAAATTGTTCTTCAGCAAAAAGGCCTTGCCCAAACTCGCATAGCCCTCGGCATAATCGGGTTTTAATTTTACCGCTTTGGTAAACGCATCGATGGCCTTGTCGGGGTCGTTCACATAACATGTCCCGATCTGATGCCACGCAACGTATTCACCGGGAATGGCCCCGGCCAAATATGACTCCGGTTTATTTTCAATGTACTGACGGTAATGTGCCGCCGCTTCAGGATACATCCGTAACTCTTTGTAAATCGTTCCGAGGATAAGATAGGGATAGGCGCTGTCCGGATAACTTTGACGCATAGCTTCATGCATCGTAAAATTGTCTTTGTACTTGACGTTAAGTTGAACGGTAAACATCATACACGCGACGACAATCGTTGATTTGGCAATAATCCGGTATAGTCTGTAATGTTTGTAGGTTTCGAAAAACCCGGCCGCCCAGCGCGTGAGCATCCCCAGAATCGCGAAGAGACCGATCGACGGGAGATAGAGATACCGGTATCCCATCGGGTTGACCAGCGGGATGATGTTCGAGGTAGGCAGATAAGTGCTCCCAAACCAGAGGATCAGAAACGCGAACACTCCGCGTTTGCTTAAGCTTAATTTGATCCCGCAAAACGCCGCCGCGAGCAAAACGCCGGTAACGCTGAGCATCACGATCATTTGCGGATTGAGCGCGGGCGCGTAAAACGGGGGAACCACTTTGACGCCCAACGGCCAGACAACCGCCCAAACAGTATGCCCCATCATGTAAAAAAACAAAAACGCCTGCTCGAACACGGCCGGCCCGTTTAAAACATCCAAGGTCGCGTTGGAAAAAACAAAAAAATAAAGATAAAGGTAGATGCCGGGGATCACCCACCAAAGGATGTACAAACGCGCGTGTTTCCGAAACGCCCGGGCGGCGTTTGCGGTATTCACGAAAATGATATGATAAACCATGAGCATCGCGGGAAGTGTTATTGCGGTTTCTTTGGCCAGCAGCGCCAAAATCATCGCGGCAAGCCCCCCGGCACAAAAGCAGAATTTTTTATTTTCGTCGTAGAGGATAAACGCGATCATGGTCAGACAATAAAACAGGACGGCCAGCAGGTCCGAGCGGTAACCGATGTTGTTAAGGAGTTCCGCCTGGATTGGGTGGACACCAAAAAGCAGCGCGGCTAATCCAGCCGCGCTTTTGCGCCTTAAAATCAAAAAGAGCATCCAGTAGACAAGCACGCTGTTAAGAATGTGCAGCAAAAGATTGGTGAAACGCAAGCCGTGCGGATTCAACTTCCAAACGGCAAAGTCAAGAAAATAACTTAAAGCAGTGACGGGGCGGTAGGCGACACAGCCGGAATAATTGTTCAGTCGTCCCGGCGCAGGTGACCGGCTTAATTCCTCCTGGGTGGTAATAAAATCCGGCGAGAATATCCGGCCGGCATTGTGCGGATCGCGATAATAACTGTTGCCCACAAACAGCAGAAAGTCATCACCGACAAAACTATTCGAGAGGGAATTGGCGAATGTTAAAGAAACCAGGCAGACGATAAGGACGATGATTTTGGAATGGCTCATAAGACAAACCGGGGCTTAAGCTCGTTTCAAATTTTTGCCAAGCGAAAAAATGCCAGGACGCCGATCAAGTAGGTTGTCAGGGCTAACAAAAGAACCGCATTAAATCCGTAAAACTGCGCGATAAATATCGCCAGCATCGAACCCAAGACGCTAAATCCCGCGTTAATGCCCCAGGCCCAAGCGATGGTGGACTCATAGTTTTTGCTGATCAGCTGGAGGCCGCAAGGGAAATAAACTCCCAGGCATATTCCAAAAGGCAATAACAGCAAACAAACCAGAAAGATACGGGCCGCGAACGGGAATCCCATAAAGCTGTCAAAGATTTGCGTACCCATTAAGACAAAGACCAACAGCAAGAAGCCGAGAACAATTGTTGCCCCCATAATGAGCTGTGAATCGTTAAATTTTCGCTGCCAATAAGGCAGAGCCAAGCTTCATCCCTGAAAACACCAAAAGCGCTGCCAAGGTTATAGAAAGTGAATAAATCGGGCTGCCCAAAAGCAGCCCAAAGCGCTGCATCATTGGTATTTCAATAAACATAAACCCCAGGCCTAAACAACTAAAATAAATAATAAATGGTTTTAAAAGAGAGGGCGGCAATGTTTTAATCCCGGATTTCTTGAAAAAAAGAAGCGGCAGAAAGATAAAGATGATGATAAATAGAACGGCTTGTAATAGAACCAACATTTGGCTCATGAAAATCACCGTTCCCGTATGGTGCACGACGGCTACGGCAAAGGGGTTAAAAAAATTTAATTTATAATATTTGTAAAAGAAGGGATCGTCATCGGTAATAACTGAGATATCAAAAGGGTAAAAATGGGCAAAAACATTTTCCTTGCCGTCAATAAACGCCTGGGCGTATTGGTCATAATAATTTGTGGTTTCGACGGCGGCGTTATTCTCCCAATTTTCGGTTGGAAAAATCAGTTCGGTTTCATGGGTTTTAAAATACTCTTTGACGGCTTGCTTTTCTTCCGCCGTGAATGGGGTTTTTTTGATCAAATTGATCGACCAGCGTTTATGCCCTCCGATGATAATATGCTTCCAGGGTTCTTGGGCGCCGGCTTCCCGCAAGGCCTGTAAGCAAATAGCATGTAATTTTAGAGTCTCTCGCGGGTAATCGGCAAAAAGCCAGCGATTAAAATTTATCATACCATCATCGCTAAGGAGTTTCAGATAATCAATGACCGCGTTTTTTGTGTAGAGATAGCTTTCGGCGTAGGCATAAGCTCCGGTAGAAAGACCGGAAAAAGTATCAACACCGTTCAAAATAATCAGATCATAGCTGTTGGGTTGAAGAGTTTTGACCAAATGGCGGCCGTCAATATTAAACACTTTGACGTTGTCGGCGGTATAAATTTGTCCTGAATATTCGTGGAGGCGGCCGCCTTTCGACATTTGTTCAAAGATGGCAGGATTAATCTCCGCGCCTACAATGCCGGCCGCTCCATGAGTTTTGGCCATAAAAATATCGCGCCCGCCGCCCGTTCCGATAACAACAACTTTGGGTTCCCGCAGGATCGTGTAGGGAACTTCCATGCCTTGCGAAAATAATTTGACTTGGGAATTATATTTTTGCAGTCCATCCGGCGCCATATTATATATCGGAGTCCCGGCAAGAAAATTCGTGGCAAAATACGAAAATTCCGGCGGCGGGTCAAGGTTAATTTCGAATGTCCCCGCCGAACTGTCAAAAATTGCCTGGCGTATCTGCGGATTTTTAATGCGATATATATCGGTACGTCCTAAGGGGTGCCACTCGGAGAAAAGGGTGTCGTAATCTTCCTTGGGATAGTAGCCCGGGATCCATTCCCAGCCTTTAGCTGGGTCAATCGCATATTCTTTGATTTCAGGAACTAGGCGGGGTAGCAGGGCGCCGCATACAACAAAAATCGCAAGCAGGCCCAAGATGATTTGTCTATGATTTTTGCATATGAAAAATAATATGGATAAGGCAAGGGTGAGCGAACTCAGCAGAAACAGGGAACGGAAGACCTCCAGCCAATTAATTAAAAAGAAAAACGCGGCCGCTCCCAAGCCTGCCCCCACGAGGTCAAAAAAATAAAGTTTATTGCTTTCGCTGGGTTTAAGGGAGAAGAAGTACGTTACCAAAAAACCAATAATAACAAAAGGCAGCATGACGAGCGTGTAAGCCTGGAGCAGCCTGGAGATTGCCGAAAGATTGGCAAAAAGATTCACCAGGTATTCAACGCGCAAAGGAAACCGGATCAGTAATAGGGTGCTGATGAGAATTATGGCCGACAAGGCCAGGAGGCTTACGGCAACGACCATGCGCTCTTTGAGGCGGAATATTTTTTCCTTAAAGATAAGGAGAAAATTCGCTCCGATCCCGTAACCTAAGATCGCGAACGGGATAATGATATAGACAATATGATTCCAGGCTTTAAAGTTGAGTATGCGAGTGAAAAAAAGTTCCAGCAAAATACATACGAAGGATATAAAAAAAATAACAAGGTGGCAGGATGGCATCCGTGTCCTTTCGATGGATGATCGCTATGATCGGTTTTATAAAAAGAGTATAAATATCATCACTCGTGAGAACAATCATTTTTTCAAATAATCCTATTGTTTCCTATAAACCCGCACACCGTCCTTCTCAAAAATAACTTCGCCAGGCAAGGTCTTCCCATCCGGCTGGATGATGTCTTCAACCGTTTTATTTTGATCAACAAGGATGTAGTCGCCTTTGCGGTTATCTTGGAGAAGAAAATAATCATTCCGCGTCGAAACGTGAGAGACAAGATGTTTGGGGGCGCTGACCGAAGCATCTTCTGGAATAAGCGCAATCGCTTCTTTCATCACATTCAGATAAGCCGGATCCCTGGTGATGCGCAAGTAACCCCGCCAAAGAAAACAATGGCTCAGGACACAGAGACAGATGAACCATGCGCAGAGTTGTTGAATCTTCGACGAGGAAATGGAAAAGCGGAATGGTGTTCCCAGGCGGCCGATCACGGCGGCGCAAGCGACCATAATAAAGCATCCGACCACAATATTATAATGCCATGTCGGATAAAAAAGCGGGATGCTGGCCAGCAGATTGATCAGCAATTCCGGCAGGCCCAGGAAGAAGATCGGGGACAGTAACGGGAAAACAATTCCAACGGGAGCGAGGAGCGTATAGATAAATATGAATGAAGAAAAACGCCCCATAACAGAATTTCCCGCGCCCCACAAAAGATTGTCTGCAACGGAATGCCCGGGCCGGATAAACCGGTCTTTAATGTTATCGATCAGCCACGCCGGAGAAGGATCCACCGAATAGATTTGCTGAAAGCAATGCATGATCCACAGTGAAAAGACAGCCCAAAGGAGGCCGATGATCACCGGTGTCAGAATCCACCGCCGGCTGCGTCTTAATAAAAACGCGTACAGGCCGAACATCACGGATACCAAGGCCATATGCTCTTTGATGGAAAGACAAAAAAACAAGAAAATTAAAAAATTTCTGAAATGCTGCGTTAGAAAAAAATAAAATGCAAATAAGAGAAACGGCGGCAAAAAACACACCTCATGCGGCGCGTTAAAATGCTGGCCGATCAGAAAGGGATAAAAGAGATACGCGGCCATGAGCGGCCAAATGGCTGCAGGAGAGACACACCGTTTGAGAATCAAATAAAAGGGAACGGCGGAGACGGTCAAAAAGATCGACTTCATGAACAGTAATGTGGCCGGATGCGGATAAACGGCGTACAGCGGTGAAAGGAGAATCAGGAAAGGAGAATTGTGAGTCACAAAGTTAGAGCCGCTGATAGAGCTTTGATAGAAACGGCCGTGAATGTTATTCCATTGAATTTGATTATATAAGGCGACATCAAAGGAACTGGTGTCCTGAAAATTCAGATGCCGCAGGACAGCAATGGCGCCAAAGAATAGCGCATACCCCGAGAGAAACAGCGCGAACAGCGGTATGGATATCGGCGGCCTCCTCAAGGGATGCTCGGGCCGCCGAAGGATACTATTAAACATAATACATCCCACGGCCACAATAAAAATAGCCGCAGCTGGCTGGTTGCCATCGGGGAGGGGGTAAAAAAAATTGTAAGGAATCAGCAGAAGTAAAATGAAAGATGGGATTAACGAGAGGCGGGCATATGGTAAAGCCGTTTCGGACGGATCGGCGGCAATGAGGCCGGCCCAGAACAGAACGACAGCGAGAATAACGGCAGCCAACAAAAGAATAGCCGAGGCGCAACTAAGATAAACGGCCGATGCAAAACTGGTGACAATGAAAAAAACAACAGTAAAGCTGACAACAATGAGAAGACCGGCATCTTTCCAGGATGCTTTTGCCAAACGTTGCCGGGTTTCCCTATACTTTAACAGTACCAGTACTTTGTTAAAAAAATATTTTTTGACACATAAATTCAAAAATTTCTCGACGCTGTGAAGCGTTGCAATGCGCTGCGTGCAGTTCTAATCAACGCTTTAAGGCTTGTTAACCATCTGGGATTCAATGGGTTACGTTATAAAAAGAGCTGAATTTTAACAAACTACTGTCAAGTATATACTGTGCCCGACGTGATGTCGAATTTTATTGCCGGTTATTGCCGGAATCACCCGAATCTTTCCGTATGCTCAATGATCTGGCGCATCATGCGGACACACTTGACGGGAAAAGACCCCACCGCGGTCTCACCCGAAAGCATCGCATAATCGGTCCCGTCCAGAATAGCGTTCGCCACATCGCTCACCTCGGCGCGGGTCGGGCGGGAATTTTCCGTCATACTTTCCAGCATCTGGGTCGCGGTCACGACCACCTTATCGCTGATATTGCAATGAAGAATGATCTCCTTTTGGATCAAAGGGATCTGATAGATCGGCAAGGAAACGCCCAAGTCTCCCCTCGCCACCATGACACCGTCACAGGCGTCGATAATACTCATCATATTTTTGACACCGTCCTGATTTTCGATCTTGGCAATGATCTGACAGCGGGGTAAATGCGGTTTGACCAGGCGGCTCACCTTAAGAATATCCTGTTTATTCCGGACAAATGACTGCGAAATAAAATCAACTTTATGGCGGATACCGAAAGCAATATCCCGCTTGTCCTTATCCGTAAGAATATCCGAGCTGAGTTTAAGCGCCGGGATATTTACCCCTTTACGGGACTTAATCATCCCTCCCTGCCGGACTTCCAAACGGACACCATTTTTCGACCGGCCCATGACCTTTAAATGGACCTTGCCGTCGTCGATGAAAATATCCATTCCCTTTTTCAGATGATTGACGGCAATATCGGAATCGAGCGGGATCTCAAAAACATTGCTCGCTCCGCTCGCCTCGCTCGCCTTGCTCTTCATCCACACCGGCTGGTATTTCATAAGTTCGACCGGGTATTTGAGTTCCCCTAAACGCAGGCGGTACCCTTCCAGGTCCTGCAGAATTTTGATCTTGAGTTTTGCCTCGCGGTTGGCGGCTCGGATGGTCTTGATCAGTTTGAGATGGTCCGCGCGGCTTCCGTGGGAAAAATTGATGCGGGCGACATCCATCCCCTCGCGGGCCATCTTGATAATAGTATCCTTGCGCTGACTCGCCGGACCCAAAGTGCAGATGATCTTTGTCTTACGCAGCATTGAGATTGAGCAAACCCTTCAGGCGGTTGGAGGAACCGGGATCCATTTGCGTGAAATAGATCGCGATCCCCTCGCCGGCAGCGATCCGCGAGATACGCGCCAACCCCTGCACCGATTCCTCAGGATTTGTGGAAGCGCATTGGATCGCGAAACTGATCTCGTCGTTGTTCTGCAGATAAATATTGGTCTTGATCTTAACGAACGCGCTTTTGAGGGAAAGGTCTTTCAGCTGGCCTTGGAGGGTGATCTGCGTGCCCAGGCTGATCTGGATAGGGAAACTCAACGCGGCGCGCTGAGTTTCCCGTTGATTGCGGAATGAATCCGGATACATCCCAATTTTCCTCTATATTATCCCAATTATCGTTAGATGAAATTGGGATAAGTACTTGTTACATCTAAAATTAGTCATGGAAAACAAGTACCTTTTACTCGTCCCACGCCACTGCGGCTTCGGAGGAAGGTTCCGCGGCGGCCGGGGCTTCCGAGAACGCGGAACCGTTGCCTGAAGAACCGTTCCCTGAGGAAGCGTTGCCTGACGCATCATCTCTCTTGGCCGGCAGGAAATGAATATTGTTCGCTGAAATTCTGACACGGCTTTGGGTCTTGCCGTCTTTTTCCCAGCGGTCCTGCCGTAAACGCCCCTCGACGATGATGCCGCGGCCTTTGGCCAAATATTTGGCGCAATTCTCGGCGACGACACCCCAGACCTCGACGTCAAAATACGAGACCTCGGTGACTTTCTGCCCGTTACTGGTATACACCCGGTTGTTGGCGACCGACAGATTACAAACAGCCTTCCCTGACGCGATGTACTTCAATTCCGGATCCCTCGTAAGATTCCCCATAATTTGAACACTGTTCAGACTCATCACGTTCTCCTTAATGACCCCGCCGCTTCGCAGAGGCGGGGGAATTACTCCCGCCGCTTTCGCTAGAGGCGGGACTTCCTTATTTAGCCCCTTTTCCCCTTTTTAATATTTTTCTCAATTTCCGTGATTTTCTTTTTGGTCGATCTTTGTACATCACCGCTGTTGTCCTTTGCGGCCCCTTTACCGTGCTCCGGCAAGACCCCGCAATATTCACAGACGATCGAAAACTTATCGAGTTCTTTCTGGCATTCTGCACACTTTTTCATAAACTACCCCTTTGTATTGATCACTGAGCCGGATAAAAGTTCCCGCACGCCGTTTTTGTCCTGCACATAAACCTCCGGAGGAAATTCGATCGATCTCGGGATCTGAGCGTCTAAAAGCTTTTTCAACCTCTCCTGCTGCAGCGCATCGTTCGGATCAAAAAGCGGCTGCTGGCTCAGATCATTCAATAATAGAATAGCAGGGTCATGGCTAAATTCAAAATCTTTAATTAGTCGTTTGACCAAAAGGTCCAGGAACGCCGGCTTGTCGCTGAACACTTCCATCGCCGCTTTAAATACGATCTTGCCCCAATCCTCGTGCGCCATTTTCTGCAGAAGGCCGTAGACGGAAGAATATTTCACCAGCCGCACCTGGCCCGGCGCAAGTTTACGCGAGTGGTTGATGATCGTTTCGGAAAGTTCATTCGGATTAAAGGTCTTTATTTCATTATGGATATCGATCGTCAAAAGGTCGAAAACATAAATCCCGTGGACACCGAAGGCCGCCTGCGACACACTGCGCGCCAAAAGGTCCTCGAGCGCGCGCCAGATCACATCTTCGTCTTTGCGGATGACGTTCAAGGCCGAGACTTGGCATGGCTGGTCTTCACGCACCGCCTTAAATTTCCGCACCTTCCCATCCGCCATCCCTTCATAAAGAATATCGTCGAACAAAGGCATATGGGCGAACAGATTCGAATGCTGTATGCCGCCGGTGATCAAATTATAAACAGCCATCGATATAATTAACCTCGCAAAATCTTAACGCATCAGCGCCAGCACCATCGCCTGCGCCGCCACGACCCTCAACAGTATGACCAAAGGATAGACCGTTGAATACGCGACCGAGACCGCGTTGGTCTTCACCTGCGCGTTAGCAAAAGCCAAGGCCGGCGGATCGGTCATCGCCCCGGCGAGCAGGCCGCAAATTTTCAGGTAATTGATTTTCCCAAAACGCCACGCGATCAAACCGACGATCAAAAGCGGCAAAAGCGTGATGGCTGATGCCAGCGCCATCCAATAAATCCCCTGCCCGGTCAAAAGTGTCGCAATAAATTGATCGCCGGAACGCAAGCCCACGCACGCCAAGAATAACGCGATGCCCACTTCCCTCAACATATAATTGGCGCCCATCGGCATATACCAGATCAATCCGGCCCAATGCCCCAAGCGGCTTAAAATGATCGCCGCTAAAAGCGGACCACCGGCCAGCCCCAATTTGACCGGCGAAGGGATCCCCGGCAATTGGATCGGCCAGCTGCCGATGATGATCCCCAACACAATACCCACAAAAAGAGACATCAAATGCGGAACGTCCAGATCCTGGCGCGAATCGCCCAAGACCGACGCCAGCCGGCGCATGGAATCCTCTTGCCCGACGATCGTCAAGACATCCGCATATTGAATTTTCAACTCCGGATCCGCGGGGAACTCAACGCCGGCACGGTTGACCCGCGTGACCGTCAGATCAGACATACTCATCAATAAAACTTCTCCAATCGTTTTACCGACCATCAGGGGCTTGCTCACCAGGATCGTCCGCGCGATTAAATCCGACGAAACATCCGTCGACAAATTAATAGCGCTTTGACTCCCGATGATCAACACAGCTTCTTTCAATTTATCTTTAGGGCCGACAAGATGAATAATATCCCCGATGTGGATGGCACTCTCGGGTTTTGCCACAGAGATTTCCTCATGATGTAAAATGCGCGAGGCGACCACGCCAAACTTCGACAAAAGAGGGATGTCCTTGAACGCTATTCCGTGAAGATTCTTATTTTCAACATTCACATCGACCGCGAACAAACGGCCGGCATGAACGGGATGTTCTTTTTCAAATGCCTGCACCTGCTGTGTGACATCGATCTTAAAAAACTTACGGATCAAGACCATCGTCAAAATGATCCCGATGATGCCGAAGGGATACGCCATCGCATAAGCGAGGCCCGGAAGTTTCTGCATATCGGGATCCGTCTGAGGGAGGAGTTGAAGCGCCTCCTGCGCCGCCGCAAGGCTGGGAGTGTTGGTCGTCCCTCCGGAGAAAAGCCCCACTGCCGTTGGAAGCGGCACCAGGCCGGTGATGACATATAAGACCGTTATCCCCGCCCCCATCAAAACGATCGAGGCCGCCAGGATATTGAGCGTCAGGCCTTCTTTCTTCATAGAAGAAAAAAATCCAGGACCGACCTGCATCCCGATCGTGAAGACAAAGAGGACCAGCCCAAACTCGCGGATAAATTCCAATAAATGCGGATCAATGGACAGCCGAAGGTGGCCGAACAAAAGCCCGGCAAAAAGAACACCGGCCACACCGAGCTTAATCCCCCAAACCCTGATATTGCCGATGGCAATCCCGCCCGCGATCACCAAGCTGAGGATGAACACAGCGTGCGCGGAGGAAGTGCCGGTTAAAAGATTCGTTAAAAATTCCATACAATGATTATAACAGATTTTCAGTTTTCAATAATATTTCACCCTGCCCTCGGGCTCATTCCAGCGGAGGGTCTTGACCTCATCCCTCGGGATATACACATCGCCCTCGCCGCTGACATACCAGTCCTGAAAATGTTCCGGATAGACCGCGATGTCGACCAAGGGCAGAGAGATCATATCCTTGGACATCCGGTCCAATTGTTTTTGAAAGTTGGCGACGTCCCGTTCTTCTTTGACGAACACAAAATGCGCCTGACGGTATTTTTTAAAAAGCTTCTCGATCTTGCTGATCGAGACATTCCCGACCTCGGACCAAAACAGCATCGTGCCGTCGTAACCTTCCGCGCTCAAATCCGGCTGGAAGCGGTCCTCGATCTTCGCCTCCACCCGGATCGTCGGGTATTCCTTATGGTACAGCGCGAAGACGAGCGCTTTGGCATGGGGATGGAATTCCGATTCATAGGAGAGCTTGCTGATGATGATCTTCTTATCCTTGAAACGGAACGTATATTTCCGATTATGTTCCATATTAATGACTTTGAAAAGCATTGTACACGGCACCAAAACCTTAAGCAATCCCAATTTTCCCCAATTTTCCCTGAACAAAATTATAATATTAGAAGTAATTGGGATTAGCTCTGATTTCCTCTAATAATGTCTATTGAGGAATAATCAGGCAAGGTTTACATTACAGTTTACATCTCGCCTTTCTCCGCGAAGGAATAAAATTCGCCGTCCCCGACAATGATATGGTCCATCACCTTGATCCCGAGGGTGATCCCGGCATCGACCAGTTTCCGCGTGAAAGCCCGGTCTTCGGCGCTCGGCAAGGCTTTTCCCGACGGATGATTGTGCGCGCAGATAATCGACACGCTGAAATTCTGCAAAGCCTTCTGAAAGATCTCGCGGATGACCGGCGAGGCGTAATTGACCGTGCCTTCATCCTCTTCCTCGATCGAGATCAAACGGTTCTGGCTGTCGAGGTGGGCAGTTTTAAAGACTTCTTTTTTAAGGTCGCGCATCCGCGGCATCAAGATCGCCGCCAGATCCTGCGCGCATTTGATCGCCGGGCGCTCTTCGCGCGCTTCATCTTCTCGAAAGCGCCGCGCGATCTCAAGCGCCGCTTTGATCTGCGCGAGTTTCGCCGGGCCAAGCCCTTTGAAATCTTCCCAATCCCGGCTGTCGGTGTGGCTCATATTACGGAAAGTTTTAAACTTCGCTAATAATTTTCGCGCCAGGTCGATCGCGTTTTCACCTTTGGTGCCGGTCCGCAAAAGGATCGCCAGCAATTCGGAATTGCTCAAATGATGTTCGCCGTATTTGGCCAAACGTTCACGCGGACGGTCCTCGGCGGGCCAAGAACAGATGGATGAATTGTATTCTGTGGAATGTGACATGAAGTTCCCTTTCTGTGGAAGTCCCGCTGGCGCGGGCCATTTGGCCCCGCTGCATTCTTGCTGAATGCAAGAAGCGGGGCTAATTCGCCCAACAAACTTATGTCATCAAAATCATTCCATAAGTTTGGGGCTCATTAGGGGAACCGAGGAAGGACAAAAAAGGCCTGTCCGTCTAGAGAGGACAGGCCTTTGATTCTAAAGCCAAAAGAAATTTAAATCAATAAAATCACCATTATGCTGATTAAATACAGCACCGGGGACCCAATTATTGCCAACTAAATTAAATAATTTAAGCTGTATAACGGTCAGAATGCCATATATTGGATGATTAATCCTATCACGATCCGTATATCCAATGACTAAGGAAGGCAATGTACCGTTTGTCGGTCGAGAGGTTTCGGTAATTCCTACATTCCGAAAACTACTGTATGGAGAAGTGTGCGCAGCCAAAGTTTGCGAATTCACCTGCCCCTGGGAGTAAGTATAAAGTTGAAGATCCTGTGCGACGGAGGGAAATCCGGAGTAAGGTCCTTCAAGTGTCGGTATATAAATTGTGGCCGTTGAAGGATCATATCCCAAAGCACAGGCAAAACCCGTGGGAGAAAGACTAACCGGCGCTCCCCATTGCTGTCCATTCCATGCTCTGAATCCAATACCGATAAAACTATTAGGAGTAGAATTGTAAGTCATAAATTTTATCGGATTAAAAGGAGATGGAACAATGTACGTTTTTCGTTCCGCCCCGCCAGGGCCTATTAGCGTAGGATTAATCGCCATCGTATTCATTCCTGAGTATACAAAATTGCCGTTGATTTCCTGGAATTCCGCCTCCTCATAGTTTCCGTTACCTACAAGCACCACATTCTCAATATAATACGCTAACCATACCTTGCCGGAGACACTATCCTTTTCTATTTGAAACTTCTTTAATACAGGCACAAAAAGAAATCCAGAATATGGTATTGTTGTTACTAATTGGATATTATTAAATGTTGCCGCGGTGGCTGCTTTTTTTCCTAAAAAAATATTGATCAATCTCAGTATATTATCATACTGAGCTATAGCGATATAAGCTTCGCCCGTTGGAGACATATCCAAGCTGACGGACAAAAAATCAGCAACATTTATGTTGCCCGGCAATGAGATATTTTGATGGACTGCCTGGTTCGCTCCCTTAGGGATCATAAAATACTTTAAATATTTAAGATTCGCGGGATTTGGCCAAGGCGCTAGTTGCAAAACCGTTCCTTCAATATTGCCAGTAACCGGGTTAGATTTCGCAGTGAGGTTGGATAGCGGGAGGTAAAGGCCGAGCGATAGCATCGTTGAAGTATAAGTTGATGCAGCAGAATCAATGCGATGATACATAAGGTATGGATTCCAAGATCCAGTTCCGGCGATAGATATGAGTCCTAAATCTGCCGGAGGGATGAGTGGGTCACGGGAACGCGCAAAAGCCGGCGAAACAGTACTCAAAACCAGGATTATAGCTTGGACAACTAATACATATCTGAACATCGGTGATCTTCGTTTCATTTCTTGCCTCCGTTTAAAGATTATAGAAATTTACCTTAAAAATACTCTGACTGGAAATATATAACATATAATCTCCTAAAAGGCAAAAATACTTTCTAACGGGCTTTACACCAAGCCTAAGGCTAAAAGAAGGGCGATCACAGCCAGCATGGCCGAGACAATTTTCTGTACGGCCGCCATCGTGATCTTTTTCAAAAGGCGTGTTCCGGCAAAAACCCCGGTGAACGCGGCCAGTGTTGCAGAGAGCAGCAATAATTTATTCTCTCCGACGCTGGAAGATAAATGCCCGGAGTAGACAAAGATCCGGCTCACATCGACCAAACAGGCGATCACCACACCGGTTGCGATAAAACTTTCCTTGCTCAAATTGCACCGGACCAAAAACGCCGCGCGTAGCGCCCCTTGATGCCCGGAAAGCCCGCCCAAGAATCCACTCACCGCACCACCCACCGGTAAAAATTTTAATGGAAAAGAAATTTTAGAAAACGCCGGGCTCATTTCGAGGACTAAAAAAAGAATGATCAGAGCCGCGACCGCCAATTTTATAAACGTCACTTCGAATATCCGTCCACCCAAACTGTACGACAGAACCGGCGTTACGCTTTCCAATAAAAATAATATTTTGGCCCCCAAAAATGCCGCCGCAAAAGCCGAGGCGCCAAATCTTAAAACCACGTCCCGGCGCGCGGATCTTCCCAGTAAAATTAATTTAAAGAAATTATTCGCGAAATGAACAACCGCGGTCAACGCGATCGCCGTGTCGAGCGGAAAAAAAATTGCCATGGCCGGCATGAGGATCGTTCCCAGGCCGAACCCGGAAAACAGCGTCAAAAGCGATGCCCCTAACGCGACGAGGCAGATAAAAAAAACTTCCATCCCAATTTTCCTTTATAATCCCAAATTATCATATAGATGAAATTGGGATAAGTACCTGCCTACCGGCAGGCAGGCTTGTTACATCTAATGCTATTTTAGGGAGAACAAGTACATCCCAATTTTCCTTTATTAATCCCATTTATCGTATAGATGAAATTGGGATAAGTACCTGCCTACCGGCAGGCAGGCTTGTTACATCTAATATTTTTAGGGAAAACAAGTACATAAAAAAACCTACGTTTTCTTGCTTTTCCAGCGACGGTGCAGCCATCCGCCCCATTCCGCGGGATAACGGCGGACATAACTTTCGATCACCTTCGAAAGCTGCGCAACATTACGTGTCGTATCTTCTTCGCTTCCCTGCGTCGCTTCCAGGACGACCGGCGGGTCGATGTGGATCTTAAAATGGTCTTTGCCGTCGCGGGTGATAAAGGTCGGTAAGATCGGCGAGCCCAATCGCTGCGAAAAGATCACCGGGCCGGTTCCCGTCGCGGCCGGCTGTCCGAAAAAATCCACGAACACACGCCCGTCATCGCCGTAATTCTGGTCGAGCAGGATAAAAAGGGCCTCATTCGCTCTCAAACTCTTCAACGAGTTCACAATACATTCTCGGTGCGGCAAAGAATGGATCGTATGGATCCCGTTTTTAGCACGAAGGTTAAAAGTATATTTTTCAAACTCCGGGTCCCGCATCCGCCGCATAATGCAGTTGATTTTATACCCTTCCGCGGCGAGCCGCATCATCATCAGAACAAAATTCCCGAAATGGGCGCTCAACAAGACCACGCCGTTGCCTTTTGCTAAAGCCGCATCAAGGTTTTCCTTCCCTTGAATAGTGACTTTCTTGATGACTTCCTTTGGTTTATCCAAAAAATAGACAAGCTCGATCATCCCCAGACCGAAATTATCAAAGGCCTTTTGCGCCAGCTCACGGATCTCTTGCTCCGACTTCTCCTTACCGAAGGCCATCCGCAAATTTTCCAAGGTTAAACGTTTCTTGCTCTGCAGGGCCAGTTGACCGATCGCGATAAAGACAAAGGCCATGGCCTTATAGACCGGGTACGGCAGACGGCGGATAATAAAATGCGCGGTCTTAAGCGCCTTGCGGCCCAGCGAACGCGAGAACCTTGCCTGAAATGAATCTGAACTCATAAAAATTTCCCCTTGATAAATATTTCTCAAAAATGTGCCAACATTGTAGCACAAAAAAGAGGACAGCTCACCAAGAACTGTCCTCTTTCAGGTACGCATATGAGGCATAATGCTGATTCCTCCTCGACCTTTCGTCAATGATCATTCACTCTATTCCAGCAGAGAAGAAAGGTCGTTATATTGACGACCTCTGATCATTTAGAAAAGTCAATCCTGATTTCCTCTAAATAATTTATTAAGGAAAATCATGGATCAATAGTTTAAAAACGCCGACGAGCATTATTTTGATTTGCCTCATTGCCGTTGCCTTTCAGCCGGCGGATGTACGACGCAAGCACCGTGCTGATCTCGGTCTGTCCGACGCCGAGCTCTTTAGCCGAGCCGATCAGTTCAGTGCACTCTTCGTAACGCTCCGCTGCCAAGGCCTCCTGCAGATACAAGAGGGCCGTGACTTGAAGCGCGTTTTCCGCCGTCTGATTGTTTTGCACCATTACATTACGCATTTTTTTCACCTCCTTTCAATGAGCGCTTGACTTACGGAAGCTTTAGCGACGTAAGTCAATTGCGCGAATTGACCCCGCCGGCTTCGCAGAGGCGGGGGAATTGATCCCGCCTCTTGCGAAGCGGCGGGATGTTTTCCGGCAGTAATTTACGTTTCCGCCTGATGCGGATCCGCCTCAGGCGGACATTGCATTCCGTAAATTACGCCGTCAAACAAAAACCCCCGCTCCTTGTTTCGCAAGAAGCGGGGGTTTCAAAATTCAGAATCTGTTCTGTTTATTTACCTAACGAATCCGGAAACACCCCTTCCCGCGCGCTTTCTCCAAACCGGGAAAAGCATAATGGTGCAGGTCGCGCAGTGTTTATGATTCGTTAATTTTTGCATTTGATCTTCCCTGCCCCGCCACAGGCGGGGCTTAATGTTCTTAACAGCGTTTAAAATATACCACGGTCGACCAACCCTGTCAACGGCTGAAATTGAACGTGAAATTGAACGTGAAATTGAACAGTGAACAGTGCCCGCGGCCGGCATTTTATGCTAAAATACGGCAATAATGGCCAAGGCAAACAAGTTCATCCCATTCTTAATTTTTCTCGCCCTGACGGCAGCCTCATGCTCGACGGTCCCGAAAAAACCGGTCACGGCCCCTGTCCCGCCCCCCGGGCGCTCCACCGTTAAACATGTCGTCGGCCCCGGAGAAACGCTGTGGCGCATCAGTAAAATTTACGACGTTCCCGCCGCGGCGATCCTGCAGGCGAATAGTTTAAAAAGCCGAAACCTCGCAATGGGAAGCACGCTCCGGATCCCGAAGGCCAAGGACGCCGAACAGCCGATCACTCTTTATCCGTCGAGAAAATGGAAATACATCATCATCCACCACAGCGCGACGAAAAAGGGAAGTTCGCTTGCGTTCAATAAAGCTCACCAGGCAAAAGGCTGGGACATGGTCGGGTACGATTTCATCATCGACAACGGCAGCGGCGGGAAACCGGACGGTTTTATCGAGATCACTCCTCGCTGGCTGAAACAACTCGACGGGGCGCATTGCAAGGCCTCGGACATGAACTCCAAGGCGATCGGGATCTGTTTGGTGGGAGATTTCAATGAAGACCGGTTATCCTTCGCCCAGCGCAGATCTTTGGACGAACTCGTGAACAAACTGCGCGCCTATTACAAGATCCCGGGGAAGAACATTTTACGCCACGGTGAAGTCCGCGGCGCCCATACCGACTGCCCGGGTAAAAAATTCCCTTGGGAAAAATTTAAACACGGACTTTGAGTACTTTATTCCCTCGACTCAAAAGTATTATAAATCTCAAATTTTAACGACCGCGGCGACGCCCGGATATCCGGACGGTTGCGCGCTTTAACTTCTCTTCATCAGGTTGCGTCCCAAAGCTCTCTGAGCCTGTTGAAATTTCTTCAAAAAATATCTTCATTCTCTTTCGAAACCAAAAATTCTATAACCTCAATTGTTTCGCCTGTTTTAAGAATTCCTTCTTTAAGAACCCGCGCATACATCCCATGCTTACCGGCAGCGTCTTCTTTAAGCCGCGGATGGATAGCATCCATCACATAACAGGGTTTTCGAATTTTTGATATTTCTAATATTACACCGCCGGAGAATTTAAGAATAGCCCCCATCGGGAGTTCATTCACATTAAGATTTTTTACCGTTAAATTTTCTCCGGCTTGGCCCGGGCTTAAGATATAACCGTTTTGGCTGAGTTCGGCTAATTTTTCTAAATCCTGGATACAAACAGCTTGAAAAGGCGTGTTATGTTTAGCGTGATTATGCCCGTCGCCTTCTAATCCGGCAACAGTTAATCGAATCGAAGGAACAGGGATCTTGGGAATTCCTCCTTCAGAAATATTAATAGAAAGAACTATGGGAACATTATTCTGCACCTATGCGCTCCTTACGACGTTTCTTTACTTCTTCTCTGTGTTAACATCACAATGCCTATGGAAATCACATAAAGAATAAAAATCGGCATGGCCATAAACGCCATATTAAAGGCATCCGGTGTCGGCGTGATAAAAGCCGAAAAAATTATCGAGCCGGCGACAGCAATCTTCCAATGACGGATCATTGTTTGAGCTGTTAAAATATTTAATTTGGCTAAAAAAAACGCTAAAAGAGGTATTTCAAAAACAAGCCCGCCGGCCAGCATAAAGAGAAGAACAAAAGAAATATAAGAATCCAAAGATATAAGAAACTGCAGCTCTCCTCTTCCAATGTTTAAAAGAAATTTTAGCGAGGCAGGAATTAAGAAATAAAAACTCAACAGCGCCCCCATGATAAAAAGCCCTGTCCCTGAAAAAATAAGAAGCGCGCCATACCACGCCAGCGATTCCTCTACGGCTGGACGTATAAACATCCAGATTTCATATAACAAAACGGGCAGAGCAAAAATAAGACCAAAGAAAAATGCCATCTTGAAAAAAGTGAGGATAGCTGCGGTAGGACTAAACACGGAAAGAGTCCCCAGATAATGCCCTCCGGGAATTTTCAACCATTGCAAAAGGCCTTCACTAAAATAAAAACCCGCCATCGAAGAAATAACAAAAACGATGATAATAATAAATAATCTTTTTCTAATTTCGTCCAAATGCTCTAACATCGGAAGTCTTAAATCTTTTCCTGCCATTTATCCCCCGATCTGATACATCGGCTGCTCAATATGATCAATCCGGCTTAATGGTTTCATTTTCAAAACGGTTTTTAGAATTCCCCGATATTCTTCCCGCGGCACACCGCGCAAATTTACCCCGGCCTCAGACATAATACAGGCTCTTAACTTGCCCGTTGCCGTCAGCCGCAGGCGGGAACAGAAAGAACAAAAGGCTTGCGATTCTGAGGCAATGAATCCAACTTTCGCGCCTGCCGGAGTCGTGAAATTAAAAGAGGTGGAATCCCGATTGACCGACTGCGGTAATAATGTTTCGGATTCTTCGATCTTTTTTATAATCTCCCGGGCCGGCATAAAATTAAGGCTGTGATTTTGATGGGAACAGCCTATTTTCATTAACTCCAAGAATCGGACTTCAATAGCGTGATCGGCGGAAAATTTAACAAAATCCATGATCTCGTCATCATTGACCCCGCGCATCACCACAGTATTGACCTTTACCTTAAACCCTTGCGCCTTTGTTTGAAGAACGGCTTCATAAACTTTTTGAAAATATTTTGTCTTTGTAATCTCATGGAATCGCCCGGCTCGCAGGCTGTCTAAGCTTATATTAATATGCTGACAGCGTGTTTGCTTTAAAAATTCAAGTTTCTCTACCAATAAAAAACCATTCGTCGTTAGTCCTATCTTTCTTAACGGCAGCCTGGAAAGTCCTTCGACAATCGATTCAAAGTCTTTTCTTAAAGTAGGCTCTCCGCCTGAAATTCTTATCTCATCGATCCCGAAATCAGCCAAGGCGGAGCATATTTCCAGCAACTCACCGGAGGAAAGAAGCGCTGAGGAGGGTAAAAATTCAGGCGTCAAAGGCATGCAATAAAAACAGCGGAAATTGCAGGCATCGGTTAGTTGAACCCGCAACTTATGAATTTGCCGGCCATGAGCGTCGGCTAAAATTGACTTCGATTCCATCTTTTCCTTTCCGATCACGGGAAGCCGCATTGTTTCCAACACAGCCGTCAGCCTCTACTATCAGTCAGCTCGCAGGGGCATCGTCCTTAAGACCATGGCCGAAGCTTCAGGTCTTAAGGATTAGGGAATTTGATGTTTATTTAAACATTCTTTGGCGTCGAATCTTTATATTTATCTTCTTTTGTATCGGCTGCATCATCATTGATACTTTTAAAAGCATTCTTGAATTCTTTAAAACCTTTACCGAGTCCCTTAGCAATTTCAGGAATATTCTTGGCGCCAAATAAAAGAAAAATTATTAAAAAGATTACTATAAGTTCTTGCATCCCCAAGCCAAACATAAACCGGCTCCTTTATTAGTCTATCAACTTTAACTGCTTTTCGGGCATTTTTCCCAAATCGATCATTTATCAAAATCAAACATTAAAATCGAATAACATAATTTAGTTTAATTGTTGATACATTATCCTTCCCGGATTGTGTCGGGAATGACACCCAGCTTTCAAGAAGGAAATTGCCTCCTATGTCATAAATAAAACCGGCGCTGGAAGTCACATTATGACGGTCGTTTGTTTGAATAAGATCCGTTCTTAAAGTAAAATCGCGTTCAAACAATTTTACGGTTTTATCTAGGCCGACAAAACCACCCTCATTGTCTCGCTGCAGTGTTCCTCCGATATGAAAACGAACAACATTAAAATCATGACTAAAGGCCAGATAATAATCTTCCCACCCTAATCTAGCCCGGTCACCGAGGTTAGCAACGCCGACAGCAACAGCCGTTTTTTCATCAAGCGCAAAACGGTATTTAATCTGGCCCCTCAGTGTTTCCTCAAGCGCCGGTTCAGGGAATATCCGGCCATCCAAGCCCACTTCGAGATTCTTTATAATACCATATTTAAATCCCGTAAAATAATCAGGCTTATTATTTTTGCCGACTTCGGTAATGACCTGCACAACGAGGACTTTCTCCGGAACAACATCCGCCGTTGGGATGTTGTTTAATCCTGTTGGTGTTGCAAAACTTGTTTGCGCAGTCAACAAAAGAAGAGTTCCAACAATTCCTAACGACCGTTTTCCCGACATACGATATCCCCTTTTTTTCTAGAATTTGATGACGATATCCGCTTCGAGAACTTGATCATTAGCCTTCGCGCCGCTGATCACTCGAGAATTATAATAATCCAACCCTAATGCGACATTGTCCATAAGGCCGTAATCGATAATGAATTCCCAGCCTCTGGCGTTGGTACCGCCGCTATTTAAGTCCGCATCCGGGAAAATATCAACAAAAGAATCGTTTTCGAGCCTCGAATATTGGCCCAGGACCATCCAATCTCTCTTCTTTTTGACCTTTTTCCCGAATTGAACTCCCGCGCGCCAAGCGTCATTTTTTTTGTCATTGGTGACAGCTAAATTATCCGCATATTCACCGATCAACGTGATAGGAACGCCTACACCTAATGGATCATTAAAGGTAAGCTCGACGGTTGGACTGAGCACGTTAAAATCTTCCAAGATTCTTGCAACACCAACGGTAGTTGAGGTATTGGTGCTCTTTTTTTCTTCCAATTTACTTGTTACATACCCTTCCATATTATGAAAATTATAATAGGCTAATCCGGATTTCAATTTGGCCGTTTCCCCGATTTTCATTTCTTCCCCAAACTGAAAGACCGACAAGGCCAAATCGGATGCCCCAGCGGTATTATTATCCAGCGGGAAATATCCGCTAACCAAAAATAATTCTGTTTCAGGCAACTTGGTGCCTTTAAAAACAGTCTTTTTAGATTTCACCGCGAAACCGTCAAAGCGGATGTCTGAATCCCATAACATGTCTGTATGAAAAAATGGGCTTTCAAATTTACCACCGAGAAAAGTTAACCATTTCGTTGGTTCATACTGGGCATAAGCATAATTAAGCCATATGGCCTTGGATTGAAATTCCTGTTCCAAAGTTTGATTGGTTGAGGTCGGAGCGTCGCTGCTGCCGGTCGCAAGACCAAAACCGATTTTAAGCTGATCATTAACTTTTGTCTTGGCGCCATAACGGAATCTTACTCTCGTGCGGTTATCATTCTCACCGCCTGGGCCCGGCTTCTCGATCATCTCATAACGAAGGCGCAAATCACCGCTGAATTCCGTGTTCTTAACCCATTTAGGCGTGTCTTTTGCGTTTTTCTCTAAGGCAGTCACCCGCTCCTCGACACCTTCCGGAACCTCCGCCTTCTTATCCGTCTTGACTTCTTGAGCGGCGCTATCGATATCGGATTGAGTAATAATGCCCTTATTAATAAGGGCTTTTAAAATAATTTCTGCCTGTTGGTCGGCAAACGTGTTTTGGCTAGAAGCCAAAAATAAACTTAAAAACAAAATAATAATTAATATTCCTTTTTTGTGCATGTGTTCTCTCCCTCCTATTTTGAAAGTGAATCTATTCGATTCGAACAATTTATACTTTAACCAGTTCAACTTTGGTATCATAAAAACTAACACTCCCGCCAACTGGATCAAGTAGACAGGTATTGTTGCGCAGGCTTGGGTCGGTCCACATAGCGGCGTTGGCATGAATCCCTGTTGCCCGCCGAGGATCACCCTTAACCACTTGGCCGTCAACGGTAATATCTTCAGCGCCCGTGGCCCAATGCCCCCAGCCTAAAGCAAAACTGATCACTCCCGGCATCATAGTTTCAGTTAATTTAACCTTTCCTATCATAAACTTCTTCCCGTGATTCTTAAGATCCCAAACACCTTCCATGTTTGTTTTGCTGACCACTTTCACTTCTTGGCCATCTTTGATCCCCTTTCTGTCCGCGTCAATAGGGTTGATCAAAATATTATTTTCCGGCATAATCGGCTGCAGCCAATAGTTGCCGATGGTCCGGCTCTTGGTCGCCGTGACCGTACGATTCGTGATCATATGCAAGTCATATCCATTAGATAATTCTTCCAAAGTATTCCCTGCGTAATCTTTTTGAGGGATATATTTCGCGATCCCTGAGTATGATTTCCCTGTCCCTGCATATTTTGCACCGGCTGTTTTTTCCTGATAAAGATTTAATAATTTTCCATACCGATTTTTGAGGCGTTTACCGTCAAAACTTTTAGCGTGTTCTTCAAACTTACCGCCGCGATTCAACAGATAAATGACCTTCGGCCACATTTTTTCACCGACGATATTTTTCCATTTGACTTCATCAAAGACAGTCGCCGGCAAATGCCGTCTGGACTTTAAAAAGATTTCAATTTCTTTCTGACCCGCATCAGGGACAGCATCCGCCATCTCAGGTTTCTCACCGGCGGCAAAATTAGCCACGGCGCGTAAATAAAAGTCTTCCGGCCGGTTCAAGTCCAGGTTTTCCCCCAAGGCATTTTTGCCGAATGTCTTTAGCCCGAGCTTTTCACTTAAAGCCATAAGCGTTGACTCAAGACTGATCGGCACTTCTTCCCCGTAAACGTTGACCGCCTCAGGAATCGGCCCCACGACCGGCTGGCGGATCGGCGCGACTTTGTGCGGCATATTAGGATGCGATCCCTGGAATTCCCATCGTTCCAGAAAAGTCAGATCCGGAAAAATATAATCCGCGTACATGCTGGTCGTCCCAACCGTAACATCACTCACAAAAAATAACGGCAGTTTATTCACATCCGAAAGGACATCTATATTGGTGTGTCCCGCCGGCAAAGCATAGACAGGCGTTCCTTTATATAAAAACAAGGCTTTCACCGCATAGGGATATGCTTCACCGATCGATGGCACAATTTCTTCATAAACATCGCTCGCCAAAGGATACCAATTTCTTTTGGCGGGATAACCTTCAAAGATAGTTGTTTCTTCATATTTTTTTTCATGCCTGATAATGCTAAGGCCGAATCCTTTTAATTTTCCCGGATAATCCGCAAGCTTAAATACTCCTCCTTTTGATCCGTCATAACTGTAGGTGCTGGGACTGCTCATACCGCCCTTCCAGTCGAAATTTCCTAAAAGCATATTAACGCTCATCCAGGCAAAGATATTATAAAAACCGTTCGTATGCTGGGCGGGGCCGCGATGGACATCGACTCCAGCTCTTTTTCCGTAACTGGTCAACTGTTTGACTACATGAAGAGCATCATTACTATTTATCCCCGCGATGGCGCACCATTCATCAAAGGTGTGTTCATAAGCCGATTCCTTCAAGATCTGAAGTGAGGATTTAACTTTAACAGTTTTGCCTGCTGGCCCCACAATTTCACTGTCAACAAACAGATCCCCCATAACCGCTTCTTTTTTATCATTAGGGTCAAACACCGCCGGCTTGCCGTCCTTCATCACAAGCATGAACTTTTCTACATACTCAATCGTCTTCTCTTTATCTTTGGGGTCAGGAATTGTTCTTTTATCCGCGACAGCCAGCGCGACATCGACGGCGCGCAGAAATTTGCCCGGCTTCCCGTCCTTGATCTCTACCAGCCACGTCGCGTTCGTGTAAGACGTTTCATTATTCTCTTTTGCCGCTGCCGCATTTGCTGACTTCAGGAACTTGGCATCATAACGTTTATTATCAATCATCCAGCGGATCATCGCCATGGCCAAAGCGGCGTCCTCTCCCGGCTTAATCGGCAGCCAGGTTTCAGCTTTGCTGGCCAGTTTAGAATAGCGCGGATCAACGACCGCTATTTTGGTGCGTTTATTAACTAAATTTTCGCTCAAGCGGACCGTCCTATTCGTAGGGCCATAATTGGCTTCAAACAAATTAGCCCCCACAAAAAGAATATAACGGGCATTTTCGGTATCGGCCTGCCAATAGAATTTCTTCCCTTCGGAAAATTTACCCGCGATATATTGTTCGCTGATCGCCTTACAAGTGAAATAAAGCGATCCCTGGCAGACAGTTGTGTGGCCATGCAAATTGATCGTTCCGTAACCAGCGCCGAATTTCGAAATGAAATCCTTCCGCCCATCCTTCAGACGTCCCCAGGCCATAACAAACTGATTATTTTTTAAACCAAGATCAGGATGATTAGGATCGATAAGATAATTTAAGCTATCTTTATGTTTGTTTTTGAATTCTTCAACAAGGGCTTTCTGTTTGTCCTTGTCTTTTTCCTTGAGAATACCGTCAACATCATGGGACATTTCTTTGGCAATGTTGTTATCCTCGAGAGCTCTTATAGAGCGGAGGCCTTCAACCTCGCGGCTTTCCTCACCCGAAACGTTAGTGAACAACCGGCCGCCCTCGACGATTTCTTCGATCGCTTTATCAAAGGGTATCGTAACCCATTTGTTTTCGCCTCTTTTTCCCGCTCTTTTTAAAACCATTTTTAAACGGTACGGATCATAGACCGTTTGAATCCCCGCCTGCCCTTTGGGACATAGCCCCCCATCTATTCTTGCGGCATCTTCGAGGGAAACTGTCATGGGAAGATGAGGCACCAGTGTCCACGGGCTATACCCGTTCCCGTCGATCTTTCTTAAAAGACCATCTTTGATCTTACACTTGATCCCGCAACCCGTATTACAATTCAAACAAGTTGAATAGATGATATTTTCAGGATCATTAAGGTCATAGGGAGAATCCGGCCGTTTGCTTTGAAGGATTTTTTGTTGTACTTCTTCAGCCGCGGCATCTCCGGCCAGCGCGCTCATGAGAAGTCCGCTGCCTAAGAAAGCGGTGTGTTCCAAAAATCTTTTACGGGAAATGCCTGTTTTCTCATTATTCTCATTCATATTATTTTAGCCTCCTTGGCTTGCGATAACGCGACTCTTTTTTTATATTCAATATATCGGCCTTGCGCAAGGCTTTTCATACAAGATATGTTACTTGCGGTTTTGTCCCTTTTTCTTCAAGCAATTTAAGCTGATTGATTTCACGGCTTTTTTGAGCAACTAAACTATTCGAATCATTGGCATCGCCAAAATAATTTGCTCGCGCGATACAGGTTGTCACACACTGGGGCAGCTCCCCTTTTTCCAAACGATGTACACAAAAATGACATTTGCGGGCATTCCCGACAGGAGAGCCTTGCTTATTGCGATCCCATGATTTACCGTATTCATTATTCGATTGAATTTCATAAGGCTGTTTTTGCGGCGTATTATCCGTGTAATTCTGTCCTTCATCATAGGTTCGAGCGCCGTAAGGACAAGCTTCAATACAAAGTTTGCACCCGATACATGTATCATAATCAATGACAACAACCCCATCCGGTCGTTTCCACGTCGCGTCAGCCGGGCAAACAGGAACACAAACAGGATTGTCACAGTGCATGCAAGGACGAGGGAAAAATTTCAATTGGACGTTGGGAAAAGTGCCGGACTCTTCTAGAACTACCGGACGGTAAACGACCCCGGGGGGAAGTTTATTCTCTGATATACAAGCTACGGTGCACGCGTGACAGCCAACGCATTTGCGGGTATCAATAATCATCTTCCATTTTCGTTGTTCAATGGGCTTGGCCATGGCCTTGCGCAATTCTTTCTGCATGCGGATTAAAGGATCGACCCGATTTCCTTTGACAGTTAAAAATTTCGGTATCTCACGGATAGTCTGATCGCCGGTCAAGTCATGAATAGCTGTTTCTGAGTGTGCTTTATCCGAAACAACGGCCGAGATGGCGAGCCCAGAGACAGTCAATGCAGCGCCTTTAATAAAATCTTTTCTGGATATCGTATCTTTTTCTTCTTCCATACATCCCTCCGCTTATTTTTTCTTGCTTAAATGTTTCTTCGCCCAAGAATACACGGCCACGGTTGAAGGGAAACCGATCGTCCCCGCTGCCCATTTTCATATACTTCTGTATCAAACGGAATAACTCCTTTTTTTCAACAAACTTAAGTCTTTGATCAAGAACCTTGTAAATGCCCTCAATTTCTGCCTGCATATGATTTCTCACAATGCAAACAACATAGATGCCTTTCTCGCGCATTTTTTCTAAAAGCATATAATTTGCAACACCCGTTTTATGCTGAATAAATTCCTGAAACAGAACTTCAAAGGACTCCAATTGCGCGATGAATTCATTACGTTCAGCTTTCAAGAAATTGATCATAGGTTCGAGGATCGGGATGTTGTTGCTGGCGAAGGGAAAAATGACTTGATCATCAAGATTCATGTGATTCGCTAATATCGGTTTTAATTGCTGAACTGTTTCATTAATGATTCTCATATTTTTCGAAAAAGACATTTTGCCTTCGTAATGAAGGTTTTGTATCGAATCATAAAGCAGGTCAAATTTTTCAAGGACAAGATTTTTTTCCTCCTCAAAGGACCTGAGAATATACATTTGCGCACTCCTTATTATGTTTAATTTTTGGTAATCATATAATAAAAAGCGTCCTAAAGTCTGTATCTGGAGATACAAAATAGAAAAAAAATAAATGGTATCTTTAATGTACTCTATTGATACATATAAACTTGCGGATGAGGAGATGGATTAAAGAAGCGCTTCTTGGAGGCTGTCTTTATCCAGGATAGTAATCTGCTGGGCTTGGTAGGATATCAGTTTTAGCTCTTGTAATTGGCGAAGATGCCGGGCGACTGTCACCCGTACGAGACCCAATCGTTGCGCAACTTCTTCTTGAGTCATCGTCACGCAGATGCAGTTTTCTCTCCCACATTGACACTCTTGGCGATTTGCCATCTCCAATATAAATTTAATCAGGCGTTTGCGGGGGGCATCCAGGGAAACTTTTTCAATTAGGGAACTAAACCGGCACAGCCTCTCGGCAAAAATGCGGTTTAAGGTATGCGCCATGCGGGAATTACTTTTAACCATCTGAACATAGTTGAAGCGGGATAGAATCCAAACCGAACAATCGGTTAATGCCTGGGCCGAGGCTGAGCATGACCAATGGACTTGTCCGGGATTGCAGGCGCAGGTATCTCCCGGCCCTAAAACCTCCAAAATTTGTTCACGGCCCGCGGAGGAAAGGCGGAATATTTTAATACGGCCTGACTGAACGATAAAAACCCGTTCGCACGCCATCCCTTCAGAAAAAAGGATTTCTCCTTTTTTAAATGCGGTTTCCTTTAAACATTTTCCTGTAACATTGCGTTCCTGCAAAGAAAGGTCTTGAAAAATGGAAATGTCTTTTAATTGAATCGTCTTGTTATCGGCTGAATTCATAATGAACATCGCGATTCATAGAAATGCCTTCTTTAACGTAATTCTATCATAACAATAATTATGTTATATTTTTTGGCGTCGAATCTTTATTTTTATCTTCTTTAGTTTCGGAGACGTCATCATGCATGCTTCTTAAAGCGTTCTTGAATTCTTTGATGCCTTTCCCCAGCCCCTTGGCGATTTCCGGCAGATTTTTGGCACCGAACAAAAGAAAGATTATCAAAAATATAACAACTAACTCTTGCATCCCTAAGCCAAACATACGGCACCTCCTTTAAATGAGCACCTGTGTTACGCTTTTATAAATCATTTTTATTGCCGGCCGGTCATTAACGGTCCGGCAGGCCGTCACACACTTGGCGCATCCATCACAGAATAAAATATTAACAATCGGTTTCTGGTCGTCCAAAGTAATAGCCTTATCTCGCAAAGGACATACAACATAACAAAACTGGCAATTTCCTCCACCCCAGGCAAGGCAATGTTCTGACTCTAACTGTACCACTTTGGCCTTGATATGTGTCGAATTTTCTTCTGATGTTTCTGACACACTGTCATTTGATAAATTCAATCGCCCCTGGAGAAGTGAACGCGCATTTTGAACCACATATCTAGGGATAAATTTCAAGAATTCTTGCCGGCTGACTTCCTTTGAATTTTCCATCTTCGTTTAAACCTTTGCTTTTGTTTTTAAATCATAAAGGTCGAAACACTGCGGACAAATCCCCCGCTTCGGTTCCCAACGCGGATAATCCTTTTTAATCTCATTAACGACCGGAAGTGCCGCTGCGTCCCAATGCTCAACAGGATCAAAACTTGTAAAATCACACAGCGGACAACGCAATCCTCCTTCGCCTAGAACTTTTATACTTCGCGGGTCCCCCGCCCAATTCAGCAGATCGATCTGCAGGAGGCTTTCACAGCCCTGAATCTTGCAAAGTATCGGCTCGCGTTCCGATGATGCCAAAAAGAAGAATTTTTTTTCGAATTCTTCCTTTTGCTCTTCATAGGACTTAAGGGTTTTAAAACCCCTGCCCCTTAAGCGGGCATCAATATAAAAATCCCACAATAAGCGGAAACGTTCACGGATCAGGTTGTTTTCGATCTCATTCTTGCCGCCGAGCACCGGATGAGGAGAATATTGAAAATTAAAGCTAAGCATATCCGAAATCCGCGTCAGCTCGTGCCGTAAAAATGATTCAAGGAAAGTTAAATCCAGCATCCGGCGCGCCAAAATCCCCAGATAAACCGTTTTTTGGCGCGGCTGGACATAAAGCTCAGCCTCTTCATGTTTCTTATCCCAAACTCTTTTAACAACGACCCTGATCTCCGGCTTATGAAGTTGTGAAAAATCTTTGCAGATGTTATTTAAAAAATCCTGCAGCCCAAGGATTAGAAAATATTTTTCATAGAGCAATTTAAACGCGCCCTCACGCTCATCGCTAGAGACAGCCTTCTGATAAATTTCCTCTTTCTCGTTACAAAAATTCCTATAAAGTTTGTCGCCCTGTTTAGTTCTCATCAACAAAAAAACAGCTTCTTCAACAAACGTCGGATCAAAATCGATTTGCAGAGAATTATTCATCGGAATGCCTTATCGGGGAGTTGCCGGCCGCAGAGAACAATTTACACAGCCGCTGTCTTCTTTTTCCTGGACAGGACGAATAGGGAGACTTTCGGGTCCGGCCGGCACCCCCAGCCATTCACAGTCCTGCACAATATACAAAAAAGTAAAATCCGCCAGATCTTTTAAAAAACCTTGGCTGGCATACCGGCCAAGTTTTAACGCAAAGGAAGGAGCCCATCGGCCCAAATGCTCCCTAAGAAAACGCGTTGAAGCTTCACGGCATATCGCGGCATTCTCTATTTCCGTATTGGATAAGGCATAGACTTCTTTGAAAAGCAAGTAATGCATAAATTCACATTCAATAGCGATATGATCAACGCGCTCGAAATTGTCCCCTCTTACCTTTAAGCCAAAAGCATTATAGAAGGAGGAAATATCGCTCAGCTGCTGCGGCTCACGATGCGTATGTTCTTCGCCGTATTCAAGCTCATAACAAGGGACCGGGCCGTTTGCGGTATACCCAAAACAATCTTCATATTGTCTGACCCGATCTTTATAGGCTGTCTGGTTTAGTTTTTCTGACAGTTCCTTCAGGCGCCTGATCAGCTGTTCTTTATTCTTGAGGGGGAGCGCCTCGGCGATCTCATCCCACGGCAGGCCCATATTCTCCTTTTCAAGATCTGCTCTATTTACATTTGGCCGACGGAAAGAATACGCGATGAAACGATAGATATGACTTCGAACCATAAGAGAACTGATCTCAGATGGAGTTTTGGTGTTTGTCTGGCCTGACATAAAACGGCTCCTCGACTTGTGTCCGGAAAATTTCTCCTCCGGCTTTATTGTAAGCAATAATCGTATCGTTATATAACGTAAACGGTTTGCCATGAATCTGTGTTTCAAAAACTTTCGGCCCTTCTTGAATCTCATAGCGGAATATGATCTGGTTCGATCGGCGGAACATCTGCAGGACCGCTAAAAGTTCGCGGTCAGGGACCATATAGGATTCAATGGCCTGATCGACGCCAGGGCCAAACATCTGCTTTAAAAATGGCCGCGGGACCCAGCGCGGAGGGATGTAATAGCCATTAGGCTCTGTCCCAAATTGGGGATAAAGAGGCAGCGCCACTTTGGCGACTTTCACCAGATAATAAAGCGGATTATATCGATCCTCTTCCCAGCTTCCATCTTCTTTGATCTTCACCAATCCCTGAAGGCGAATTTGCCCAATGCACGCCGCCATACATCGTGTTTCCATCGGCTGTCCGTTGCAAGAGGGATCTTTGCCTTCCAGACGCGGATAGCACGCGATACATTTTTCAGAAACGCGAGTAGTGGGCCGATACATGGCCTTTTTATACGGACAAGCCTCCACGCATTTTCGATAGCCGCGGCAGCGCTCTTGGTCTATAAGCACAACACCGTCTTCCGGCCGTTTATAGATCGCGTTCCGGGGACAAGCAGCCAGACAGCCCGGATAGGTGCAGTGGTTGCAAATTCTCGCCAAATAAAAAAACCATGTTTTATGTGCGGGAAGGGTTACACCATCTTTATGAAAAGTATTCTTAACGCCTTCCGGGCCGACCGGACTATCTTCATAGATATTCGGAGCCCGCCACTCCTCATCCGTCGGAAGATACCCTAAAACATTTTGGGAAGCGTCCCCAATATTTTTTTTAGCGGCCTCGAAGATTGTCATCCCCTCAAAAGTCTCTCCGTTCCATTTTTGCCCGTCGGGATTGACCTGATTCAACAATTGCAACAATTTAACGTCCCAATGCTGCGGATACCCTCCGTACGGCTTGGTCTCCACATTATTCCACCACATATATTCCTGCCCTTTGGAAAAGGTCCAGGTGGATTTGCAGGCCA
>CAYING010000004.1:0-4365 GCA_964364715.1 uncultured Planctomycetales bacterium
AACCGAAGACGATGTTTATCGGCCAAACCGTCGCTGGGCCCGGGACGTTTATGTTTCAGACGCTGCGGGATTGTCCGAAAGATCGTACGCTCGAAATGCCGATCAATGAAAGTTTTCAAATGCAGTTCACAATCGGCGCGGCACTCGCCGGATATATTCCGATCTCGGTTTATCCTCGGCAGAATTTTTTGCTTCTGGCGACGGCAGATATGGCCAATATGCTGGACAAGATCCCGGAAATAAGTTCTAAAACTCTTATGCCTAAGGTTTTGATCCGTGTGGCGACCGGGCCGGATGCGCCGGTGCATCCAGGACATCAGCACGTCGGGAATTATGCCGAGGCGTTTCGGAAACTTTTCCACTGGATCGAAGTGGTTGAACTGAACGAGCCGGAAGAGATTTTTCCGGCGTATAAGAAAGCCTTGGAACGCGACGATAACCGCTGCACGCTTTTGATCGAGCACGGGAATTTTTATAATCAGAAATAGGGAGGGAATGGATAATGAAGCGAATGCATGGTTTGCTGGTTGTTTTGGTAGTAATTTTCATCAGTGCATCTCCAATATTTGCGGACCCCGGGTATACTTTTTGGCCTGGGAGAGTTGATACCCCGATTACTAATGCCCCCTTGGGTTTTTCTAAGGCCGATTTTAACAATGATCATTATGATGATTTTGTTATTTTTAATAATTCGCTCAATCTTGTGCTGTTACTGGGAGGACCAAATGGATTTGTGAAAACAAATTTTCCTATTACTTCTAGCAGGCCATCTTCTCTTTGTACGGGGGATTTCAACAATGATTCAAATGCGGATATAGTTTATGCCGGTGCTTTTAGCCCCATTCTTTATACATTCTTGGGTAATGGGCAAGGGGGATTTACCGCATCTGGAAGTGTAACAATAAATAGCAATGAGACAGTAAAAAACTGTGTGGATTTGGACCGAGATGGTAATCTTGATTTAGTGGCAGGGGTTTTTAATAATAATTCTGTTATTGTTCGGTTTGGTAATGGGAATGGGTCTTTTTCTGGGACATCAAGTTATAATTTGCCTACACCACCGAGTGACGTTGTTGCGGATGATTTTGATGGTGATGGATATCAGGATTTAGCTGTAGGCGTGGCGGATACTGCTTTTTCGACTATTTATGTGCTTTTTAATAATACAGCCGGCGGTTTTAGCAACCCCATTCCCGTTTCTGCCGGTATGAATGCACCTTCGCTAATAACGAGTTCTGATTTTAATTGTGATGGAGTTAGAGACCTCGCGATTGCAAATCAATTTACAAGCATGGCTATTGTCTTTGGAAATGGTCAAGGCGGTTTCAGTTTACCTTCAGTTTATGCCGTGCCGCAGAATGATGCAGTGGCTTTATTAACGGAAGATTTGAACCGTGATGCAAGTAAGGATCTTATTTTGTTGTCCAGAAGTAAGGCTAAAATAATAGTTTATTTGAACAACATGGTGGGGCAATTTTCGGCGTCAAACACTTATTCGGTATCAGGGGGGCCGAGTTCATTAGTGTCCACAAATATAAATCAGGACAAAAACTCAGATATTTGTGCTCTTACTGAGGCCGGAGTGATGTCTTGTTTCTTGGGAGATGGGCTAGGAGATTTTTATTTACCCTCAACATTTGGTACTAGCCTCAACACATACCCAGTATCAGTTTTTTCCGGTGACTTCAACCATGATGGCAAAACAGATGTGGTTGAATTGACTTCTGTGAATAACTGGACAGCTAATACAATAGTTAAAACTTACCAGGGAGATGGCCTGGGGAATTTTACTCAAATTTTTAGTTCAAATTTGAATTTTGGCACGAGTAAAGTACTGCTGGAAGATGTAAATGGAGACAATAACAAGGATTTAATTCTTTTGTCTGGGAATCTAAACATTCTTTTTGGCGTCGGTAATGGCAGCTTTGTTAATTTGGCTAGCTATACAGTTCCTGGTGGAAGTAGCGGGGCGATAACTATCGGGAATTTTAATAACGACAATTTCAAGGATATACTGGTTGCTTCACAAAATTACTACCAATATCTTTTTTGGGGAAGTAGTCAGGGTACGTTTTCTCCTGTTCAGGCTACGTCAATTTATGGACACCCCAGATCATTTGTAAGTGCTGATTTTAATAGTGATGGGAGGCCGGACTTAGGCGCTTTCTTTGGTGGTTCTTTTGATATTTATTTGGGCTCAATGACAGGGAATTTTAATCCTTGGAATTCTTACAGTTTTCCAACAAATACAAGTTTTATTTCGGTATTTCTGGCAGATGTTAATAATGATCAGAAGCAGGACATCCTTTTAAATTACCTCGATACCAGCCCGGCTAATCGATTAAGTATTTTTTGGGGGGTTGGAAATGGCTCTTTTAATCAACAGCCAGGAAACTATCCATTAGCAGGCGATGAAATTATGGCAGGAGATTTTAATTCTGATGGATCCCTGGATGTGGTTTCTGCAGGGAACAGTATGAATGTTTTGTATGGGAATGGCTCGGGAGGATTTAATCCCACTGATCCAGGGATAGCCCCTAATTATGCTTTTTTGAAAAGTATCGCTACTGGTGACTTTAATGGGGATAACAAAACAGAAGTTTTGGTCAGTGGTGTTTCAATTGGAGGCCTCTCAAGTCAGTTTTCTGCTGGTTTTTCAGTGCTGCCTAATAATGTTAGTAATGTTTATATTAATCTTGCAAGTGATAAATTAATAGTTCCTCCGGGTGATACGGCACAAATAAAAGTTAAACTTGAAAATAAAACCAATCAGAGCCAAACATTCTATGCTGTAGCTGTAACAGTTTTACCGAATCAAACAGTCCGAGTTGAGTTTGTTGTGCCTGGTGTCCCGCTTGCTGCAAATCAGACTTTTGAAGTTACTGTCCCGTATTTTGTCCAACTTGGTTCGATTTTAGGAGATTATTCGTTTAAGATCTTTATTGGAACGTCTTTTTTAGATATTTGGGATGTCGGGACATTGGATTTTAAGGTTGGATACCCTATATACTGTCCTGCGATATGATGAAAAAGTTCGTCAAAATTTTGATTGTCGGACACGATGATGTCATTGAGAAGTCACTGTGCGCCTTTTTTCAGGATCAGGGATTTGCGAATGTCGTTTCGAGTTCAGCTATTGCTTTGGACACGGCCATTCAACCTTCGGTACATGCGTTCTTTCAAAAACACCGTCCGGAATATGTTTTTTTGGGATCAACCCGTTCCGGCGGCATCGAGGCGAATCAGAAGAATGGCGGAGAATTTTTTTATCACAATTCCGAAAGCCAGAATAATGTTATCCATGCGGCTTACAAGTTCGGTGTTAAAAAATTAATGTATTTCGCCGCATCGTGCGTTTATCCGAAGGATGCGGCTCAGCCGATCAGGGAAGAATATTTATTGACCGGCAAGCTTGAACCGACCAGTCAGCCGTATTCGATCGCGAAGATCGCCGGGATCCAGCTGTGCCAGTCGTACCGCCAGCAGTACGGATTGAACGCCGTGAGCGTTGTCCCGGCCACGGTGTACGGGCCCGGAAGCGATACGAACTTGGAAAAAGCCCACGTGATGGGCGCCTTGATCGCCAAATTTCATAAGGCGGTGGTCAACAGCGAGAGGGAAGTTACGGTTTGGGGAAGCGGTAAACCGAGACGGGAATTTCTTTTTGCGGATGATTTTGCCGAGGCTTGCCTTTTTTTAATGGATCAGTATAATGACCTGCGGCTTTTGAACGTCGGGTGCGGGGCTGACGTTTCCATCGCCGAGCTGGCTGAGATCATCAGGAAAGTTTCCGGCTATACCGGAAAGATCGTTTTTGATACAACGAAACCAGACGGGGCAATGGCAAAGCTTTTAGATAATTCCCGGATAAAGCAGCTGGGCTGGAAGCCGAAGGTCGGCCTGGAAGAGGGGATACAAAAAACGTATGAATGGTTTTCGAGGTTGTCAAAAGAGCAAAAAGTCAAAGTGTCAAATGTAACAGCCTAAGGCATTTTGACCTTTTAACTTTGTGACTTTTTGACTTATTAAGGAGTTTCTCAAATGAAAATTCTCGTTACCGGCGCGGCCGGATATATCGGTTCGGTTTTGACCCCCACGCTTCTAAGGGCAGGGCATAAGGTCGTGGCCCTGGATAATTTTATGTACAACCAGAGTTCTCTTCTGGACTGTTGTTATGATGAAAACTTCACGATTGTTCGTGGAGATACCCGTAATAAAGATTTGATGACGAAATTATTGAAAGACGTCGATGCGATTTTTCCGCTGGCCTGTTTGACCGGCGCGCCGTTATGCGCGCAGGATCCGGTCGGCGCGCAGTCGGTCCTGATGGATGCGGTCAGGATGATATTGGACCTGCGGGGCAAG
>CAYING010000004.1:4375-65244 GCA_964364715.1 uncultured Planctomycetales bacterium
AGCGGCTACGGGATCGGGGAAAAAGGAAAATTCTGCACTGAAAAAACACCGCTCAGGCCGATATCGATTTACGGAAAATTAAAGGTCGAGGCGGAGAACGCCATTTTGGATGCCGGCAACAGCATTACCCTGCGCCTGGCGACAGCCTTCGGCGTCAGCCCCCGGATGAGATTGGATCTCCTTGTTAATGATTTTACTTATCGAGCGGTTTATGACCGTTTTGTGGTTTTATTCGAAGCCCATTTCAAGCGCAATTACATCCATGTCCGTGATATCACAAAGGCATTCATTCATTCGTTGGATCATTTTGAAAAGATGAAGAACGAACCGTACAACGTCGGATTAAGCGATGTGAATTTAAGCAAACTGGAACTCTGCCAGGAGATCAAAAAGCATGTCCCGGAATTTTATTTTGTCGAATCCAAGATCGGCGAAGATCCGGACAAGCGCGATTATATCGTCAGCAACGAAAAGATCGAGAAGACCGGGTTCAAGCCGGATGTGTCGCTTTCCAAGGGGATCCAGGAATTGATCAAGGCTTATAAAGTTATTAAGCGAAATCAGTATGTAAATATATAGGTCACCAAGTCACCAAGACACCACGTCACCAGAATGTTTTCACTGGTGACCTGGCAACTGGTGACATAACATTATGAAACTCGACATCCTTTTTATCCATCCGAACGCCGCTGAGAAGATCTATCAGGAATTGAGCAAGGATTTTTCCGCGATCGAACCGCCGATCTGGGCCGGGATGCTTTCCTCTCATTGCGAAAAAAACGGGTTCAGTTCCGAGATCCTGGATACGGAAGCTTTGCATTTGACCGACCAGCAGGCCGCGGAAACGGTCGGAAAGTTTAATCCGCGCGTGGCCTGTTTTGTGGTGTATGGCCAGCAGCCTTCGGCGAGTTCGCAGAATATGGAAGGGGCGGTGTCGCTCGCCCAGCTAGTAAAGGATCAATATCCTGAGATCAAGATCCTTTTTGTCGGCGGGCATGTGAGCGCTCTTTCGCAGGAAGTCCTGCAACGTCATGCCTGTATCGATATGGTATGCCAGAATGAAGGTGTTTATACGATCTCGAACCTTTTATGGACCAATTTGGAAGACAAGCTGGACATGGTGAAAGGGCTGGGATACCGCAAAGACGGCCGGGTCATTTTGAATCCTCCGTCGCCGATCGTGGATAAAAAAGACCTGCCCGCGGAGCTCCCGGGGGTTGCTTGGGATAAATTACCGATAAAAAATTATCGCACGGCGTTATGGCACGCGCTTCCCAATAATGCTAATCGCCAGCCCTTTGTTGCTTTATATACAAGCCTGGGCTGCCCCATGCGTTGTTCGTTCTGTATGATCAATATTATCAATCGCCAGGAGAATGAATATTCCGACGGCAGCGCGGTTTTCCGTTACTGGGACCCGGAGTTCATCATTAAAGAATTTGATTACTTTGCCAAGATGGGGATCAAGAACGTCAAGATCGCCGATGAGTTGTTTGTCCTCAACCCGAATCATTTTATGAAACTGTGCGAACTGATCATACAGCGCGGTTATAAATTCAATATTTGGTGTTATTCGCGCATCGATACCGTCAAGGAACAATATCTCGAGACGCTAAAAAAAGCCGGAGTGAATTATCTCGCGCTCGGCATTGAAAGCGGGAACACCAAGGTGAGAAAAGACGTAACCAAGGGCCGTTTTGAAGATGTGGATATCCGCGATGTGGTCAAAAAGATCCGCGCTCACGGGATCAACGTCGCGGCGAATTATATTTTCGGACTTCCCGAAGATAATTATGAAACCATGCAGGGAACTTTGGATTTGGCAATTGAGATGAATACCGAAATGACGAATTTTTATTCGGCTATGGCGTATCCGGGAAGCCCGTTGTACGGCATAGCAAAAAAAGAAGGCTGGAAGCTGCCCGCAACCTATGTCGGGTATTCGCAGCATTCGTTCTACACCCAGCCTCTGCCGACAAAGTATTTAACTTCTGAACAGGTCTTGGCTTTTCGTGACGAGGCCTGGATGAAGTATCACACCAATCCTAAATTCTTGAAGCTTCTCAAGGAAAAGTTCGGCCAAGTTGCCGTTGACCAGACATTGAAATCCACGCAGATCAAACTTCGCAGAAAGATCCTCGAAGAGAAAGCAGCCGCCAAATGATCATCAGCCGGACACCGTTTCGTATCTCGTTTTTTGGCGGCGGGACCGATTATCCCGGATGGTACAAAGATCACCGGGGCGCGGTCTTGGCCACGACCATCGATAAATACTGCTGGATCACCTGCCGGTACCTGCCGCAGTTTTTTAAGCACCGTTCGCGGATCATTTATTCCGTCATTGAAGCAGTGCAAAATAATACAGAGATCGATCATCCCGCGGTGCGCGAGGTTTTGCGATTTCTGAATATTCATGAAGGGATCGAGATCCATCACGACGGGGATCTTCCGGCGCGGACCGGCCTTGGTTCAAGCTCGTCGTTCACCGTCGGGCTTTTGAACAGTATGTATGCTTTAAAGGGCGTTATGCCGACTAAAGAGCGGCTGGCCAGGGAAGCGATCACTGTCGAGCAGACAATGTGTAAAGAGAATGTCGGCTGTCAGGATCAAACATTAGCGGCCTACGGCGGGTTTAATTATATCGAATTCGGCGGCGATCAACACCTGAACGTCCGGAAAGTTACGATTTCTGAACAGAAACTCAGAGATCTGCAGAATCATATGATGCTCTTTTTCACTGGATTCTCCCGGACAGCGTCCAAGATCGCCGCGCATCAGGTCAAAAATATTCCCAACAAGACCAAAGAATTGTCCATTATGTACGGTATGGTTTCGGAGGCGATCAGTATTCTGAACAGCGGAAGGATCATTGATTTCGGAAGGCTTTTGAACGAGAGCTGGCAGTTGAAACGCAGCCTCTCCGGTAAGATCTCGACACCTTTGATCGATGATATTTATGAAACAGCCTGCCGCAATGGGGCGGCCGGCGGAAAATTGCTCGGCGCCGGCGGCGGCGGGTTCGTCCTGATCTTTGCGTCTCCGGAGAAACAGGCGAAGATCCGAGAGAAATTAAAGAAATTGCTCCTTGTCCCGTTCAAATTTGAGTCGTTGGGAAGCCAGATCATCTTTTATCATCCGGACAGCGGTAAAGTTTAATCCTGCGCGTGAACAAGCTTAAAAATATCGACATTGCTATTTTGTGCGGAGGCCTCGGGAAGCGGCTGCGGCCGGCCATCGGCGAATCCCAAAAGGTCATGGCGAATGTCAACGACGAGCCCTTTCTCAATATTCTTTTTAGAAGCATTGCCATCCAAGGCGGTAAGCGCGTTATTCTTTTAACCGGATATAAGGCCGAAACCGTCGAGGAATATTATAAAAAAAACAGCTTTGGGCTTGCGATCGATTTCTCGCGGGAGGCCTCGCCGCTGGGGACAGGCGGCGCGCTTAAGAATGCCCGCTCTTTGATCAAGACCGATCCATTCATGATGATGAACGGCGATTCGTTTTGCGCTGTTGATTTTCTGAAATTACTGAAATTTCATCGCAGCCAAAAGGCTTTAGCGACCATCGTTGTCCGAGAGATCGAAGATGCCAAGGATTATGGGAGCATCACGCTGAACGCACAGAAAGAGATCGTTGGGTTTGAAGAAAAGGCCAAGGGCGGGAAGGCGTATATTAACGCAGGCGTATATTGTTTTAATAACGGAATTTTTGGATTGATGCCGAAAGATAATGCTTTTTTTCTGGAGAGGGATTTCTTCCCTGGGATAGCCGGGAATAGATTTTTTGGTTTTGTCGTGAACAATGAGTTTATTGATGTCGGGGTGCCGCATCGGTACGAAAAAGCGAAAAAAATCTTTAAAGCCTTTAAAGCACGGTAGAGGGAGTTATGGCGCAGAAAGTATTAAGTGTTGAGGAGAAAACAAAATTCAAGGTCCCATTCGGGACTGTTTCCATCACGCCGGAAGCGCGTAGACTTATCGACGAGGCTTTGGATAAGAAACTCGTCACGCGCGGTAAATTGGTTGAAGAGTTTGAGAAGAAATTTGCCAAGCTGTTCGGGGTGAAATATGCGGCCGCGGTCAGCAGCGGCACTGATGCGGATGCGTTGGCTTGTGCGGTTCTCTATGATTACGGCGCTAAACGCGGGGACGAGATCATTATTCCGGCATTGACCTTTGTGGCGACGGGGAACGCGGTCCTGCAGGCAGGTTTTACACCGGTTTTTGTGGACGTTAACCGCGAAACGCTTAATATTGATCCGGATAAAATTGAGCAGGCCATCACCCCAAAAACACGCGGCATCATGCCGGTGCATTTGATGGGAAAGCCGGCTGAGATGGATAAGATCATGGCCATCGCCAAGAAGCATAAACTTTATGTGATCGAAGACGCCGCTGAAGCGCACGGCGCGGAATATAAAGGGAAATTGATCGGATCGATCGGCCATATGGCGGCGTTCAGCTTATATGCCGCGCACATTGTCACGACAATCGAGGGCGGGATCGTGATCACCAATGACGCGAAGATGGCGGAAGCGCTGCGCTCGCTGCGCAATCACGGGATCGTCGGGAAATTTGAATTCCGCCGGATCGGATTTTCCGCCAAAATGAACGAAATTGAGGCCGCCGTTGGGATCGGCAATATTGCGATTTTTCAAAAGATTCTCGATAAGCGCCGTCGGAATTTGCTTTATCTGATCGATAAATTCAAGAAATTCGAAAAATATTTCATTACGATCAAGGAAGAAAAGGGCGAGAAGATCGGCCCGCACGCGTTTTCGATTATCGTCCGCGAAAAGGCCGGGTTCACCAAAGACGAATTTGTTTCCTTTATCGAAACTAACGGCGTTGATTCCAGAAATCTTTTTTATTCCATCCCGACGCAATGCCCGAGCTATGCGTTTTTAAATAAGAAATTGGGTGATTTCCCCGAAGCCGAATATTGCAGCAACAACGGGACGCATATCGGTGTCCATCAGGACATTGAGCTCGAACAGATGGGCCATATCGCCCAGGTCGTCGAGAAATTCCTGAAATCCAGAAGTCTGCGGATCTGATCCCGTCTATGCGAGTGGCCATTAATTGCCGATCGTTCTTGAAGAAACAAAACACCGGGATCGGCCGTTACTCCTATCAGCTCATCCGGCATTTAAGTCAGATCGATTCCGTTAATCAATACACCCTCTATGCCCCGAAGTGGTTTTGGGACAGAAAGAGAGTTGCTCCCAAGGCGCCTGCGCCAAATTTCAGCATTCAATCCGATCCCTTTATGCAGGGCGCGCATAATGTTTTGAAGGGAATTGATATTTATCATACCCCGACGCCGGAGATCGTAACGATGAAGGATGCGAAGATCGTGGTGACGGTGCATGACCTGATCCATAAGGCGTATCCGCAAGGACATACGCCGGAAACGATCCGCCTGACGGAAGAATGCCTGCAATCCAGCCTTGCCAAGGCAGATTGTGTGATCTGCATTTCAAACAGTACGAAGGAAGATCTTGTTAAATATTATCCGGTCGCTTCGGATAAAATCAAAGTTATTTATATGGGCGTTGACCGTGAGGTTTTTTACGAACTTTCCTCAAGCGAAAAGCAGGCGGCCCAAAGTGTGGTTTGCTCCAAAGGAATCGACGGGAAATATGTCCTGTTCATCGGGACGATCGAACCGAGGAAGAATCTTTCCAATCTCTTGAAGGCCTTGTCGATCCTCAAGCGCAAGACCGGGTCCATTCCCAAGTTGGTGGTGATCGGGATGAAAGGTTGGATGCACGAAGACTTGGCACGGTTGATCAAAGAATTGGATTTAAAAGACGATATTGCCTTTTTGGGATTTTTGACGGATGATGAGTTAAGATGTTTTTACAGCCTGGCGGAAGTTTTTGTGTTCCCTTCGTATTATGAAGGGTTTGGCTTTCCGATCGTGGAGGCGTTCAGCTGCGGCGCGCCGGTCGTGACGTCGAATGTTTCCTCCTGCGCGGAGATCGCCGGGGAAGCGGCCCTGCAGGTCGCTCCTGACTCGGAGGCAGAGATCGCCGATGCGATAAGAAGACTTTTGGAAGACCCTGATCTTCGGAATACCCTGAAAGCTAAAGGACTTGCCCGGGCAAAAGATTTTTCATTTACGAAAACAGCACAGGAAACTTTAAATATTTATCAACAACTTTATCGATAGGGATCCTCTATGGCAAAAGATAAAAATTTATACGCGGTCATTTTGGCGGGAGGGGCCGGGACAAGGTTCTGGCCTTTGAGCCGCCGCTCTCAGCCGAAACAGTTTTTGAATATCCATGGAGAGAAATCGCTTTTTCAACAGACTTTGCTGCGCCTGCGCCCTAAAATTGACGGCACGAATATTATTATTGTTACTAATAAGGCATATACGGATAAGATCCGTCAACAGATCAAGGGTTTTAAGATCCCTCCGGGCAATATTTTACCGGAACCGGAAGGAAAGAACACTGCCCCTGCCGTTTGTTGGGCCGCTTCGGTCATCCACCAGCGAAATCCGAAAGCCGTGATGGCGGTTCTGCCGTCGGACCATTTGATCACACAACCGCGGGAATACTTATCAACTCTTCAAAAAGCAGTCGATCTGGCCCAAACGCAGCATCTGGTCGTTTTTGGGATAACTCCCAGCCGCCCGGAGACCGGGTATGGGTATTTTAAAACTCACAGTATTTTAGAAGGTAAAAGGTCTGTTCTGAAGGTCATCAAGTTCATTGAAAAACCGTCGTTCGACCGGGCGATGAAATTTCTTCAGGAAGGGAATTATTATTGGAACAGCGGGATGTTTGTTTGGAAGACTGAGGTCATCCTAAGCGAATTAAAACGATACCAGCCTGCGATCTACGAGCTGTTGTCAGTAAAGAATTTAGCGAAGATCAAGAATGTTTGGAAGAAATTGCCGTCCATCTCGATCGATTGTGCGATCCTTGAGAAATCGCACAGGGTCGCAGCCGTGGCAGCTAAAAACATCGGATGGTCGGATGTGGGGAGCTGGCAGTCGTTGGCCGAAGTTTCAGAAAGGGATGAACGGAAAAATATTTTTAAAGGCGATGTTTTGGATATCGGCAGTCAAAATACATTTGTTTGGTCATCAGCCCGATTAGTCGCGACAGTCGGACTTCAGGACATGGTCATTGTGGATACGCCTGACGCCCTTTTAGTCTGCCGGATGGACCAATGCCAAAAAGTTAAGGAGATCGTCGGTCTGTTGAACAAAGGAAAACGTAAAGAGGTTTAGGGGAAGCGCTTCTCGGGTAGGGAATAATTTATTTGTTTTGACGTTTTAAATTGGCTACAATAAACCTTCATTACAGAGGAGGAGCCATATGTCAGAAGAGATCTTAAAAGGTAATTTTAAGGTCAAGAACCCGGTCAAGGTTGAAGATAAAAAGGAAAATACCTCTATCCGCCAGGAATTAAAGAAAAGAGTCTTGGCCTCGATCGGCGGCAGTATGGTTTATATGGAGCGGACGGACTTGGTTTGGGATGGAGATAGTAAGTCACCGTGACGTATTCGGATAATTTCCTTAATTTGCTCGAAGATGTTTCTGCCACAGCGCTAAGGGTCCATGGCGAAGTTCTTATTAAGCATGCTAAAGCGAATTTAGCGGATACTAAGAGATCGATCAAACAGCTTCCGCCGTTAAGTTTTAAAAAGCAGAAGTCAGCGGTCATCATCAGCTCCGGCCCGAGTGTCCACCGCAAGAATATTGTCCCCAGGCTTAAGGAATCCGGTTTTGAAGGGACGTTGATCGTCGCCGATGGCGCATATCTTCCTTGCCTAAAGGCCGGTATTTTTCCGGATCATGTGATGACCTTAGACCCTCATCCGAAAAGAATGGTCCGGTTTTACGGTGATCCGAATTTGGAGAAGAATTTTGAAGGGGACGATTACATTAAGCGTCAGGATCTGGATGTCAGTTTTCGGAAAATAAATTCCGAGCATAATAAGCATCATATTGATCTGGTCAATAAATATGCGCATCTGACCAAAGCGGTCATGTGTACGTCAACACCGCCCAATGTCATTGAGCGTTTAAAGGAAGCAAAATTCGATATTTATTGGTGGAATCCGTTAGTCGATGATCCCGGCCAGCCTGACAGCCTGACCCGGCAGCTGTATGAGCTCAATAAAATGCCTTGTCTTAACACCGGCGGCACCGTGGGAACGGCGGCATGGGTGTTTGCCAGTTCCTTTTTAAAAATACCGCTCATCGGTTTGACCGGAATGGACCTCGGGTATTACAGCGACACATCTAAAGAAGATACACAGTGTTATTATGAGCTGATCGAGCATTTGAAGGGCGAAGAAAAAATTGATGAGTGCTTTGTCGAGTTTGAGTTTCCATTGACCAAGGACAAGTTTTATACGGACCCGACGTATTTTTGGTACCGAAAGAATTTCCTGGAATTAGCACGAAAGTCAGCTGGCCGGACGTATAATTGTACCGAAGGCGGAACATTGTTCGCGGATAATATCCCGTGTATTTATTTGGATGATTTTTTTAAGTTAGCGGCCAAGCCTGCCTCGCCGGCAGGCAGGGAGAAATAGATGGCAAAAGTTCTGATGATCAACCCGGTGATCAGGGAAGAAGACGACCCAAAGCATATTCCGTACGGCATAAGCCAGCTGGCCGGGATCGCTTTGAAGAAAGGGCATTTCGTTCAGATCTACGATGAGAACGCTTGGCGTAAGGGGCCCGAGGTCATGACGCAGGTCTGCAGGGCAGATGATTGGGATGTTGTGGCGATCGGCGGCCTTTCGACGACGTACGGTTCCGTGAAAAGAACTTTAAAGATCATCCGCGGCTGCTGTCCTAAGGCTTTGATCATCGCCGGCGGCGGATTTCTGACGAGTATGCCGCGGGAGATGATGACCTGGCTGCCGGAGATCGACCTAGGGATCATCGGGGAAGCTTATGTGACTTGGCCGGAAGTCCTGGAAAAGATCACCGCTAAGGATTTTGATTTTTCGGAAACGCTGGGTGTTTGCTATCGCGCCAAAGACCGTACCCCTGTTCTCAATAATGTCCGGCCGAATATTAAAGACCTCGACGTTCTCCCGCACCCTGCCTGGGATCTGTTACCTTTAGAGATTTATTTTAAGAATTCACGCTTGCTGTACAGCGAATCAGCCTATATGTCGAAACGCCGGATCGATATTGGCGGAAGTTTGGGCTGCGGGCTCGTGTGCAAATTTTGCTGGCACTTGGGTACGACCGGTGACATGGTGATCGAAAAGGATGAAGAAGGGAACAACGATGTCCGTTTTTCATACGGGCGCAACATCCGTTACCATAGCCCGCGGTATATCGTGGATATGGTCAAAACGCTTGTTAAAAAATACAATGTCGATTTTATCAATTTTATCGATGAGAATTTAATGACCATGGACGTTTCCAGTGGGCGAAGCTGGCTTAAAGATCTGTGCGATCTGTGGATCAAGGAAGGCCTCCAGCCGACGTCCCGGAGGGACAGCGTCCCAGATGAACAGAATACGGGCGGGGTTTTTTGGTCAGGAACCAGCCATGCCAGTTTAGCGAAAAAAGAAACGTTGGATATTATGTACCGGGCGGGTTGTTCCCATTTGGTCTATGGGATCGAATCCTTTGATCCGTATATCCTGAAGCACTTGGGAAAAGGTGTAACCCAGAAGCATAATGTGGAAGCGTTGAAGATCTGTATGAATTCCGGCATCATGCCTTTGCCGAACATCATTATTGGGTTTCCCGATGAAAGTTTTCAAAGCATCCGTACAACGATAGAGTGGCTGATCAAATTAGGTATCCATTGCAAACCCCATTTTGCCACTCCGTATCCGGGTTCGGAATGGTATTACGCCTACAAAGATTCAATTATGGAGCAGTATAACGGCAATCTTGAAGCGTTCATTGAGTCGTTAGGGGATGCCTCCAAGATCACAGCAGTCATTTCCCATAAATTTTCACCTCTGCAGCTTTTGGGGCTGCAGCAGATCGTAATGCAGAGGGATCTCCGACTTCTGGATCTGGCAGAGAAACATTGGGGCAATGCGGACGCCTTGATTAAACCCTTGGCTGTTCCAAAAATTTCGTTCAATATGATTAATAAGAAGGTCAAAGCCCCTGTCGAAGAGGTCAGCAAACCTATTTAAATTTTTTCCTGCCGATAAAATTTTAACAAATCATTCCTTCGCATTCCATCTTTAGGTATACTAAATTTCGTGTACTTGTTTTCCTCAAATGAATATAGAGGAAACAAGCCTGCCTGCTCCCAATTTTATCCAGGCATAAATTGGGAATATTGAGGAAAATCGGGATGATTTTTTCCTATCAGAAAATCTTGATCATCAATCCATTCGGCATCGGCGATGTGCTGTTTACGACACCGCTGATCAGCGCGATCAGGTCGCATATTCCGTCGGGGAAAATCGGTTACCTGGCCAATGCCCGTACCGCGCCGGTCCTAAGAGCGAATCCCAAAATCGATAAGGTTTTTGTTTATGAACGGGATGAATTTAACGCTGTTTATCGGCGTTCTAAAACTGAGTTTTGGCAGAGATCGCGCGACTTGCTGGGCGAGATCAAAAGGGAAGGGTTTGAATTGGTGATTGATCTCTCTTTAAACGGCAACGCGTCCTTTTTAATGGCCTTGATCGGGATCCCGCACCGCATCGGATTCAATTACAAGAACCGCAGCCCGTTTTTAACGCAAAAGATCCCGCTGACGGGATATGAAGGCAAGCATGTCGTGGAATATTATTTGGGATTGCTGAAAGAATTGGGGATCAATGCGCGCAGCCGCAAAATGGAGATCAATGTCAGCGCTGAAGATAAATATTGGGCGGAAGAGATTTGGAAAAAACATAACCTGTCTTCTTCGCAAACCGTGATCGGGCTTGTTCCCGGCGGCGGAGGAAGCTGGGGAAAGGACGCATCGTACAAGCGCTGGCCGGCTGAAAGTTATGCAAAATTAGCTGACAAAATCGTTGAAATGTCAAAGGCGGCCATTATACTAATGGGGAATCAGAAAGAGCGGGATCTGTGTCATAAGGTGGCGCAGATGATGCATCATCCCAGTGTACAGCTCGCCGGAGAAACCACCGTGACCCAGATGGCGGCTCTTTCCAAAGAATGTAAGTGTGTGGTCGTGAACGACGGCGGGCCCTTGCACGTGGCAGTGGCTGCGGGTGCAAGGACCGTTTCTATTTTTGGGCCGGTCGATGATGTTGTCTACGGACCTTATCCAAGAGAAAATCATATTGTCGTCAAGGCGAATTTAGCCTGCCGGCCGTGTTACCGCCGTTTCCGCCGGGCTGAATGCGCCCATGTCAGTTGTTTGAATAGTTTGACCGTAGAAGATGTATTTGAAAAGATGAAAGGGATTTTATGAACGTACAGTTTATCGATTTCAGCGAGCAGTACAAGATCATCAAAGATGAAATTGACACAGGGTTAAAACGCGTCTTTGAAAAAGGAAATTTCATCCTCGGCCAGGAAGCCAAGGATTTTGAGTCTGAATTCGCCCGCTACTGCGGCGTCAAATACGGCGTCGGCGTCAATTCCGGGACCGATGCTTTGTATTTGGCGGTGGCCGCGTTCGGCATCGAAGAAGGAGATGAGGTCATCGTTCCCACGTTCACATTTATCGCGACCGCGTTATGTATTTCGTATACCGGAGCCAAAGTGGTCTTCGCCGATATTGAGGAAGACACCTACAATATCGATCCCCAAAAGCTTGAGAAATTAATTAACAAAAAAACCAAAGCGATCATCCCGGTCCATATTTACGGCCAGCCGGCGGATATGGATGAGATCAATGCCATTGCCAAAAAACACAAACTGAAAGTCATTGAAGACGCGGCTCAGGCGCACGGAGCGACCTACCAGGGAAAGAAAGTCGGTTCGCTCGGCGACGCGGCGTGTTTCAGTTTTTATCCGACGAAAAGTTTGGGCGCTTTCGGCGACGCCGGGATGATCGTGACGAGCGATCCGAAAATTAATGAAGGCGCTTTGATGCTCCGTGATTACGGCCGGCAAGGGCGTTATGAGCATAAGATCAAAGGGTATAACTCCCGTCTGGATACGGTGCAGGCAGTGGTTTTGTCCGCTAAGTTGAAACGCCTGGATCAATGGAACAAGATGCGCAATGATAACGCGCTCTATTACAATAAAATCCTTGCCGGCGTTAAAGGCATTAAAACTCCGACGATCAAATCCGGCCGCACGCATGTTTTTCAAACCTTTGCCATCCGAGTCAAGAACCGCGGCAAGGTTTTAGAAGGGTTAAAGGCAAAGAAGATCGATGCCCTGATCCATTACCCGATCCCGCTGCACCTTCAGGAAGCTTATAAAGAATTGAAATACAAATCCGGCGATTTCCCGGTCGCCGAGGCTGTGGCAAAGGATATTTTATCATTACCGATGTTCCCGCATATGACCAAAGAGCAGATCGAATACGTCTGTCAATCGGTGAAAGAGTTGCTTTAAAATGAGGCCGCCCATTTCCGTTGTTGTGATCACCAAGAACGAAGAGTTTAATATCGAGCCGTGTTTGCAAAGTGTCCACGGCTGGGCGGAAGAGATCCTTGTTGTGGACGATGAAAGCACGGATCGCACGGTGGAGCTGGCGTCAAAATATGCCGCGCGTGTTTTGCGTCGTAAAATGGACAACGAGGGCCGGCATCGCAACTGGGCCTACGCCCAGGCCAAGTATGATTGGGTCCTCAGTTTGGATGCGGATGAACGCGCCACACCGGAGTTAAGGGATGAGATCGACGCGGTTTTATCCAAGACCCCGGAGTTTCCAGCGTACACGATCCCCCGCCGGAATTTTATCGGCGATTACTGGATCCGTCACGGCGGGCAATATCCGGCGGCGCAGCTGCGTTTGTTCTTGAAGAATAAATTTAAATATGAAGAGGTCGGCGTGCATCCGCGCGCATTCCTGGAAGGGAAGACCGGGCCGTTGACCAAAGATATTATCCATAAAAGTTACCGGAATTTTCCGCATTTCCTCGCAAAAATGAACGGACAAACAACGCTCGAAGCTCAGAAATGGATCGAAACAAACCGGGAAATGTCGTTCGGCCGCGCGCTGTGGCGGACGCTGGACCGATTCCCTAGGACATATTTTCGTAAGCAAGGCCATAAGGACGGGTTCATCGGGTTCATGATGGCGTTTTTCGCTTCACTCTATCAGATCATCAGCTATGCGAAGTATTGGGAAATGAAAGAGGCGATTAAAAAAAATGGGGCTCAAAAGTAAAAGAAATCCGCTTAAAGTCGTTTTCCTCGACCGTGACGGGGTCATTAATGAATTCCCCGGCAACGGCAATTATGTCACCCGAGTTAAGAATTTTCATTTTATCCCGGGGTCGCTGGATGCTATCCGCCGTCTGACGGAAGCCGGGTTCACGATCTTTGTGGTTTCCAACCAGGCCGGCGTCGGCAAGGGGATCTACTCTCTTGATAAATTGAACCGCATCACTAAGAATATGATGGCCGCCGTCAAGAAAGCGGGCGGCAGGATCAAAAAAGTTTTTTACTGCATCCACCGCACGGAGCATGACTGTGATTGCCGTAAACCGGAGATCGGTTCGATCCTGCGGGCGATGAAAGCGATCAACACATCAATGCATCATATCGAGCATGCTTTCTTTGTCGGTGATACCAAGGTCGATATTCAAACCGGGCATAAAGCCGGTTGTAAAACTATTTTTGTTCTTTCCGGCCGGGATCAGTGCAGGGATATTAGGAAATGGCCGGTAAAACCGGATTATATTGTCAAGAATCTTCAGGCAGCGGCCCAAATCATCGATCATGAAAATTCTCATCATCCACGCCTCGGCGGGCGCCGGGCATCAAAAAGCCGCTGAGGCCATCGCCAACGGCATTAAGACGTCAACCTCGTATGACGTGACGCTTGTCGACGCGCTCGACTATACCAGCCAAGCTTACAAATATCTTTACCGTCAAACATATACATTCCTGATCTCGAATTTTCCGCAGGTTTGGGGGATTTTCTTTGGATTGGCGGATGTCCCGTTGCTGCTGCCGCTGGTTAAATTCATCCGACGGACCCAGAACGGCCTGAACGGACAGCCGCTTAATCGGTTTCTCCAGCAGGAACAGTTTGATTATATTATTTCCACACATTTCTTCCCGACGGAAGTCTCGGCCTATTTGAAAAGAACCGGCCGGATCCGTTCCAAGATCATTACGGTTGTTACGGATTTTGATGTGCACTCGATCTGGCTGGCGGACGGGGTGGACAAGTATACCGCGGCAAGTGAGTGGACGAAAAACAAACTGCACCAGATCGGGATCAACGAAGACAAAGTTTTTGTGACCGGCATTCCAACGCACGAGAAGTTTTCGATCAAGCGCGATAAGAATGAGACCCGCCGGAAATTGGGGCTCAAGGAGAATGTTTTTACCGTTCTGGTGGCCACGGGGTCCTTCGGCATCGGGCCGATCGAAGAGATCATCCGCGCCATCGATGGCATTCAGGCGGCGGTTGTGTGCGGGCATAATAAAGAATTATTTGAAAGGCTGGGTAAAATCGAAAGATTTTATCTGAAAATTTTCGGGTTGGTCAATAATATGGAAGAATTGATGGCAGCCAGTGATGCGATGGTGACCAAGCCCGGCGGATTGTCCATCTGCGAAGCCTTGGTCAGTCATCTGCCGATGATTTTTTTTAACGCGATCCCGGGCCAGGAAACAGGGAACGTCAGCGTCCTCAAGGAACACGGCATCGGCATCAGCAATTGCAGTATCTTAGAGATCGCTCAGCAATTAAAGGCCTTTCAATCCTCTCCCGCCGAATTTCAAAAAGCCGTCGACCGGACAAAAATTCTGGCCAAACCCAACGCGGTTCAAGATATAATAAAATTGATAATATAGGCAATTCTAAATCCTAATTTCTAAATTCTAAACAAGACCAAAATCCCAATGACCTAAACTCAAAACATTTGGAACATTTGGTTCTGGGAATTTGGATTTGTTTAGGATTTAGTGTTTAGAGTTTAGGATTAAATTTATGTTGAACAAAGTTGCCCATATCGCCATTGCCTTACCTGTGCAAGGCCACTTCGATTACGCTGTCCCGGAATCCCTGCAAGACAAGATTCAGCCCGGCCAGCGCGTGGTTGTTCCTTTCCGGCGCGGGAAGAAAACCGGCTTTGTCGTCGGATTAGCGGCCTCAAGTACTTTTAAGACCCTCAAGCCGATCATCAAAATCCTCGACATCAGCCCGTCGTTTTCGAGAGAATTCCTGGAATTGGGAAAAAGATTTGCCGGATATTACGGCTGTTCCATCGGTGAGGCGCTGGACACGATGCTGCCGGATTCGCTGCGGACTTCCCGGATGATGGCGGTGGAATTTGCCGATGCTGAAATCCCGGCGCACCCACAAGCCGAGACACTTTTACTGCACGATCCTACATTTGCCGAACGCTGGGAAGTGATTGGCGAACAAATCGAAAATGTGCTTAGCGAGGGGAAAGGTGTAATCGTATTAACCCCGGAAGTATTCCAGGCCCAGCCGATCAGGGAGAGGCTGCAAAAAAGATTCAATGTCCCGGTTGTCGTTTTGGATAAGCAGTTGAAAGCCAAAGACGAAATGCGGGATTGGATTTTCTTGAGGCAGAACAAAGCTTCTCTGGCCGTCGGCACACGCTCCGCTGTTTTTGCGCCGGTAGTGAACTTGGGATTGATCGTTGTTCTGGACGAAGAGAACAGCGCTTACAAACAGGAGCAGTCACCGTCTTATCAGGCGGGTGATATTGCAAAATTGCGGGCCGAGGTCTGCGGCGCAAAATTGATCCTGGTGAGCGCTTCCCCTCGAGCGGAAATTTGGCAGGCGGCATTGGAAGGAAAAGCGCGTAAGATCTCACTGCCGGCTCAACCGCACTCGCAGACGCAGATCGTTGATTTGAATAATTATAATCCGCAAAAGACTTCCATTTTTTCTTTTCCGCTGCGGAACATGATGGATAAAATTCTGGCGGACCGCGGGAGGGCTGTTTTGATCCTGAACCGCCGGGGGTTCAGTTCCATGACCCGCTGCAATCAATGCGGCCATTCGTTGAAATGCGGGCATTGCAATATCCCGCTGACATATCTTTTCTCAAAGAAGCAAATGGTCTGCCGGCGCTGTAATTTTGCAACGGACATTCCGAAGGTTTGTCCGTCCTGCAAAAGCTCTTATCTGCGGTCGGTCGGGACCGGGATCGAAAAACTCGAGAGCGATCTGGCGCGCATTTATCCCGCGTCCAGGATCAGCCGGTTTGACCGTGACAGCGCGCGGTATCCGGCGGATGCGGACATTGTCGTCGCGACACAGGCAGCTTTCCGGTATTTGGAAAATTCTCCGCCGGATCTGATCGCTCTTCTGCAGTTCGATGATGAATTGAACCGGGTTGATTTCCGCTCGGCGCAAAAAGCTTTTTCGATATTAATATTTTTACGGCACGCGGCTAAAAAGAAGCTCGTGGTGCAGACTTATCAGCCGAACAGTTATATTATTCAGAACGCGATTAAATTGGATTTTGATTCGTTTTACAGGGAAGAGTTGAAATTTCGCGAGGAACTTCAACTGCCGCCGTTCACGCATTTTGTGGCGATCGGCCTGCGCGGCGTCAAAGAAGAGGATGTCCTTAAGCAGGCGAATGATTTGTATGAGGCGTTGGCGCAGCAGCAGCTAAAGAGCGTTGAGGTCAGCGAGCCGCAGCCCAGCGCCGTCGCCAAACTGCGGGATAAATTTCGTTTTACGATCATGTTGAAAGCCGCCTCGCAGGCTGATATTCTATCTTTAGCCAAAGCTGTTTTAAGTGATTTTAAGCGTAAAAAAGATGTTGTGATAACGGTGCAGGTGAACCCATGAACATAATTTTTTTCGGAAGCGATGATTTTGCGCTGGTCAGTTTGGAGCGGTTATTCCGTTCTAACAATAAGGTTTTGGCGTGCGTGACCCAGCCGGATAAACCCAAAGGCCGGGGGATGAAGCTTCAGCCGTCGGTCATCAAGGAATTTGCCGTTAGAAGCAAGATCCCTGTTCTGCAGCCGGATTTCCTGCGTTACGACGATGTCATTGAGCAATTAAAAGCTTTTCAAGCGGATCTTTTTATTGTGATCGCTTACGGAAAGATCCTTCCGCCGGAGATCCTTTTACTTCCCAATATATTCTGCGTTAATGTCCACGGCTCGCTTCTTCCAAAATACCGCGGCGCGGCGCCGATCAATTGGGCTATCATAAACGGCGATAAAAAGACCGGCGTGACCGTAATGAAATTGAACGAGATGATGGACGCCGGTGAGATCATCAGCCAGCAGGAGATAGACATTGCGGAGGAAGATACTGCAATTTCTTTAAGAATGAAAATGGCGCAGATCGGGGCTGAACTGTTGGCGGAAACGATCGCGACGATCGAGAACAAAACATTTAAACTGACCAAACAGGATTTTTCCATGGTCACCAACGCGTCCAAACTCACAAAGGAGTTGGGTATTATCAGGTGGACTGAGAAAGCGCAAACCATCCATGATCTGGCGCGCGGGCTTTTGCCGTGGCCAGGGGCGTTTACATTTTATAAAGGGAAGCGTTTGAAGGTTTTGGAAACCCGTATTAAAGATGATAAACTGCCTTCCGCAGCAATGAGCGGATGCATTTTAGAGATCGGTAAGAATGGTTTTGTTGTCGCGGCCTCCGATAAGCCGATCCTGGTCACTCAAGTGCATTACGAAGACGGTAAACCGATGAACGCGTATAGTTTTGCCCAGGGGCATCGGCTTGTTCCGGGGCATTGTTTCGAAAGTTGAGGGTGCAGTATGCAGACAATTATCGTAATGGTCATTATAGGATTAAGCGTTGTTTATTTGGTCAGATATTGTCTTCGATCTCCGCGAGGGAAGAAACATAACTGTTCAGGCTGCGGGAAGGAATAGATATGACAACCGAATCCACAGCCTGGTGGAAAAGATTATTCAATATTAAAGAGCATAAATGCGCCTGCCAGTCGGAGATTAAATCTTTGAGTCAGGCAGATACCGGCCAGCACGTTCGCATCGAATGCCTGCGCGGAGAAGAAGGCGTTTGCCAAAGGTTACGCGAGATGGGTTTTTGCGAATCTTCGGTCGTTGAGAAGATCGCCGATACCGGAGCCCTCATCTGCAAAGTGTGTGACGCCAAAGTGGTCATCAGCAAGGATCTTGGAAAAAATATTATTGTGAAAGAAGTGTGTGAATGCAAGGGGCATACTATGGAGGGTAAAAATTTTCTTTTAAGCCAGATGCCGATCGGGCAGCCGGGGATCATCAAGGGTTTTACTATTGAGAGCGATGACTGCGAACGCATCGCAGAGATGGGCCTGACCCCCGGCGAAAGGGTCGAGGTCATTCGCTACGCGCCGCTGGGGGACCCGGTCGAGATTAAGATCCGCGGTTATTGCCTTTCGTTGCGTAAAGAAGAAGCGGACATGATCATGGTCACTCTTGCTTCCTAAGATAAGGAAATTTATGTACTTGCTTTCTCTAGTGTTTTATTTAGAGGTAGCAAGTACTTATCCCGATTTCATCTAATTGAAATCGGGCAATATAGAGGAAAATCGGGATGCCCGCAGAAATTTCTTCCACCGAGCCAAGGTCGGATATTAAAACAGTCGCTCTTGCCGGCAATCCCAATTCAGGGAAAACAACCCTCTTTAACGCCTTCACGAAGCTCCGCCAAAAGGTCGGTAATTATCCCGGCGTGACCGTCGAGAAAAAAAGCGGTACGCTTGTCCTCGCTCATGACCGCGTGGTCAACGTCATCGATCTTCCGGGAACGTATAGCCTGGCTGTCCGTTCTCCGGATGAACAGATTGCCAGGGATGTTTTGCTCGGCCGCGCCGCCGATACCCCTAAAGCGGATGTTATCGTTTGTGTCGTCGATGCCGGAAATTTGGAAAGGAATTTATATTTGGTCAGTCAGATCCAGGATCTCGGCATCCCGATGATCATTGCTCTGAATATGATGGATGAAGTTAGCCGTCAGGGGCGCGAGATTGATGTCGAAAAATTGTCTCAAAAACTGGGAGTTCCTTTGGTCCCGACCGTGGCGAATCAAAATCAAGGGATCGAAGAGTTGAAGAAATTGATCGCGCAGGGTGTTGAGAAGAAATATAAGCGCGTCTGGCGTATGGCGCCGGATATGGAAGAAGAAGTTCAGCATTTGGTGCGCCTGCTGATGCAGCACCAAAAAATGGACGCCAATGAAGCTTTTGCCGAGGCGCTGATCCTGATGTCTTTGGGCGCGAAATTGAAGAACGATGAAAAATCCAACACGACTAAAAGATTTTATAAAGAAGAACTGATCAGCCATATCCATCTGATCCAGGAACGCCTGCGTCAGAAAGGCCTGCGGGCCCGCACTGCCGCGATCGAAGCGCGGTATGACTGGATCAAATCCATCTTGAAAGATTGCGTCCGCGATAAAAATAAAAAAGGGCCGGATCTGACCGAAAAGATCGACGCTGTGGTGACGCACAAAATTTTTGGCTGGGCGTTCTTTCTCGGGATCATGACGTTCATGTTTTATATGATCTTTACATTTGCTTCGATCCCGATGGGTTGGATCGACGCTATGTTTGGAAAGATGGGGAATTGGGTGATGGCTGTCATGCCAGCCGGCGATCTAAGGGATTTGATCGTCAATGGTATCATTGCCGGAGTGGGCGGTGTTGTGATATTTTTGCCGCAAATCTTGATCTTATTTTTTTTTATAGGGCTCTTACAGGACACCGGATATATGGCGCGCGCGGCTTTTATCATGGACCGGGTGATGAATAAAGTAGGTTTGCACGGGAAATCTTTTATCCCGCTTTTGAGTTCCTTCGCCTGCGCGATCCCCGGGATTATGTCGGCGCGGACAATCGAAAGTCCGAAAGACCGTTTGGTGACGATCCTGGTGGCGCCTTTAATGAGCTGTTCGGCGCGTTTGCCGGTGTACGCGATTATGATCGCGGTTTTGATGCCGGGAGCCTCAGGCCTGCAAAAGGCCGGAATATTGCTGATCATGTATCTGATCGGCATCATCGGGGCTTGTCTGATGGCATGGTTTTTTAAATCAACTCTGCTGCGTTCACAGAAACCGGTATTTATCATGGAACTGCCGCCGTACCGTTTGCCGTCGTGGAATGCGGTCGTGATCCAGATGTGGGAACGCAGCCGGCTTTTTTTAAAACGCGCCGGGACGATCATTCTGGCGATTTCGATCATCCTGTGGGCGCTGATGACATTTCCGAAGTCCTCGGGTTCAGAACCCGCAGAAGCGTTGAAGAAAAGTTTTGCCGGGCAGGCGGGAGCAATTTTGGAGCCGATCATCAAACCATTGGGCTACGACTGGCGGATCGGGATCGGTTTGATCGGGTCGTTCGCCGCGCGGGAAGTTTTTGTTTCAACGATGAGCATTGTTTTTAATCTCGGGGATGAAGCAAAAGAAGATTCTCTGCGGGAAGCATTTTCCAAAGCGCAATGGCCGGATGGAAGGCCTTTGTTTACGCCGCTCGTGTGTTTAAGTTTAATGATTTTTTATGTTTTTGCTTTGCAATGCGTCAGTACGATCGCGATCGTCACCCGCGAGACCAATTCCTGGCAGTGGCCGCTTTTTCAATTCGTTTATATGGCCATCCTTGCGTATGCGGCGGCTTTTGCGGTGTATCAGGGTGGAAGGTTAATGGGTTTTTCTTAAATTATTTCCCGATTTTTCCGGCGCGTTTGTGGTTGTATATTTCGATCGCTGCCGGGAGGATCGAGATGACGATGATCAGGTAAATGACCGCCGTGAAATTTTTTTCAACGATGGGAATATTGCCGAAGAAATATCCAGCCAAGGTCAGCGAAACCACCCATAAAGCAGCTCCAGCCACGTTGTAGATAATGAACGTCAGGTATTTCATACTGCCCACGCCGGCCAGGAACGGCGCAAAGGTGCGGACGATCGGCACGAACCGGGCGATGATGATGGTTTTGCCGCCGTATTTTTCATAAAACTGTTTGGTGCGTTCCAGGTATTCGCGCTTAATAAACGGGATTTTTTCATTGTTAAAGACTTTCGGCGCCAAGCGGTGGCCGATGTAATAATTCACCGAGTCGCCTAAAATAGCGGCGATCAAAAGCACACTCAAAAGAACCCAGATATTGAGCGGGCCGTTGGAAGCAAATGTCCCCAGAACGAACAGCAGCGAATCGCCGGGCAAAAATGGGGTAACGACCAAGCCTGTTTCGCAGAAGATAATTAAAAAGACGATCAGGTAGACCCATGCCCCATAGTGATCGATGAGGGTGTTGATATGATGGTCAAGGTGGATAAAGAAATCAAGAATACCGAGCAGCCATTCCATACATTTTCTCCCGAGGGTTGTAAATTACAAATATCTTAACATTATCGTTTGAGAAATCTATAAGAAAAGGGGATTTTTGGTTAAAATGTTTTGCAGTCAATACCGTCTGTGATATAATCGAACGTTCATTAACTTAGAAAGTTTAATTATGCCAGAACTCCGCAAAGACCCGGTCGTAGGGCGATGGGTGATCATCGCCACCGAGCGCGCCCGCCGGCCAGGCAATTTCGTCGATTCCAGCGAAAATATTTTCAACGGGAAACAGGACTGCCCTTTTTGCCACAATAAAGAGCAGGTCATCTATTCTTTTAAAAATTCTGCAGCCAATCATCGCGATTGGAGTGTCTTGGTCGTCCCGAGCGGCGCCCCGACGTTAAAGCCTTACGGACAGTGTAACCGTACCGGACAAGGGCTTTATGATATCATCAACGGCTACGGCGCCCACGAAGTCGTGATTGAAACCCCGGACCATACGGCCAATATGGCGGATCTGGATGTTGAGCAGATCAAGCTTGTTCTCAATACCTATGTTATCCGGATGAATGATCTTGAGAAGGACATTAAATTCAAACATGTTTTTCCCTATAAAAATTACGGCGTGGTCGCCGGCGGAAGGGCGATCGGGCATTCGCGTTCGCAGATAATTGCGGCTCCGGTTAATCCGATGCGGGTCAAAGAAAAAATGACCGGCGCTAAGAAATATTATGATTTTCATGAACGCTGCATCTATTGCGATTTGATCCGTCAGGAACAGCAATTCAAAGACCGGGTCATTGTTGAGAACGACCATTTTATAGCCGTCACTCCTTTTGCGGCGCGATTTCTTTTTGAGGTCTGGATCATCCCGAAAAGGCATTCCTGCGATTTTGCCAAGGGGGTCATGGGCGTTGAAAAAGAGCTGGCCTCGATCCTGAAAGACATGCTGACCCGCATCAAGATCGGGTTGAACGATCCGGCTTATAATTATGTCATTCACACGGCGCCTTTCCGCCGGGAAGAAGATCTGAAAAAACAGTATAAAACGATCGAGGAAGATTATCACTGGCACATCGAACTGATGCCGCGTTTGACGCGGGTCGCCGGATTTGAAAAAGGGACCGGGTTCTACATTTGCGCGGTTCCGCCTGAAAAGATGGCAGAATTTTTAAGAGAGGTTGAAATTTAATGGCTGAATTGCGAAGAGATCCGATCGTCGGCCAATGGGTCATTGTGAATACCAATGATTCCATGCATCCGAAGGAGTTTACCAGGGAAGAGCATGTTTACCTGCAGGGTGATGTTTGCCAATTCTGTCCCGGACGGGAAAAGAATACCCCTCTGGAAGTTGACGTGGTCCGTCACGGGAATAGCTCTCCGAATTCTCCGGGCTGGTCGGTGCGGGTCGTTCCCAATAAATTCCCTGCCCTGCGTATCGAAGGCAATCTGGATAAAAGAGGCATGGGGATCTTTGATTTGGCCAACGGTGTCGGCGCCCATGAGATCGTTATCGAGACGCCGGACCATTGCCGGCAGTTTGCCGATTTTTCGGAAAACGAGATCTTGGATGTTCTGCGTAAATATCAATCCAGATTTTTATCTCTTGCCAGGGACAAACGTTTTAAGTATATTATGATATTCAAAAATTTCGGGGAATCGGCCGGGGCTTCGATGGAACATGAGCACAGCCAGATCATCGCTTTACCGATGATCCCGAAATATGTTTTGGAAGAGCTGGAAGGCGCCAAAAGTTATTATGATTTCCGCGGGCGATGTATCTTCTGCGACATCATCCACCAGGAATATCAGGATAAAGAGCGGATCATTACGGAAAATGTGGATTTTTTGACGTTTTGCCCGTTCGTGCCGCGGTTCCCGTTCGAAAGCTGGATCCTTCCGAAAAAGCACAGCCTGGATTTTGGTTCTTTGACCGAAGAGGAGATGCGGAATTTAGCCCGTATCTTAAAGGAAATTCTGACGCGCATCAAAAATTGCTTGTCGAACCCGTCGTATAATTTTTACCTGCACTTGGCGCCGATCAACACGGACCAGGGGCAGCAGTATCATTGGCATATTGAGATCGTTCCGAACCTCACGCGTGCGGCCGGATTTGAGTGGGGGACGGGATTTTATATTGTCCGTACGTCGCCGTCGGTAGCGGCCGGGCATCTTAGAGAAGTTAAAATTTAAAGTCAAAAGTCAAAAGTTAAAAGTGAAAAGTCAAAAGTACAACGCAAAAATCAAAAGTTTAGAGTCGCGCCAGCGACACCACACTTTTGACCTTTGATTTTTAACTTTTGAGTTATTAAAATCAGGAGGTCATTATGTCTATCAAAGTTGGAATAAACGGTTTTGGCCGTATCGGCCGGCTCGTGTTCCGCGCCGCCGTTGAACACAAGAATATTGAGGTCGTTGCGATCAATGACCTTTTTGAAGCGGATTATTTGGCCTATATGCTGAAATATGATTCCACGCACGGTAAATTTAAGGGAACCGTGGAAGGCAAAGGCAATGAGTTGATCGTCAACGGTCAAAAGATCCTGGTCACCGCTGAAAAAGACCCGGCTCTGTGCAAATGGGGACAGACCGGCGCTGAATATGTGATCGAATCGACCGGATTGTTTACCGATATGGAACCAGCCAAAGCGCATTTAAAGGCCGGCGCCAAGAAAGTCATTATTTCCGCTCCGTCAAAAGATGCCCCGATGTTCGTCATGGGCGTCAATCATACTTCCTACAAAAAGGAAATGGAAGTTGTTTCAAACGCCTCCTGTACAACCAACTGTTTGGCTCCGATCGCCAAGGTCTTGAACGACAAATGGGGGATCGTGGAAGGCCTGATGACCACCTGCCACGCGGTGACCGCGACCCAAAAGACCGTGGACGGCCCGTCGAAGAAAGACTGGCGCGGCGGACGCGGCGCTTCGCAGAACATTATTCCGTCGTCGACCGGCGCGGCCAAGGCCGTCGGGAAAGTCATTCCTTCCTTGAACGGAAAATTGACCGGTATGGCTTTTCGCGTGCCTGTCGCTGACGTTTCCGTCGTGGATCTGACCTGCAAATTAGCCAAACCCGCCAAATGGGATGAGATCAAAGCTGAAATGAAGCGAGCTTCCGAAGGGGAACTCAAAGGCATTTTAGGTTATACCGATGAGCCGGTGGTTTCATCTGATTTTATCGGCGATGCCCGCACGTCTATTTTTGATGCGGATGCCGGTATTGCCTTGAACGACACCTTCGTGAAAGTCGTTTCCTGGTACGACAACGAGTGGGGTTATTCGCAGAAAACCGTTGACTTGATCGAATACATCGCGTCGGTGGATAAGAAGTAAAGTTTTTTGACTGACCCGAAGTTTCCCCGCCCCGGGAGTGGATCCACCCCCGGGGTGGGTTTTTTATTGTCTTATTTTCGAGAGGATCGTATCGACCGGGCTTAATTTGTTGAGGGTGTAGAAATGGATGCCGGGGGCTCCGCTCTTTAAAAGTTCGCGGCACTGGCGCACGGCAAAGTCGATGCCGGCTTTTAGTGTCGCTTCCTTATCATTTTGAATCGGCTCAAATATTTGCTGCAGTTCATCCGTAACCGTTGCTCCGCACAACGCGCCGAAACGCAGTAACCCCGGATAATCCGTGACCGGAATGATCCCCGGGATCACGCGTGCGTTGATCCCAAGTTTGCGCAGCCGCCCGACGTAATCAATATAATCTTGATTATTGAAGAATAGCTGGGTGATGACAAAATCCGCGCCGTTATCGATTTTTATTTTTAAAAATTGCGCGTCGCGGTCGCGGTCCCGGCACAAGAGGTGCCCTTCCGGAAAACCGGCCACCCCGATCCCGAAATAATCGCCGAAATTCTTACGGATAAAAGCGCATAATTCACTGCTGTATTTGAAATTCTCCGGCCCCGGCTGCCGGTCGGGATTTTCCTTCGGCGGATCCCCGCGCAAAGCCAGGACATTTTGAATGCCGCGTTTTTTAACGTCGGTGAGAATATGCTTAATTTCTTTTTTTGTGTGTAAGACACAGGTCAAATGCGCGACACCGGTGATGTGATGTTTCTCCTCGATATGCTGAACGATGTCAAACGTTTTATCCCGGCCGCCGCCGCCCGCGCCGTAGGTGACCGATATGAAATCCGGCTTCAGGGCCGCCAGTCCTTCAATAGTGTTTAAAAGTTTTTGGTAACCTTCATCGGTCTTGGGCGGGAAAAGTTCGAAGGAGAACGTCGGTTTTCCGGTTTTAAATAGTTCGGTGAGTTTTTTCATAAACAGTTATTGTCCCGTGTTATAATGTCTTCGCCATTTTACGGTAAAATCATTGAAAATTGAAGTTAATATTTTTAAAATGAATATCGCGCTTATAACCGGTTCCGGCGGGCTTGTGGGTTCAGAATCAGCCCGGTTCTTTGCCGGGAAAAAATTTAAAGTCGTCGGGATCGACAATGACCTCCGGAAATATTTTTTCGGCAGGGAAGCTTCTACCCGTTGGAACGTTGACCGCCTCAAGAAAGAACTCCCTCATTATATCCATAAATCGATCGATATCCGCGGCCAGAAGAAACTTGAGAAGATCTTTAAGGAATACGGCAAATCTATCAAGTTAATCATCCATGCCGCGGCCCAGCCTTCCCATGATTGGGCCGCCAAGGAGCCGTTTACGGATTTTTCCGTCAACGCCAACGGCACTCTGAATCTTCTGGAAATGTCCCGCCGTCATTGTCCCAAAGCGGTGTTCATTTTTTTAAGTACCAACAAGGTTTATGGCGACCTTCCGAATTTTTTACCGTTGGTTGAGCTCGATAAACGCTGGGAATTGCCGGAAGCGCATCACTTTTATCCTGGCATCAATGAAACGATGAGCATTGATGCGTCCAAACATTCTCTATTTGGGGCATCGAAGGTGGCGGCGGATATTTTGGTACAGGAATATGGACGGTATTTTGGGATGAAAACTGTTTGTTTTCGCGGCGGATGCTTGACCGGTCCTAACCATTCGGGCGCGCAGCTGCACGGGTTTTTGGCTTATCTGATGAAATGCTGCATCACCGGGAAAGAATACACAATTTTCGGCTACAAGGGTAAACAGGTGCGGGACAACATCCATAGCTTTGATCTGGTGAATGCTTTTGAACAATTTTACCGCAACCCGAGAAGCGGAGAAGTTTATAATATGGGCGGCGCCCGGCAGAACAATTGTTCGATCCTTGAGGCGGTCGAGATCTGCGAAGAGATCACCGGCAAAAAAATGAACTACAAATACAGCGGCCAGAACCGAAGCGGCGATCATATCTGGTACGTCAGTTCCGTCAAGAAATTCCAATCCCATTATCCGCAGTGGACGCAGAAATATACCTTGAAAGAAACATTGCTCGAGATGTATGAAGGGCTAAAAGGCCGCAAATAGAAGAAATCACTTGTCCCAATTTTCCCTTAATATTCAGTCTGAATGTCAGAGGAAATTGGGGACTAATCCCTTTTTCTTCTGGATGATGAAGTTTTTTATGTTAAGGAAAAAAGGGATTGACTTTAAGCTTTAAATCAACATAATAAGTCCAGATTTACTGAAGTTCCGTTCTTTACAATTCATATTGGTTCTCTGTCTTTCCGTTATAATAGGGAAGACGGCAGATCATCAAAGCTGCCGAGGAAACTCAGAGATGAAATGGGAAAGGCCTGCGAAAATCAGGCGCGGTCCCGCCGCTGTAATCCAGACGCTTCGTAAACGCCTGGGGAGCCAGAACACCTGCCAATATTAAAATCATTGATTACTGCGCAAGACAGTGAGCGATGGATATTTTGGGACTAAGAAACAGGGTGCACTCCCAATCGTCCGCCTCAGGCGGAGGTTGGGAGTTTTTTTATTTGCCTACCATAATTTCAGAGAAGGCAAATAGATACCCCGCAAAGCGGGGTTTATTTTAGAAGGCCTAAATTTATGGAGCGAAGCGAACATAAATCATAGGCACGAAATAATCCCGCGCAGCGGGATTGGCGAAATATGGTATCAAGGCAGAAAAAAAATTTTATCACCATCGGTTTAGGCGTGCTGCTGATCGCCGGCGCAGCCGCGGTGATCATGTCCAATGCGAGGGAAGACGGACTTTCGCCGAAGTGGGTGCAGCCGATCTTGGATAATCCGCTCATCCGTCTGACCGCGATCAAAAGTCCGGTTTATGCGCTGGAAGATCAAGCTGATTCAGAATTGAATTCAGACTCATCCGAAAAGGCAGGCAAGAGCGGTCTTCCTCAAGCGTCTTCCCGTCAAGGCCGCGTTGCCGATCCGCTCTCCGGCAGCAATTCTGCGCCCCCGCAAGCCGGAAAAAAGCAAAATAAGAACGGTAACGCGCCGGAAGACCAGGAAAAAGATTACGGGAATAAAAATTCGCAGGGAGCGTATGCGCGTGATTTGCCGGCGGGATTGGTGGACCAAGAATACTGCCGGTATCTTAATCCGCAATGGGGAAGGGCGCCGTATCAATGGCAGCGTGCCGGAGGAAATTCTCCCACGGGAATTAATCTGGATACAGCCAGCGGTTATTTTTGCGGGACGCCGAGGGCGGCGGGCGTTTTTGCGTTCGATATTAAAATCAGCGATGGTTCCAGAAATTTTATCACGGTCCGTTACAATCTGGCCGTTGCCGCGTTCCTGCCGCCGGAAAGCTCGGGACCATTTAATATTACCACGGAGCGTATTCCGGGCGGTTTAGTGGGGGCCGATTACTTGATACAGTTTTCCACGACCGGCGGAGCGCTGCCGCATTCCTGGAATATTTCCTTTATCCCGCCGGGTTTAAATTTTGAATCTCGCTACGGGATGCTTTATGGAATTCCGCTGAGCGAAGGCCGGTATTCTTTTAATGTGAGTGTGAGAGATGGGCACTCCATCCCGGCCGGTAAAGCTTTTGTTTTGCCGGTTCAAACGTCGCCTTTGTATGTCACGACCGGTTCGTTGGCGGCGGGAACCGTGGGCCGAAATTATTTTGAACAACTGCGCGCGCAGGGAGGAAGGCCGCCTTACAGCTGGCAGGTGATCGCGGGGATTATTCCGGCCGGATTGACCTTTAACAGCCTGGGAATTCTGACTGGAACGGCGTTGAATGCCGAGGCGCAGACGTTACGTTTTCAGGTGACTGATCGCGACGACAGTTCTGACAGTGTTGAATTAAGACTCAACGTTGTTAGCGGAGTTTTAAAGATTGATTCTGAGAATTTGACCGCGGGCGCCGTCGGTGTTCTCTATTATACGCAATTATTGGCCAGCGGGGGTGTGCCGCCGTATCAATGGCAGATTTTAGCGGGTCAGCTGCCCGATGGATTGAATTTTCAAAATTCGGGAGTGATTTTAGGAACACCGGCGCAGTCGGGAGATTTTCCTTTGCAAGTGGAAGCGGCCGATCAAACCAACAGCCGCATACAAAAAAATTTAAATGTGCGGATCAATGCCTCGCCGTTACAAATCACCACTTTCAGCTTGCCCGACGCGCATGTGGCCATTGAGTATTTTCAGCAGCTGCAAGCCCAGGGGGGAAATCCTCCTTATCACTGGCAGCTTCAGTCGGGTCAATTACCCGTCGGGATATCGCTCAGCCCGGCCGGGGTCCTCTTTGGAACACCGCAGAATACGGCGGTGGAATCTTTTACCATGCTTGTTACAGACAGTCAGGAGCACTCGGATTCCGAGCCGTATACTTTGGTGGTCAATACCGAAACATTAACCGTATTAACCGATATTTTGCCCACGGCGCGTTTGACGCAAAATTATCAACATCAGTTACAAGCTCAGGGCGGAGTCCCGCCTTATACCTGGATAATCACGTCGGGAAATCTCCCGCGGAACTTAATTTTTGTTCCGGATGGCACTCTGTCCGGAGCGCCGGAACAAACCGGGATTTTTCCTTTTAACGTCCAAGTGACCGATGCGCAAAATCATTTAGGAACAAAAATGCTGCACCTGGATGTTATTGAACGAGATTTAACCATCACGACGACGGCGTTTCCGGATGCCACTGTGGGAGTTCCTTATAATTTGCAAGTCAACGCCGAGGGGGGAATTTCTCCTTATGAATGGTCGATTGTCAGCGGCGGACTTCCCAACGGATTATTGCTGGACAGCAACAGCGGTATTATTTCGGGAACATCGGCGCAAGCGGGGAATTTTCCGATTTCATTGATGGTCACGGATACACTGAATAATGAATATCCGCGCGCGTTTACTTTGCGCGTGCTCGGCGCGCCGCTTTTGCTGACAACGGTCGCTCTTTCCGGCGCGCAAGTCGCGGTCCCTTATCAAGATACTTTAACCGCGCAGGGCGGAACTCCGCCTTATATCTGGACGATTATTCCCGGAAATCTTCCGATAGGATTAGGTTTAGATGCCAACCGCGGCATAATCAGCGGAACTCCGACGCTGGTGCAAACCGCGGCGTTTACCGTCCGGGTGGAAGATCAAGAGCAGAATCAGGATGTAAAACTTTTGAGCATCCGCGTTGATCCGCAGCCGTTGACTATTACCACTCAGAGTTTGCCCAATGGAGAAGTGGGGATTAATTATAATTTTCTTTTAGCGGCCAGCGGAGGAAATCCGCCGTATGCCTGGCAGATCACGCAGGGACAACTTCCTGCGGGATTGCTTTTCGACGGCCAAACCGCTGCGATTTCCGGAACGCCCACGGCGGCCGTCACGAATCTGGCCTTGACGTTTAGGGCGACGGATGCGGCGAATAATTTTACGACGAGGAATCTGAATTTAACCATTGATCCGGCGGGGCTGGGGCCGGTGACCGGATTCATCGCTCAAGCGTCAAATCAAAAGGCCGGTTTAGCCTGGGTCAATCCTTCCTCACCGCAATTTCATCACGCGCTGATTGTCCGTAACACGACGGGATTCCCGCAAACGCCGAATGACGGCACGGTTGTTTATTCCGGAACCGGAAATAATATGGTGGATGCCAATTTGGCGAATGACTCAACCGTTTATTACCGGGCCTTTGCCTATGATCAGGCGAATAATGTTGTTCCTCCCGGAACCAGCGGCCAGGGTTTGGCGGCACCGCATGCGGTAACACTCAGCGGGCCGAATGATCCGTTTGCCGATGAGGTTATGAGTTTTACTCCTTTGAATCCCGGCAATTGTTTTGGGCTGGCTAATATGCCGAATGTCGTGTTGGGCCCGCCGCGCGGCGCCGGGGAGTACGCGGGGTCGCTGGATGTTGTTTCTTTTCATGCCAAGGTCAACAACGATAGCGGAGCCGCGGCCCCGTACGGGGGGAGTGTTGTTTTAAAATTTAACAACAATATTGTCGTCAATGGCCCGGGGGTGGATTTTACAATTTTTGAGAACGCGCTTCATGCCTTCAGTACAACGAATTATTTTATCGAACCGGCGGTCGTGGATGTCAGTTATGACGGGGTGAATTTTTACCGTTTCCCGTTTGATTTTGTTCCGCACTATACTCCGCAAAATCAATTGGATCTGCAGAATCCTTTTGCCTATCCCACCGGCTTTGCCGGGGTTAAACCGGTTTTAAGCAATAATTTGGTCCCTGACCCGACGGACCCGGCGGTGTCGGGCGGTGACTCATTTGACTTGAATAATATTTCGCCCAATTTAACCTGGATCCAATATGTCCGGATTACCTCGACGGGAGATAATTGGCTGCAGGATATGAACGGCGATTTTGTCCGGCACACGCATGGAAGTCCGACGTGGGGAGCAAGCGGGACGGGGAATTCGGGATTTGATTTAGATGCCGTTGCGGCGGTGAACTATTAAGGAAGGAAGAATTATGAGTCAGAAAAAAAGAAATTATTTATTTTTTGAAATAATCTTTTTTGCCGTGTTGATGGTGAGTGCCGGCAACGCTCAAGAAAATGCGCAATTGTGGGTTACTAAAGATTTTTCACAAGAGACTCTCGTGAATAAAACCGTCAGCGTTAACGACGATTCGGTGATGAGCATTTTGAACAATAACGCCCGGCTGGATACGGCCTTCGGCGGCGGTTTTGTCACCGGCATTAATGGGATTTTGTCGGATAGCGTTAACGGCGAACAGAAAGATTGGTTTTATTATGTGAATGGTTTGTTGGCCAACGTCGGAGCTCTGCAATATTTTCCCAAGGCGGGAGACAACGTGTGGTGGGATTATCATCGTTGGAATGATGCCGTCTATGTCGCAGCGGTGATTGGCGCTTACCCGCAGCCGTTTTTAAGTGGAATCTCGGGAAAGGTTGAGCCGACGATCATTATTGTTTCCCCCCGGCTCATCGATACCGCCCGGGCGTTACAGCAAAGTTTAAAGGATCAAAACATCGCCGTGGTGGATGTCGCTGAATACACACCCCAAGCGGTGCAGGATAATCAATCTTATCGAATTCTCATCGGCGCATGGGCGGATTTAGAAAATGATCCGCAGATTAAAGATATCGTGAAAAATTCCCATAAGTCCGGATTCTTTATTCGATTCGACGGCGATGGGCTGCATCCGCTGGATATGTCGGGGAATCCTGCGCAGGCGTTTAAAAATGCGGCGGCGATTCTGGCCATCGGCGGCGGGTTTGCTCAAATCCCTCCTCGGTGGATCGTCACCGGCACCAGCGACGAGGAAGTGAAGAAGGCAGTGGACTTATTGATTTCGCACAGTGAACGTATTCAGTTTTATTCCGGCGCTGTTGTCGCCGGCAATGAGGTTGTGAATGTCCCGGTTATCGGTAAAAAATAATAGTTTTTTGGAAAACATGCACACCGGCGTGTTGATTTTTTATTTTGTCACGCTGCTGGCGCTGTCGATGATTTATACCAATCTTCTCTATCTTTTTTTCCTTTTTGGGATGGTCGCCTTGGGCATTTGTTCCTGCGGTAAGGTCAAGGAATGGAGGCGCACGCTCCGCTTTGGTTTGGTCATGATCCTTTTTATTATTCTGATCAACATTCTGGTTTCGCGCGCCGGGCAGACGATTCTTTGGGAGGGGCCAAAACTGCCGGTTTTTGGAAAATTATCCATTTCGCAAGAGGCGATAATCTTTGGTTTTACCATGGCGTTTAAATTGAGCCTTATCCTCAGCATTTTTTGCTGGTATGAAGCAGTCCTGCCGATTGATAAAACATTTTCTTTTTTTTCACGATGGGCCTCTAAATCAACCCTGGTGATGATTCTCACCGCCATGTTAATCCCGCAGCTTAAGCGGCGTTTACACGACGCGGCCTGGGCCATGCAGGCGCGCGGGTATGAATTGCAGCCGGGCCGTTTAGGGAAAACGATTCGGCAAAGTTCGCCTATCCTGAAAATTATTCTGCTTTCGGCGCTGGAAGATTCGTGGCAGATTGCCGAGGCGCTTGAAGCCCGCGCTTTTGGCGCCGGGGCAAGAACATATTATTGCCGCACTATTTGGCGGCGGCGCGATACCTTGACGCTGTTTGTCCTGGGATTAATTTGGGCAAGTTTTTCAATGGGCCTTTTACAGCACAAAGGGTTTTGGGATTTTTATCCACAAACAGAATTTGTCTTTGACGCGGCAGATAGGAAACTAATTTCCGGGATATGTGCAGGTTTTTCAGTGATACCGTTTTTAAATGAATTGGGGAAACGATGGAATTATTTAAAATTCATCATCTGACGTATTCTTATCCCGGGCAGAAGCAGGAAGCGTTAAAAGATATTTCCCTCACTATTCGGGAAGGGGAGTTTATTCTTTTAACCGGGCCGTCGGGAGGAGGGAAAACGACCCTCGCGCGTTTTTTGGGTGGTTTTATTCCTGAATTTTACGGCGGTTCGATTAAGGGGGAAGTTCATTTTCGGAATGAATCTATGTTTGAGCGTGATCATCGTAAAATTCGCCAAAGCATCGGCATGGTTTTTCAAGATCCGGAAAAGCAAATTATTATGAGCGAGGTGGAGCGGGACTTGGCGTTGGGTTTGGAAAATTTAGGCATTGAAAATTCTTTAATGAACCGCCGCGTTATCGAAACACTTCATTATCTTGGATTGATGCATTTGCGCAATCGTATGACTTCGGAATTATCATCGGGCGAAAAGCAAAAAGTGGCGATTGGTTCTATTTTGGCGATGCTGCCGCATATTTTGATTCTCGATGAGCCGACGTCGCAATTGGACCCGCTGGCCGCGAAAGAAATTTTCGAGATTTTACGCCGTTTAAACCGTGAACATGGGTTTACGATTATTCTCATCGAGCAGCGGTTGGAAGAATGTCTGGCCCTGGCCGGCCGGGTGATTATGCTCAGCGACGGCCGTATCGTGGCTGATGAAAATCCGAAAGAATTTGCCGCTAAAGTTTTTGCCGAATACGAAGAATTGCTGCCGGTGATTCCGCGGTTGTTTTGTCGGCTCAAGGAAAAAGAGATTCCGCTAACGGTGGCTGAGGCCCGGCCGCAAATTCTTAAGGGAAGTTGGAAAGAAAATATTGCTCAACGGCAAAAAGAAAATAGCGTCAGCTCCTCGCCGCTTATTGAGATAAAAAATTTGAGTTTTTCTTATCAGCAAGACAATGTTCCGATCATTGAAAATTTAAATTGTTCTTTTGAGGAAGGCAGATTGGTTGCGATCCTCGGAGAAAATGGGGCCGGGAAAAGTACATTACTCAAACTTTTAGCCGGCCTGTTGCAGCCTTCGTACGGCAAGATTTTATTTGCGGGAAAAGATGTTTCCCTCCTTAGTATTAAAGAACGGGCCCAAAGAATTGCTTATCTGTCACAAAATCCCAGCGACTATTTATTTAATGAAACGGTGGAAGATGAGTTGTTGTTCACCATGAAAAATTTGGACATGAATTTCGATGAAAATACGATAACGCAAATGTTAAGCGAACTTAGCATCGGTCATCATCGCCGTCATTATCCTCGAGACTTGAGCGCCGGAGAAAGGCAGCGGGCGGCGCTGGCCTCCATTTTAGTGGCGCAGCCGCGGGTCTTGATATTAGATGAACCCACGCGCGGCCTTGACGGTTCTCTCAAGCGAAAATTAGGTGAGTTGTTTAAACAGCTTCAGCAGCAAAAGAAAACCGCTATACTTTTGGTCACGCAGGATGTGGAATTTACGGCCAATTATGCGGATCAAATTATTTTATTTTCTCAGGGAAAAATTGTAGACCAGGGGCAGCCAGAGCAGATACTGGACGGAAATCTTTTTTATTCTACTGCGATCAATCGAATGTTCCGCGGCGTTGTCAATAACGTCATTAATTTAAAACACGCTGAGGCCTTGTTAAGATGATGGTCGATAAAGGGTTATTATTTTTTGCGGGAGCAGCAATCTTTATGGGAGGGTATTTGCTATTTTTTGAGCGCAAAGCGGTTTCGAGTAAAGAGATTGTCTTGATTTCTGTTTTAGCCGCGATGGCTGCGTTAGGGCGAGTCCCTTTTGCGGTTATTCCCGGCGCTCAACCCACAACTTTTATGATCATCATCAGCGGTTATATTTTTGGCCCTATGGTTGGTTTTATCGTCGGTATTGCAGCCCCGCTGGTTTCGAATATTTTCTTGGGGCAAGGGCCGTGGACGATTGTGCAGATGTTTACCTGGGGACTGTGCGGTATTTCGGCAGGATTCTTAGGGAAAATTTATCCCCATGCCCCGCGGTGGTTATTGATCGTTTTTGGTTTTTTCTGGGGATATCTTTTTGGCTGGATTATGAATGTCTGGTACTGGCTGTCGTTTATTTACCCGTTGAATTTCAAGACGTGGATTTATACTTATGCGGCTTCGTTTTGGTTTGACACGGTTCATGCGGTTACCAATTTTATTTTCTTTTATTTCTTGGGAAGCGATTTTATCGTTATTCTGCGGCGGTTTAAACAAAAGTTAAGTTATTCGCATCAAAAAGTTTTTTTTAAATCACCAGCCCCGCCTTTGGCGGAGCGGAGAGGAGTTGAAGATGAAATGTTTTATTAAGCAATCAGTTTTGATTTTGGGATTTTTGGGCATGGGGATTCTCTCGAATATCCCGGAGGCCGCTGCGGTTAATCTCACCGTCAAAACAGGGTATGCCGATCAACAATCCACCGTGAATGCCGACGGCGGTTTTGATTATCTGCCTAACGGCGATGTTGTTATTATTCGTAATGGTATTGCTCTAACGCCGTTCATTTATATTGTTGATGCCAACGGAGATAATGTCCCGGCTGCGCCGCAGCTCATCGGCAGTATGCCTTCCGGAACGTTTAGTTCCTTTATTAAAGTTTCCCCAAACGGAACTTTTGCGGTTTTTGGGGCGACCGGATCGACAAACCCGATCAGCAAAATTAATCTATCAACTTTTGCGATCACAAATATTACCAGCATTAGCGGAAACCAAAGCCTTGCTTTTCTCAGCAACAACGAGGTTTTAATCAGTTACAATGCCAGTTTTAGCCCTGCTTCCCCCAATCAAATTGCGTACCTTCAATTAAGTAATCCAAGCTCTCAACGGGTTCTTGCCGATATTGCCAATACTCCTTCCGGCCCCATTGCTCTCAAGGGAGGAAATCTTTATTATGTTAAAAGTACTTGGGCATTTCCGGCTCCGCCGAACAGCCATCGCCTTTTAAAGTTTCCCAAGGCAAAAATGGATCAGGCTTTATCAACGGGAATTATTTTGCGCGAGTCTGACGCGCAATTGATTACCACTCTCGACGGCGGATATGAGCTGGCGGTGAATGAATTTAGCGATATTCTTGTCACGGATTTGAGCGGCAGAGTTTTTAAAGTCAATGAGTTGACCGGCGCGAAGGAGAACTTTTGTATAACTCAGAATTTTCCCAATGACGGGAGTTTCACACACCTCACATTTTATAAACGTAACCGGTTTTTTAATCCTTTTGAAAAATCAGAGTCGAAATTAGGAACACTTTTTGCGGATATTACTTACAGTAATTTCACTTTAGTTCAATTAAGCCCGGTGGTTTCTGATCCATGGGCCGATAATATTATATCGTTTCAGCCGGGGCAGGGCGGGAGCGCGAATGCTGCCTTGGCTTTAGGGGCGCCCATCGGGGGCGGAACAGCCGTTCCCAATAACAGTTCTCTAGTTTTATTAGGCGATCGGGATAATCCAACGACGGCCAGTCCGGCAGCGTTGACACTTGGTTTTAATAATTCTATTCGAGATAATGCTCAAGATCTCTATGGCCTGGATTTCACGGCTTTTGGGAATTCATTTTGGGCTGGAGGAAACTCCCAGAATCGTTTTGCCGAACCGGCTATTATGGAAGTCAGCGCCGATCTCAATCACAACGGCCTGCCCGATGATGAATGGTTTATGATTAATCCGAATACTTTACCGGCGAACTTAGGGCCGGCTAATCCGGTGCAATATAACACGCTGACCTTACGCGGTTACGCGGATTATTCTCCGACGCTGATTTTGGGCGATACGGATGGAAATAATATTGTTAATAATCCCAATATGCCGCCGGAAGATTTTTATACGGTTCCGGACCGATTATGTGTGCCAGGCGATGCCCAAAGTTATCTGGTGGACAATAATTCCGGCGGCGGGGATTCGGCTGATATTCGGGATGGTGTGGTGCAAACTTCACCCGGTGTTCCGTTGGTTGATTTTGCCGGCCGCAATCGGTTTGTTCATCTTGATCGAGTTGATTTTGTCCGGCTGCGCGATGCCCGTAACAGCGATATTTATACGGGGATCGGTTTATCAGCGGCGGATATTGATGCGGTGGCCGCGACCAAACCCAAATTGCGCGGCACTACCACGACGGTGAGTAACGTGAGCCAGCTGATAGCAGCTTTAGCGGCCGCTGTCCCAGGGGATGAAGTTATTATGAACCCGGGAGTTTATCCGGTTACCGCGGCGCTGGTCGTTCCTCGCGGCGTCAGTTTAAAAGGAAATGCCGGTTTATGGACTCCGGATGATCCCAGCGATGACACTGTTATCCGTGGCGCCGGCCTTCCTTTAGGAGCACCGGCGATCAGCCTTTCCGATCCAGCCGGAACATTTTCCTATGAGCAGGGCTATGAAATTTCCGGAATTCATTTTGAAAAACTCGCCATCGGCATTCAGATCGATCGTCTCTATCCGGCGATTCAGTATAATTTTTTCAAAACCGCTTCGCAGTCGGTTGTGATCACGAATGCCTCCGCCAATAAAACCGTTATCCGTTACAATGTTTTTGGCGATGTCCGTCAGCGCCCTTCGATCGGCATTGACGCGGATAACAGCAAATTAGTCATCGTTCATAACACATTCGTCAATCATTCGGCGGCAGCGGCTTTTTTTCGAAATAATACGGCGGAAGGTTATTTGAGAGATAATATTTTTTATGGTAATCAACTTGGTGTCTCCGCCGCCAACAGCGGATATGTTTATGGGCATTACAATGATTTCTTTAGAAATGGGATCAAGGCTAATCTCTCGGCGAGCGGTCTCATGGAAAATGATGTTTTATCTAAACCTTCTTTTGCGGCGGAGAAAGAAGGTGATTACCGCCTCCAAGTTAATTCACCGGTACGCACTCTGGGCATGGGAGGGGCTGACCCGGGTGTTTACGATGGACCGAATTTTTATCCATAAATATTCGATGAAATACTTTATCCCGCACATTTTTCTTTTGGCCACCGCGGCCAGGCGTGGGAAATCCTTTAAGCGCGGCCTACTTCTCACACTCAATTAATCCTTGACACTTTTTGCCGATTCTTTATAATTATCGTGTTCATTTATTGAACATCATAAGTCTAATAATATTAATAACTTTCATTCTTAGAGCAGATTATGTCTGGTGAATTTTTAGACGAGCGGGAATTCGAGTTGGTCAACATTATCGGTGCCAAATTAGGCTCTAACCAGCGCGAGCTGTCCCGCCAAATGGAGCTGTCTTTGGGCCAAACCAACATGCTCATCCGCCGGCTCGTGGCCAAAGGCTATATCCGCATTACCCAGCTGAATAAAAAAAAGATTCAATACCTGCTCACCCCCAAAGGGTTTGCCGAGAAAATGCGCAAGTCGGTCAAATACACCATCAAAACCATCACCTCGATCGAACTCATCACCGATAAAGTTAAAGAAGTGGTAAAAAGTTTATACGCGCAGGGCGAACGCGATTTTCTCGTGTTAGGCCGTTCGGATTTTGCGCTTTTGATCGAAATGATCATCAAGAGAGAGGGCTTCTTGGACTGCCGCGTCAGCTATCTGGACGACGTGCCGCCGTCCGAAATGAAAGGGACGCTGTTGGTCTGCAAAGAAGGTGTGTCTTCTGAAAATTTTAACGGCCGGCGGGTCATTGATTTTATTCACGAATTATCAAAGGATGATTATCTCGCGAGCCCGCGGGAGGAGAAAGGATAGTTATGTTCGATAAGAAAACAATTCTCATTACCGGCGGGACAGGGTCTTTCGGGCAGAAATTCACCGAGATCCTTTTTAAAAAGCACAACCCCAAGAAGGTCATTATCCTGAGCCGCGATGAATATAAACAATATGAAATGGCGAAGACATTTCCCGATGACAAGTATGAGATCCGCTATTTTTTGGGGGATATCCGCGATCGAGGGCGGCTTTTCCGCGCGTTTGAAGGGGTGGATTATGTGGTCCATGCCGCGGCGCTTAAGCAGGTTCCGGCTTTGGAGTATAACCCGATGGAAGCGGTCAAAACCAACGTCATCGGCGCGGACAATATCATTGATGCGGCGATCGACGCCGGAGTAAAAAAAGTCGTGGCGCTTTCGACGGATAAAGCGGTCAATCCGATCAATCTGTACGGCGCGACAAAACTTGTCGCGGAGAAGACCTTTGTCGCCGCCAACGCCTACGCCGGCGGGAAGGTGAAATTTTCCGTTGTCCGTTACGGCAATGTTGTGGGATCCCGCGGAAGCGTGATCCCGTTTTTTATGGGCCTTAAGGAAAAAGGAGCGAAAGAATTTCCAATTACCGATGAGCGTATGACGCGTTTTTGGATCACACTGGAAGAAGGAGTTGCGCTGGTCATCCGGGCGCTGGAAGAAGCGGTCGGCGGAGAAATATTTGTACCGAAGATCCCGTCGATGAAGGTGACGGACCTGGCCAAGGCGATCGAACCGAGATGCACCTTCCGGGCGATCGGCATCCGTCCCGGAGAAAAGATCCACGAGACGCTCGTTTCCGAAGATGAGGCACGAAAAACGAAACTCGCCAAAGGCTGTTACATTATTTTGCCGCAATTTGAAATGATCAAGGACGCCTTCAAATCATATGATTCCGTCAAGAACGCTCCGACGGATTTTGTCTACCGCAGCGACACGAATGATCAGTGGCTGAAGGTGGAAGACCTCAAAAAATTAATGAAGAGCCTATGAAAAAAATTCCTTACGGCCTTCAGTCCATCGACCGCCGGGATATCCGCGAGGTCGTAAAAGTTTTGAAGTCCGACCGGCTGACCCAGGGCCCGGCGGTCAGAAAATTTGAAGAGGCGCTGTGCCGTTCCACCGGAGCGAAATACGCCGTCGCGGTCGCGAACGGAACTGCGGCGCTGCATTTGGCGGCATTGGCCGCCGGAATCAAAGACGGTGATGAAGCGATCACCTCGCCGATCACGTTCGCAGCCTCGGCGAATTGTGTTTTGTACGCCGGCGGGCGGGTCGTTTTTGCGGATATCGAAGAAAAAACGCAGAACATCGACGCGTATGAAGTTGAGAAAAAGATCACGGCAAAGACCAGGGCCGTTATTCCGATTGATTATGCCGGGCACACGTGCGACCTTGAAAAATTATCCCAGCTTGCAAGGCAGCATAATTTAATTGTGATCGAAGATGCCTGCCACGCGATCGGCGGAGAGTATAAGGTCGGGAACCGCTGGTACAAGGTCGGCTCCTGCAGCCACAGCGATATGGCGACGTTAAGTTTTCATCCGGTGAAGACGATCACGACAGCCGAAGGCGGCGCTGTTTTGACGAACCGAAAGGATCTTTACGAAAAATTATCTCTTCTGCGCACGCACGGCATCACCAAAGACGTGTCCTGTTTTCAAACACCCTCTCCGGGCGAGCCGGGCGAGCAGGGCGAGTGGTATTACGAAATGCATGAGCTTGGGTTTAATTACCGGCTGAGCGATATGCAGGCCGCGCTGGGGATTTCCCAGTTGAAGAAGCTGAACCGTTTTATTAAGCGCCGGACGCAGATCGCGCAGAAATACCAAAAGGCCTTTGCCGGAAATCCTTATTTCGACATTCCGGTTTCGCTCGACGATGAGACAGTGAAATCCGGCTGGCATTTGTATCCCATCCGCCTGAAAGATAAAGCAAGGCGGAGAAATATTTTTGACTGGTTGCGGCAAGAAGGGATCGGCGTGCAGGTGCATTATATCCCGGTGTATTGGCAGCCGTATTATCAGCGTTTGGGATTTTCCAAAGGTCTTTGTCCAAAGGCGGAGGATTTTTATGAACGCGAGATCAGCCTGCCGATGTTCCCGGCGATGAGCGCGGCGGACGTGAAACGGGTGATCAAAATTGTTTTGGAAAGTTTTAAGAGATGAGCCCGGCCGCCTCCCAATTAGCGCTTGGCACAGCCCAATTCGGTTTAAAATACGGCATCAATAACAAGGCCGGCAGGGTTTCGCTGAATCAGGCGTTCCAGATTCTGCACTTCGCGGCGCGAAACGGTTTAAACACTTTGGATACCGCGTCGGCCTACGGGACCAGCGAAGAGGTGATCGGAGAATTTATCAAAAGAAGCGGAGCGGGTTTTAAGATCGTTTCGAAATTCTCGAAGACCGAGGATGAAGAATTTGATCTTCCGCAAAAATTCGAGCGGACCCTCCGACGGCTGGGCGCAAAAAGTATTTATGGATATTTGATCCATCATTTTAAAGATTATAAAAATAAATCAAGAATTTGGGAAGAGCTGAAAGATCTAAAAAAGAACAAGAAGGTTCAGAAGATCGGGTTTTCGCTGTATTCTCCTGATGAGTTGAAGGCGCTTTTGAAAGAAAAGATCAAGTTCGATCTGGTCCAGGTTCCGTACAGCGTTTTTGACCGCCGATTCGAGAAAGAATTTACGAAACTTAAAAAATTGAAAGTGGAGGTCCATGTCCGTTCAGTATTTTTGCAAGGCGCGGCCTTTATGCTTCCGTCGGATCTTCCGGCGCATTTATTGAAATTGAAGGAGAGCCTGACAAAATTAAGAGACGCAGCGCTTGCGCATCGGGCGTCGGTGAGCGCGCTGTGTTTGAATTTTGTTTCCGCGAACCCGAACGTCGGCCGAATTGTTATCGGCGTGGACAGTTTGGCGCAATTCAATGAAAATTTGGCAGATGCCCGCCCGATCGCGGGATTTAAAAAGATCCTTCCGAGACTGAAGGAGTTGGCGGTCGAGGACGAAGATGTGCTTTTGCCGTACCGGTGGCCAACGAGATGAAGACGCTGGATAAAGGAACGATCAAACTCGAGGGGAAACGCATCACTCTGCGGATCCTGAAGATCGCCGACGTCGGGGAAGAATATTTGAAGTGGATGAACGATGAAGAGATCTTACGGTACACCGAATGCCGGGGGCGTAGTTTTACGGCGCAGGATCTTAAAGATTATGTCCAGGAAAGATATGACAACCCGGCGGATTATTTTTTCGGGATTTTTCTCAAGGACAGCCGGGTCCATGCCGGCAACATTAAGGCCGGGAACATCAAGCCGGGCGATCTCTCAGCGGATGTCGGGTTGATCATCAGCAAGGAACACTGGAACAACGGCTACGCGTCGGAATCGATCGGCCTTGTCACGCGGTTTGCTTTTGATGAATTAGGATTGAACCGGCTGTGGGCCGGGATGTTCGAGGAAAATCAGGGTTCTTATAAAGCGTTTGTGAAAAGCGGTTATAAAAAATTTAATTACGATGCAGCCAAAAAGATCATTCAGGTTGAGGCGTTAAAGAAAGATCATGACAAGAAAAAGAAATAGCGGCATTGCTCTTTGGCAGAAGGCCAAGAAGATCATTCCCGGCGGGAATCAGCTTTTGTCCAAACGCGCCGAAATGTTCTTGCCCGACCAATGGCCGGCGTATTACAAAAAAGCCAAAGGTGTTTTTGTCTGGGACATCGACGATAATAAGTATATTGATATGTCGATTATGGGCATGGGGACGTGTATGCTCGGCTATGCCGACGACAAAGTGAACGCGGCGGTCACGAAAGCGGTTGATGACGGTTCCATGGCAACGCTCAATTGTCCGGAAGAAGTTGCACTCGCGGAGAAATTGATTAAACTTCACCCGTGGGCTCAGATGGCGCGTTTTGCCCGTTCCGGCGGGGAAGCGACCGCGATCGCGGTCCGGATCGCCCGGGCGTTCTCGAAAAAAGATAAGATCGCCTTCTGCGGTTATCACGGATGGAACGATTGGTATTTGGCAGCCAATCTGGCCGACGGCAAGAATCTGGACGGACAGCTTTTACCGGGGCTCTTGCCGGCCGGTGTCCCGCGCGCCTTAAAAGACAGCGTCCTGCCGTTCCATTACGGGAAGATCGAGGAGTTTAAAAATATTGCCGCCAAATACGGCGATTCTCTGGGTGTGGTTATTATGGAAGTGGGACGCAATACTCCGGATGTGAGTTTTCTGAAAGAAGTTCAAACCCTTGCCAAAAAGATCGGGGCGGTCTTGATCTTTGATGAGGTTTCGTCGGGATTCCGCCTGCGGACGGGGGGGATGCATATTTTGTATGGATTGGAGCCGGATATGACCATCCTCGGGAAAGCGATGGGCAATGGTTTTCCGATCACCGCGGTGTTGGGGAAACAGAATGTGATGCAGGCAGCGCAGGATTCATTTATCAGCAGCACGTTTTGGTCGGAAAAAGTCGGCTTTGCCGCTGCCTTGGCAACGATCGCGCAATATGAGCAGTTGAACGTCCCAAAACATTTAACTGAGATCGGAGAATATCTCGGGCAGGGGCTTAAGAAAATATTTTTAAAATATAAATTGAACATCGACATCGTCGGATTGGCGCCGGTCCCGACGCTTGCGATCAAAGAGAAAGATGCTTTGCTGATCAAGACGGTATTTACACAGGAAATGCTGAAGCGGGGGTTTTTGGCATCGACGGTGATCTATGTGTCCTATGCGCATACGAAAAAGATCGTTGACCAGTATTTAGAGCAGACCGACGAAGTTCTTAAGACTATCGCAGCAGCGTATCAGAAAAAAGAGCTGGAGAAAATGCTGGAGGGGCCGGTGTGCCACAGCGGTTTCAGCCGGTTGACCTGATATGATCCTGGCCATTATTCAGGCGAGAATGTCGTCCACCCGGCTTCCGGGGAAAGTGATGAAAGAGATCCTGGGAAAGCCCCTGATCGGCTATTTGCTTGAGCGGGTCGCCGGGGCCAAGATGATTTCAAGGATTATTTTGGCGACGTCGACGGATAAATCGAACGATGCCTTGGCGGAATATGTGAGTTCTTTGGGAATCGAGGTTTTTCGCGGCAGTGAGAATGACGTCCTGGACCGGTATTACCGGGCGGCCGCACGGTATATGCCGCAGGCCGTGGTGCGCATCACCGGCGATTGTCCGATCCTGGACCCGCGGGTGATCGATCAGGTCGTAAAATTTTTTACGGACCGGAATTTTGATTATGTCTCGAACATTGAACCGCCGACTTTCCCGGATGGTATGGACATCGAAGTATTTTCCTTTCGGCTTTTGAAGGCAGCCCGGGAAAAAGCGAACCTGCCTTCGGAGCGGGAACATGTCACGCCGTATATGCGTAACCGTGACGGCATCAAGCGGGGGAATGTGACGAATAAGGAAGACCTTTCTGCCGAACGCTGGACCGTGGATAACAAGGAGGATTTTTCTTTGATCAAAAAGATCATCGAGGAGATTTATCCGCGCAAGAAAATATTTTCGATGCAGGATGTCCTGGACTATAAAAAGAAGAACCCGCGGGCTTTTAAAGCGAATAAGAAGTATCAACGTAACGAAGGCTTAAAACGTTCTTTGAAAAATGATCGTGTGGTCAAAAAATGAAAGTTTTTATTCGCGCGGATGGTTCGGAGGTGATCGGAACGGGACACATCATGCGCACGCTGGTTTTGGCAGAGAAGCTGAAGGAAAAAGGGAATGATGTGATCTTCCTCTGCCGTAAGCTGCCGGGAGCGCCGTTCGCGCGCATTCAACGATGCGGATTTAAGATCGAGACGATTGCCAACGTCTGGCCGTTCGGGATGGAACTTGTGCAGATCCGTTCGCTGATCGCAAAGTATAAGCCGAAATGGATCGTGGTTGATCATTATGAAGCGAAAGAAAATTATTACCTCGCGTTAAAGGAATTTGGCGTCAAAGTGATGGCGGTTGATGACATTAACCAGACAAAATTTCCGGTCGATATTTTATTTAACCAGAATATCAACGCAAAAAATTTGAAGTATAAATGCAGCGTACGGACAAAAAAGATATTTGGCCCCAAATACGCCTTAGTAAAAGATGTTTATGCACAATTAAGAAGCAAGGCACAGGTCCGTACGAATTTTAACCGTGTGTTGGTCTTTATGGGAGGAGCTGACCCGGATAATCAGACGCTGAAGGTTTTACACGGGATCGTCCGCTCGGGGCGCATGCTTAAAGTCGATGTGGTTCTGGGCAGCGCGTTTAAATATTCGAAAAGCATTGAAGCGGAAATAAAGAAACACGGAACAGCCTGGAAGATTCATCGCGACGTTCCGGATTTGGCGGCATTGATGCTGAAGTCGGATGTGGCGATCGGCGCCGGCGGTTCGGTGTCGTGGGAAATGTGTACTCTTAAGTTGCCGATGATTTTAATGTCGATCGCGGATAACCAATTGGGCATTGCGAAAGGATTGGCGAAGGCAAAAGCCGCGGTCAATTTCGGGAAGTTTAACAAAGTGAAAGAATCGGATTTGGCAAAAGTTATTAAGAGTTTAACAGCACGAAAAGTGCAAAGACTCTCACAGAACGCCGCCCGAATATGTGACGGTTTAGGCGCTGGACGGACCGTGCGTTATTTTTAAAAATATGAAGATCACCTTATTGATTGATAATCTGGGGGGTTGGATAGTGCCTTACGCACAAAATTGGGCCAAGGAACTGCGAGGGTATGGACACAAGGTTGCGGTGGTGCATAAACATTCAAAAATTCAGAAGGGCGATGTTCTCTTCCTTTTGAATTGTGAAAAAAGACTTCTAGCCCGAAGTGCTGCGTTGAATCGTTTTAATCTCGTGATCCATGCGAGTGATTTGCCGAAAGGCAAGGGATGGAGCCCGATGACGTGGCAGATCCTGCAGGGTAAGACTAGGATCCCCCTCACAGTGTTCAAAGCCGCCGAGAAAATTGACAGCGGGGAAATCTATAAGAAAGAAGTGATGCATTTTCGCGGGGATGAACTTATTGATGAGTTACGCGAGGTTCTTGCGAGGCATATGCGAAGCTTGATGTTTGATTTTATAAAAAATAATAAAAAGGCAAAGTTTCACTCGCAGAAAGGAAGGAGTGCTTATTACCTGAGACGGAGGCCAGAAGATAGCTGTTTGGATATCAATAAAAGTATCAAAGCCCAGTTCAATCTTTTTCGGGTCGCGGATAATGTGAGGTATCCTGTTTATTTTAATTATAGGGGGCATGAATATATTCTGAAGATTTATAAAAAGAAAACTGCGTGATCGAAAAGTCGTTGAGAGCGGGGATTTTTGGAAAAAAATCAGATGTATAAAAATGTAATCAAAATAGGACATCGGAAGATCGGGGCGGAGTATCCGCCGTTCATTATCGCGGAGATGTCGGGCAACCACAATCAGTCGCTGAAACGCGCGCTGGCGATCGTCGAAGCAGCCGCACGCGCCGGCTGCGATGCGCTAAAGATCCAGACGTATACCGCAGACACGATGACTATCCGTGTGAAGCGGAAGGAATTTTTTATTGAGGACAAAAAGAGTTTGTGGAAAGGTTTTTATCTGCATGATCTTTATAAAAAGGCTTTTACCCCGTGGGAATGGCACAAAGCAATATTTACGCGATGCAAAGAGCTGGGGATGATCGGTTTTAGTACGCCGTTCGATGAAAGCGCGGTGGATTTTCTGGAATCGCTCAAAATTCCGGCGTATAAGATCGCTTCGTTTGAAAATAATCATTTGCCTTTGATCAGCAAAGTTGCCAAAACCGGAAAACCGCTGATCATGTCGACGGGGATGGCGACACGGGAAGAGTTGGACCTGGCGGTTAAGACGGCACGTCAATCCGGATGTAAAGATTTGATCTTGCTCAAGTGTACCAGTGCTTATCCGAGTTTGCCTCAGGACGCGAATTTGCTTACCATCCCGGATATAGCCAAGCGTTTTGATTGTGTCGTAGGGATTTCCGATCATACGCTAGGTGTTGGAGTAGCTGTCGCAAGCGTGGCGTTGGGCGCGCGGGTGATCGAAAAGCATTTTACTCTGCGCCGCAATGACGGCGGAGTTGATGCCGCGTTCTCTCTTGAGCCGCAGGAAATGAAAGAGCTCGTCGAGGAAAGTAAAAAAGCTTTTTACGGGATGGGAAAGGTTAGTTATGGCCGTACGGATGCCGAGAAAAAAAGTTTACGTTTTCGGCGGTCGATTTTTACCGTTGAGGACATCCTGGCGGGAGAAAGGTTCACAGAAAAAAATATCCGTATCATCCGTCCCGGCAACGGTATGGCGCCAAGATACTTGAATGATATTTTGGGGAAGAAGGCCAAAAAGAAAATTGTGCGAGGAACGCCGCTTCAGTGGAAGCATGTGCGATAACATTGAACATGATATCGAAGTGTGGTTTGGTTTTTTAAAGCCCCGCCTGTGGCGGGGCAGGGAGAAAATTATGAAAGTATGCTCAAAGTGTGTGACGCCCGAAACCCATGAGACGATTGCCTTTGACGATCATGGTACGTGCAATATCTGCCGGCAGATCGAATTTAAACAGGAAAAGATCGATTGGGTTCAAAAGCGGAAAGAATTTGAGAATTTGGCTGATCAATACCGCGGCAAAGGGCAATATGACTGTATCATCCCGTTCAGCGGCGGAAAAGACAGCACGTTCACGTTGTACGCTATTGTGAAATGGTTCAATTTGAAACCGCTCGTCGTGAGTTTTGACCACGGATTTTTTCGGCCGAACCTTTTGGCCAATACCGAGCGGACGATGAACCGTTTGGGCTGTGATTTTCTGAAATTTAAGGTCAATCCGCAAGTAGTTAAAAGAACGATGGCCGAATCATTGATCCGCAAGGGCGATTTTTGCTGGCATTGCCATACGGGTATTTATGCGTATCCGATGCAGATTGCGGTGAAATTCAAGATTCCGCTTCTGGTGTGGGGCGAGCCCAGCGCCGAATATACTGCGTACTACGGTTACGGCGACGTTGAGGAAGCGGATGAAAAAAGATTTAACCGCTGGATCAATCTGGGGATCACCGCCGAGGATATGGCCGGGATGCTGGGAAGCGGCGTGACCCTGAGGGATCTGGAGCCTTTTAAATATCCTTCGTTCCAGGAACTTCGCGCGTTGAAATGCCGCTCGGTATTTTTAGGCAGTTATATCCCTTGGGATGTTAAGAAGCAATCACAGCTGATCCACGAGGAACTTGGTTGGGAAGGTGATGAGGTCGAAGGCGTTCCGCCGGGGTACGCATATGAGAAGATCGAATGCGCGTTTCAAGGTATCCGGGATTATTGTAAGTACATCAAGCGCGGTTTTGCCCGTGTGACACATTTGACCAGTATAGATATCCGTAACGGACGCTTAAGCCGCGAAGAGGCTGCAAAATTAGTCAAACAATATGAAGGCAAACGTCCGGCGAGTTTGGATATTTTTCTTAAGTACGCGGGTATCACGGAAGAGGAATTTAACAGTATCTTGATCAAGCAGGCGATCAGTCCGTATACGCACGATTTTGCAAAAACAGAGACCGGTAAGCCTGTGCACGATATGGGGCAGTGGGAATTGTTGAACAGTATTGATAAATAGGACGAGGTTTGACGTGATCGCGGTCATTGATTATGAAATGGGAAATCTCCGCTCGGTCGCCAAAGCCCTCGAATGTGTCGGCGGTCAGGTGACGGTGACGAATGACCGAACTGTAATTGAACAGGCGGACAGGATCGTGCTCCCTGGCGTGGGGGCATTCCCAGACGGGATAAAAAATTTACGGGAGCATCATTTGACCGGTCTTTTGCATCAGCAGGTCATTGAAATGAAAAAACCTTTTTTGGGGATCTGTTTGGGGATGCAATTGTTAGCCAAAAAGAGTTATGAATTCGGCGAAACCGAAGGGCTTGGTTGGATCGATGCGGAGATCGTACGATTCGAATTCGCGGATCCGCAGCTGAGAGTTCCTCACGTTGGGTGGAATGATGTTGAGATCGTAAAACCCGGGTCTATTTTCTCAAAAACGAAGTCAGGCGACAATTTTTATTTTGTGCACAGTTATTATATGAAAAACAATGACCCTTCTGATGTGGCGGCGACCTGCGATTACGGCGGTAACTTCACCGCAGCGATCCAAAGGGGAAATATTTTTGCCACACAGTTCCATCCGGAAAAAAGCCAAAGCAAGGGGCTGGATATTTTGGAACAGTTTGTCGAATGGAACGGACGATGACCTTAAAGACGCGGATTATTCCAGCCTTGCTGTTAAAGAACGGGCGTTGTATCAAGACACAGCAGTTTGAAGGGGCGCGTGATACGGGTGACCCGGTGACCGCCTCGAAGATCTATGACGCCCAAGGCGCGGACGAGCTGCTTTTCTTGGACATTACGGCGAGCAATGAGAAGCGCGATATCTTATTTAATATCATTCAGCGCGTGGCTGAACAATGTTTTATGCCGTTGACCGTTGGGGGCGGCATCCGGACGACCGAGGATATTCGCACATTATTAAAGATCGGCGCCGACAAAGTGGCGGTGTGTTCGGAATTTGTCCAGCGGCCGGAGTTTATCGATGAAGCGGTGAAGATTTTCGGCTCATCGACGATCGTAGGGATCATTACCTATCATTCGGTGAACGGAAAGAATTTGGTCTTTATCCATGGGAAAGAGACTCAGACGGACCGTGAGGTCATCAGTTGGGCCAAGGAATTGGAAGATCGCGGGGTGGGGGAAATATTCCTCTATTCGATCGACCGCGACGGGATGATGACCGGTTATGATGTCGAACTGATCCGTGAATTGAATCAGCATATCCGCGTTCCGCTCATTGTCTGCGGGGGCTGCGGGAAATTAAGCGATTTTGTGGATGTTGTGCGCGAGACGAACGTTTCCGCGGTGTCGGCAGCCAGTATTTTTCATTTTACGGATCAGAATTTGATCAAGACCCGCTGGCATATGAAGAACCAGGGAATAACTGTCAGGAGTGTTTTTTAAGGAAGAATATGCGTTTCTTTTTTGAATCATCAACGATCAATTACAAAATGCGGCACGCCTTGGCGGTCGAGCTGAACAAGCTTTATCCGGAGAGCAAGTTCGCCGCGATCGACACTTCGCATAGTCATGAGGTGACTAGATATCTCAAGGCGCAGGAAGATATTCACTATGAATTCATCGATGATTATGTCAATTTATGCAATGGCAGCCTCAAAGAGGAAGCAGACTATGGGTTGCTGGCGGAATTTGAGAAAACCGCTCCGGAGAAAAGTCTTTGGTTCTTTGTCGCGATGGACCGGGAGTGGGGGTATCAGTTCTGCAAGGGTGTCTATTTGCCGGCTTCCTATATTCAACAGATCAACTCGCCGGAAAATATCTGGCGCGTGGCGTCAGGGCTGATCAAATATTATAAAAAAGTTCTGGTGGATTTTAAGCCGGATGTTTTTATCCCCGCGAACGGACAGAATTCGATGTCTTGTCCGATCATATACCAGTTGTGTGATAATCATAATGTCCTCTGTGTGGTGCCGGAGATCGTGCGGACGCAGAACTATATGGTTTTGACGGGGAATCGACAGTATCTTTTCGAACAGGTTGATAACACATGCCGGAAATTGATCAGGAAAGAGATGGCCATGGACATGTCGGCAGGGGAGAAAATTTATAATGAATTAATGGCCGATTTAGAAAATGAGAAATATTTCAACGTTTCGCGCATTGATCACTTTAAATTCAATTCCCCGTGGCTCCAGTTTTTATTCTTGTCCGTGAAGTCAATCGTCAGTCAATTGAAACGCTGGTTTAGCGAAGCGCCGCGCCGAAAGAGCGACACCATTTTTAAACAAACCGGCGGGATCAGGACACTTTTTCATAATATTTTCTTTTCAGTTTTAATTCATTTTCGCCGGGTCCAGCTGATGAACCCAAAATTTTATCAGCTTTTCGATCAGAAGGAGAAATATATTTATTTTCCGCTGCACAGCACGAACGAATATTCTACGCAAGTCCAGGGGACGATGTGGATCGATCAGCTGCAGATTGCGCAGGCCTTGGCGAAAAGTATTCCGTATGATTGGAAGGTCATTGTCAAAGAGCATCCTGGGATCCTCTTGTGGCGCGTTCGACCAAGTTTGTTTTACGAAGAGATCAAAAAATATTCTAATGTGAAATTAGTGAAAACAGACCTGAGCAGTAATAGGCTGATCTCGCATGCCCAGATGATCTTTACGATCGTGGGAACGACGGGCTGGGAGGCGATCATGCGCGGCAAACCGGTCGTGTCCATGGAGAGGAATATGTTTGATGTTTTGGGATTAAACAGGATCTGTACGGATCTTAAAGAATTGTCCCGCGCGATCTACGAAGAGAACGAGCGCATCAAAACGATACCCACACAGGAACGCCGGCGCCGGATTATTTGTTTATTAACGGCTATCGCCAAACATGGGATTTGGATCGATGATCCGATCAAGTTTATCGGAGAAAAGGAATCCACTCCTGAGGAACGCCGGCCTATGGCTGAATTATTGGCGCAGGGATATAAAAATTATATTGAATTCAGGAAAATAAATTCGTCGCAGAAGAACGAAAGGTTCGAATACGATGGGATCCGATAGTCTCTTCGGGAAAATATCCCTGATCATTCATTTGATCCGGACGACACCACGCTATCCGCTCATCATCGGCGCGCAATTAGTGAGCGGGTTTGCCAGTGTTCTGGGATTGCCATTGTTAGTGCCCGTCTTGAATTTCATGAACCCGGATCCCGCAGGTGCAATTTCACAGCAAGTTTATTTGGGGCCCGTAAAATATATTTTAGATGCCTTTAATGTTGAGCCGAACTTTTATTTACTTTTGATCGTTGCGTTCATTTTGATCGTCACGGGACAATGCCTGCTCTTTATCTCGTCGCTCTTGGCGAACAATGCGCAAACTGACGCCCTTGCCGAATACCGCAAGAAAATCTTTACCGCCTATAGTAAAGCTGACTGGTTATGGCTGTGCGAGAACCGTTCCGGCGAAATGAATTATTCTGTCCTGCGGGAGGCGGAGTTGGCGAGCGTGGCGCACTTAAATGCTCAGCGTGTACTTATTTATACAGTGCAGGTCTGCGCGCTTTTATTCGTGACGATTCAGTTGTCGTGGCCGATAACAGTATTAGCGATTTTCGTCTACGGGATCGTGGCTTGGCTCAGCACATATAATTCTTCACAGGTGCAAAAGTTTTCCTATCAATACAATGAACAGCATAAGGCCATGAGCAATGAATTCGCCGGGATGCAGCAGAACAAAAAATTTCTTAAAACATCGCTGCTGAGCGAGAAATCTCTCCGGCGGATTTTCGGGCAGGTCGAGAATATTACCACTAATGTGAAAATTCAGAACGTTCGCATCGAAATGCAGAATACGCTGACCGCCAGCGCCACGTTGATCTTTTTGATGGGATTAATGTTTTTCCATCAGCAGTTGTCGCTCAATTATTCCGAATTGTTCCTTATTTTATTTGTTTTCTTGCGGTTAGCCCCGCAGTTCTCCTCGTTGTCAACGGCCTATGTGTCCTTGGACGGGAATATTCCGATGTACCGGTCAATGCATGAGCGGCTTAAGAGTTTGCTTGAACATCAGGAAAAGAACGGGACAAAAGTTTTTGACCCCGGCAAAATTATTCGATTTGATGATGTGAAATTCAGTTATCCGAACGGTAAGAAAATTTTTGAATCCTTGGACGTTTCCGTTGAGCCCCGGCAAACGACAGCCTTTATCGGCGGTTCCGGAGTGGGGAAATCCACGATTTTGGACCTGATCCTCGGGCTTTTGACGCCGCAGGGCGGGCAGATCCTGTACGGAGATGTCCGTCATACGGATCTGGACAAAGATTCATTGCGCAGTAAGGTTGCCTATGTGAGCCAGGAAACAACTTTAGTCGACGGCACATTGAGGGATAATTTGCTGATCGGCGGGATGGATATTTTAGAGGATAAGGTTTGGGATATATTGCAGAAGGTCGGCCTGGACCAGTCGGTGCGCGAGATGCCGCAAGGGTTAGAGACACCCGTGGGGGAGAACGGGATCAAGCTGTCCGGCGGACAGCGTCAGCGTGTGGCTTTGGCGCGGGCGCTTTTTATGGACCCCAAGATCCTTGTTTTGGATGAAGCGACGAGTTCGCTGGATGTGGAAACGGAATCCTTTATTCAGGAGACGATCAAGAAATTAAAATCGGAATTGACCATCATCATCGTCACACACCGTTTGTCTTCAGTGCGGATCGCGGATAAGATCTACGTTCTGGAAGAAGGGAAGGTCATAGAGTCGGGCAGTTATCAGGATCTTCTGAGACAAGAGGGAAAATTTCAACTGTTATTGACCTTTGCACAACCAAAGCAATAAGGTAGTCAATATAAGGTCTTTTATCTAGATGACAAAGGTCGTTATATTGGACTTCCATAATATTTTATAAGGAAAAGACCAATAAACTCGTTACAAAGGTGAGGGAATATGCATAAGGGAAAAACAATTTTAGCGTTTATCGGTGCTCGGGGAGGCTCCAAAGGACTAAAGAATAAGAATATTATCGATTTTGCCGGAGGGCCGTTGCTCGTCTGGAGCATTGAGGCTGCGCGTGAATCAAAATATGTCGACCGCACCATTGTTTCAACCGATTCGGAAGCTATCGCGGAAGTCGCCAAGCAAGCGGGAGCGGATGTGCCTTTTTTGCGTCCGGCAAAAATCGCCCGGGATACTTCCCGGATCGAAGAAGCGATCGAGCATTCACTCCTCTGGATTCGGGAATATGAAGGCCGCACCTATGATTATATTCTGCTTTTGCAGCCGACATCGCCTCTACGTACGGTCAAGCACGTGGATGCCGCGATCGAGCATTTTTTTAAATACAAAAAAACAAAACGCGATACGCTGGTCTCGGTCAATGAGCTGCCGGCCAAGGTCGGATGGCTGATGAGTAAGGATAAGAAGGGATACATTCAGTTCTGTATTAAAGCCGCCGAGAAACAACACCGGAGACAGGATATCCCTGAATATTATTTGCCGAACGGGTCGATCTATTTGATGCCGACAGCGGGGGTTGCCAAGGATGGACTTTTCCCTGAGTGCACCATTCCTTTTGTTATGGAAGAGGAGGTTTCGGTCGATATCGATTCTCAGGAAGATCTGCGCCGCGCACTGGATATTTTCAAGAAGCGGAAAGAAATGGTTAATATATAGATCAAGGAAATCCCGCTTCGCGGGATCAATTCGCACGTCTGACTTACGTCGCCTTTCGGCTTCCGTAAGTCAGGCGCTCATTGAGGAGCATAAAATGGAATTGAAGGGAAAAAAAATTTTAGTCACGGGCGCCGATGGCTTTATCGGATCGCATCTGGTGGAAGCCCTGGTTGATGCCGGCTGCCTGGTCACAGCATTTGTTTTTTATAATTCATTTAACAGCTGGGGCTGGCTGGATACTTTTTCTCAGGCAAAGCTGAAGAAGATTAGGGTGGTTCCCGGAGATGTCCGTGATTCTCATGCTGTGCGGGAAGTGATGAAGGGACAGGATATCGTCTTTCATCTGGCGGCATTGATCGGCATTCCATTCAGCTATCATTCCCCGGACCTCTATTTGGATACCAATGTTAAAGGGACGGTCAATATTCTACAAGCTGCCAAGGATCTGGCAACACGGAAAGTATTGATTACATCGACGTCGGAAGTGTACGGAACGGCGTTGCGAGTTCCTATCGATGAAACGCATCCTCGTCAGGGACAATCTCCATATTCAGCGACCAAGATCGCGGCTGACGCGCTCACCGAGGCCTTTTACTGCAGTTTCAATTTGCCGGTTACGACCGTCCGGCCGTTCAATACTTACGGACCGAGACAGTCGGCACGGGCGATCATTCCAACGATCATCACGCAATTACTGGCCGGTAAACGCGAGATACAATTGGGCGCGTTGAACCCCGTCCGGGATTTTATATTTGTAAAGGATACTGTTGCCGGATTTTTGGCGATAGCAAGGTCCGAGAAAGTGATAGGACAGGAGATCAATGTCGCTCGGCAGATGGAAATTTCCGTTGAAGAATTGGCAAAAAAGATCATCAGGAAGATCAATCCTAAGGCAAAAATTGTCAGCGATCGATCGAGGTTCAGGCCTTCCAAAAGCGAGGTAACACGGCTGCTGGGTGATAACACAAAGCTGCGGATATTGACCGATTGGGAACCGCGTTATGACTACGAAAAAGGGCTGGATGAAACGATCGTGTGGTTCAGAAAGAAGGAAAATTTGCTGCGTTATAAAACAGACATCTATAATTTATAATCTCATAATAGGGAAGATTTATGGAAAAAACAGTTTTGGTGACAGGCGGAGCCGGCTATGTGGGGTCACGGTTGGTGGGGGTTCTTTTGGAGCACGGTTATCGTGTGGTCGTTTTTGATAACTTGAGCTTCGGGGGAGAGGCTCTGCTCAGTTTCTGGCATAATCCCCATTTTAAGTTTGTGTGCGGTGATATCGCCTCCAAAAAAAATATGAACGCCCTTTTCCGTGATCAGAAAATTAATGCGGTTGTACACCTGGCTGCCATCGTCGGTGATCCGGCGTGCGCCAAACATTCGGATTTGGCACGGCGGGTGAATTGGGAGGGATCATCCCTGCTGCTGGAATTGTCCAAAAAAAATCATGTAGAGCGGTTCATCTTTGCTTCGACCTGCAGCAATTATGGAAAAATGTCGGATCCTTACGGATATGTGGATGAGACATCAAAGCTGGCGCCGGTTTCCCTCTATGCCGAGCTGAAAGTTAAGTTCGAGAACATCATTTTGAATGAAATGAAGAAAGACGATGCATTCTGCCCGACGTCGCTGCGTTTCGCCACTGTTTACGGAATATCTCCGCGGATGCGTTTTGATCTGACCATCAACGAGTTCACCAAGGACCTCGTCCTCGGCCGTGAGTTGGAGGTCTTTGGGGAACAATTCTGGCGGCCGTATTGCCATGTGTATGATTTTGCCCGCGCCATGATGCTCGTTTTGGAGAGCGATAAACGGAAGATCGCCTACAATGTTTTTAACGTCGGAGATACGCAAGAGAACTATCAGAAGAAAATGATTTTTGACGAGATCCAAAAAGTGATCCCTTCGGCGAAGGTAAAATTCGTGCAGAAAGGCGAGGATCCGCGCGATTACCGTGTTTCTTTTGAAAAGATCAAGCGGGAGCTTGGATTTAAGATTTCCAAACGTGTGTCAGACGGGATAAAGGAGATCAAATATGCGATTGAAAACAAGATCGTCATTAACCCGGATGATCCCAAATACCGTAATAGTTGAAACCGGGAGGAGAAATTCATGAGGCGTGTTGTGAGCAGCAGGATCCTGAATTTCCTTTTTTTTGCTCTCTTCGTTCTTCTTTTTTTCAGCATTGGTCCGAATTTTCGCGAGGATGATTGGGGCGCCATCCGCAAAGTCATTCATCCGGAATATTACAGCACCGGTGAATTCTTCCACATCGACCTGACTAAATACAATCCCTATTATAATCATTACTACCTTTCCGGTTTTGTCATTAAGTTATTGAACTGTGAGGAGAATTTTGCGGTTGCCGGGAAGTTGTTCTGGCTCTTGGAACACGGCATTATCGCGATCTTATTTTTAGTGTTGGCGAATCATCTTTTCCGCAGGGATCAGTTCATTACGATTTTAACTTTTTTATGGGTCATCTTTAATTCGCCCACTCCGTGGGCGGAGCCGAAGTTTGCTGCCGCTATTTTTATGATGCTGGCGATCCTTTTTTATCTTAAGGAAAAATTTTTTGCATCCGCTTTTTTTGGGGCCGCCATGTTTTATTTTCACATCGGTTTTGCGACATGGTGGTTGCTGACTTTTTTCTTCGCCCTCGCGTGGCTGTGGCTGAAAGATAGGAAAATTTCCTTTAAACAGTGCGCGCAATATGCCTCAGCTCTTATTATTTTTGCATCTCCGATCTTATGGGTATATTTTCAGCGATTAACAGACTCAAAGGTTGATCCTTTTACCAATCTTTACGCTTATTATGCCCTAGGCTATCAGGCGTCCCCTCTCTTGGCTTTTCAAGAGGCTCCGGGGTTCATTGTGAACCGGATTTTATCTGTTATCTTGGTGCTGTTCGGAGTAGAAAAGGCTGTTGCCGTTGGATTTACTAGCCAGAAAATTCGGCCCATCGCCTGGGGGGTTATCACGCTTATATTTGTACAGTTTATTTTCGGTGATCTTCTTGGGATCATGGCGGTCAGTAAAACTCAGCTTGTACGCGCACCTGTTATTACTGATGTGCTTTGGCCGATATTTGTCAGTTTCTTGGTGGTCTTTCAGGCAAGACAGAAAAGGTATTTTGGGTTGGTCTTTGCTCTCTTAATTATGTGGGGGTATAATCTTGTTCCCTCGATCTTAGGTTTTGATATTTATGCAGCACAGAATATTTTCTTTGTGCTTCTTATTCTTAATGAAATATTTGAGGTGAAAATTTATGCATGGTTGAATAAAACCAATATCCGCATTCCCCGATCCGTTGACCGGTTCGCGCAACGGGCATTCAATCCTGTGATAATCCTTCTCTTGGCTGTCGGTGTGATGGCCATTAAATTGCCGGTGGTAAAGCCGGTCATAAAAGCCGTATTAAAGCGCCCGGATAACCCCGAGAAAGTAAGGCAGGTTAAAGTAAAGGAGGCATTTTTAGATACTTTCCGGTATTTTGACGAAAATGTTCCTTATGATGGTAAAGCGCTTCTTTCATATCCGTTTATTTATAGTTATATCTTCAATTACACGCATCATGAAATTTTTAATATTAACTCGGAGACGCCCATCCACAGCCTTTTTTATAACAATGAGCCTTCTTATAAGTTTCAGGAGATCTTCGAAAATGACCTAAAATGTACTATTGAGAAGACTTTTGTCACAAAAGACCCGCGTTGTTCCTGGGATAATCTTTGGGAAAACTTGAATGAAGAAACGATCAGGCAATGGCATGAGAAATACCAGCTGACCCATGTGGTGCGGGAGAAGGATCTCCCGCTCAATTTTCCTATTCTTTACGCGAATGAATTCTACGTAGTCTATGCGGTGCAATAAGTAACGGCTCTCAATTAAAAAATAAAAAACTTCTGTTTTTGCAGAATCTTGTTACAATAAAACCAAATCAAAAACACTCTAAAAGGGGTCGGTTCGGTATGGAATCTACGGTTGTTGACGAGTCAAAGTCTGACACAACTCTCTGCAGTATCTCTGATTTCAGGGTCATGGTCATTAATCCGCCGCAGGCATTTTCGAAGTTCGAAGTCGCGGCCGGTATCTCGCCGCCTCTCAATGTTATGTATTTAGGGGCGGTTTGCGAGAGAAAAGGTTATCAGATAAAGTGTTTGGACGCTTTGGTGGAGGCCCCTGCGCAAGTTACCGAATTAAAACCGACCTATTGCGCCCGCAGTTTAAAATATGATGAGATCGTAGGCCGCATTGATCCGGCAACGCATGTGGTCGGCATCACTAATCTTTTTTCCGTTGCTTTCCCGATCGTTTTAGACCTTACCAAACATATTCGCGCAGACTATCCGCATATAAAGATCGTTGTCGGCGGGGCGCATCCTTCGGGGACACCGAAGGAAACGTTGAAACACCCTTCCATTGATTTTGTTATTTTAAGCGAGGGCGAAGATACTTTTATTGAACTGTGTGAATCTATCCGCACCAATCATTATGAAAATTTGCCCGCGATGGACGGGATCGCGTTCCGTAAGGGTGAAGAGATCATTGTTAAGCCTAAAACTAAATTTAATCAGAACCTGGACGCGATGCCGTTCCCGGCCAGGCATTTGCTTCCGCACAACCGTTATTCCGAATTGCACGAAGCGCACGGCCCGACGCAGGCGAAATATACGACGATGCTGTCATCCCGCGGCTGCCCGTACCGCTGCACATTTTGTACGCCGCAGTTGTGGAATTTTTCCTGGAGGATCCGTTCCGCCCAGAACGTCGTTGATGAAATGGAATTTTGCGTCAAAGAATACGGCGTTACCGAATTTCATTTTGAAGATGAAAATTTGACGATCGACAAGCGAAGGATCTTGGAGATGTGCAACGAGATCAAAAGGCGCGGCCTGAAGGTCAAGTGGCAGACCCCGAACGGGATCCGGGCGAGCGTCACTGATTTTGAAATGCTTAAGGCGATGAAGGACTCGGGATGTTACCACATTACCGTCGCTCCGGAATCAGGTTCGCAGCGTGTCCTTAAGGATATTGTCCAGAAAACTCAAAAGCTTGAGCAGGTTAATCTGGTTATTGAACGTGCTTCCAAACTTGGCATTAATGTGGCAGCCTATATGATGCTTGGCCTGCCGGGTGAAACTAAAGACGATGTCGAACAATCGATCCAATATATCAAACATATGGCCAGGATCGGGCTCGATGAATTCGCCTATGCGGTTTTCACGCCTCATCCGGGGTCTGCGCTTTATACAAAATTGAAGGCGGAAGGCAAAGTTCCACAGACTTGGGAAGAATTGGCCAATGTCAGCGATATGACCAAGGCAAAATCCTGGTCGGAGTTTATGACTGATGACGAAGTTTATCAGTTAAGAAATCGCGCCTACCGTGAATTCTTTTTCACCCGTTTAAGGTATCATCCGTTGAAAATTCTTAAAAGCGTTTGGAATATCTTAAGAGGAAAGGAAACGCTTAAAGGCGAACGCGTTATTTTGACGTTCATCCGGCGGACGATCCTTGGGAAACTCAAATACAACAAATCAGAAAATAAAGCAGAACCTCATTTGGCGGCAGTTTAAAGTGAAGCCGGAGTCCACTATGAACGAAACAACATTAACCAAGCATGAGCATGTGGAACGCGAACCTGTCCAGCCGCTTAAGGCCATCAAGGAACGCTACCCAAGCTATAAATCCGTAAAGGAAGATAAAACCCGCCGTCCGACAGGCGCGACGGTCGTATTCATCCATCCGGGGCCCACCATCGGCGGGAAAGAAGAAAAGGATCGTCTGTATGGAGCTTTAGCTAAGGCAGGGAGTTCGATCCCTCCGCAGGGGATATGTTCAATTGCAGCTATCCTGCGAAAGAATGGATATATTTCTTATGTTATTGACGCGGAACCTTTGGGTTTAGGCGCGGATGAGGTTGCCGAAGAAGCAATGAAATTTAACCCGAAGTATGTTGGTTTAACTTCTTACACGGTTTCGATCCGCGTGGCTGCCAGGATCGCTCAGCGAGTAAAAGCAATTGCCAAAGAGCGCGGCGTTGAAGTGAAAACGATCATCGGCGGGCCGCATATTACTTTTATGGAAAAGTCGACGCTGGAACGTTACGCCGAACTTGATTTTGGTATTCCCGGAGAAGGGGAGATCACGACCGTTGAATTGATTGATGCCTTGGAACATAACCAGCCGGTCGATAACATCCCCAACCTTGTTTATCGGGACAAAGACGGTAAAGTGCAGATGACGCCGAAGCGGACCCCTCTGCAGGATATGGATGAATTGCCTTTGCCTGAATGGAAGCTCCTTCCGCAGCTTAATAAATATTATTATCCTGCCGGTGATAATTTGTATCGTTTGCCGTCGGTCGCGATCGTGACGTCCCGCGGTTGCCCTGGGAAGTGTTATTTTTGTAACCCTCGCGGCCTGGGTACAAGTTTTCGTCGGCATTCTGCTGCTTATATCATGGAGATGATGAAATACCTGCAGAAAACTTTTGGGATCCGCGATATTTTCATTGCCGATGATATGTTCGTTTTTGACCGGAAGAATGCTTTTGAATTGTGCCGTCTTTTGAAAGAAGCAAAGAAAACCAAAGAATTGGACGTGACTTGGTCTACTTTTGCCCGAGTAGATTATGTGGACAAGGAACTTTTGGCGGAAATGCACAGCGCCGGATGCTGGCAGGTGGCGTATGGTTTGGAGAGCGGCTCGCCGCAGATCCTGAAAATGATCAATAAACAGCAGAGCATTGAACAGATGGAAAAGGCGATCCGCTGGGCCAATGAGGTCGGCATCGCTGTGCGCGGAATGTTCATGGTCGGGAACTTCGGCGAGAGCAAGGAGAGCTTGGAAGAAACGATCGCTTTTGTGAAACGGAATCCGATCAAGGATTTTCACGTGACATTCTTCACGCCGTTGCCTGGGACTCCGTCGTTCGTGCAGTGGAAACGGTACGGAACGTGGGATGTGGATGTCACAGAGGGAAGTACGACCTCTAT